>DATKQQ010000208.1:0-18810 GCA_035532615.1 Hanamia sp.
AAGTAAAAAGTAAGAGGAGCTTAGCCAACGAAAGCATATAACCAAGTAAATCACTTTAGTCAAACCGCCGTATACCGGCAGGTACGTACGGTGGTGTGAGAGGACAGTGAGGGAAATAATCCCTCACTTCCTACTCAATTAAATCCATGAAATATTTCGGATTTATTGAGTAATAAATTTTTCTTTTCAAAATTTTTCCATTAAACATTTTCCATTACCTTTGCCTTCCCAAAAAATAACCCTTTCATGGATTATACTTTGGGAAGTTCATTTTAAGGCTGTGTTTGGGCAATTGCCAGTGTAGCTCAGTTGGTCAGAGCAGCTGATTTGTAATCAGCTGGTCGGGGGTTCGAATCCCTCTACTGGCTCATTTTCAATAAACAATAAGCAAAGGAATAATCCTGAAATTTTATTTTTTATTTTGCAAATTGGCTGTTGAATTATCGGGCAGATGGCCGAGTGGTTAAAGGCGACAGACTGTAAATCTGTTCTCTCACGAGTACGTTGGTTCGAACCCAACTCTGCCCACAAGGAATAAAAAAAGTTTTTTGAAATAAAATATTTGACTTCTTTCAAGCTGTTGTAGCTCAGGGGTAGAGCACTTCCTTGGTAAGGAAGAGGTCGTGAGTTCAATTCTCATCAACAGCTCAAAAATCTTTAAAGCTGAAAAAATTACCATGCGGAAGTAGCTCAATTGGTAGAGCGATAGCCTTCCAAGCTATAGGTCGCGAGTTCGAGACTCGTCTTCCGCTCATAAAATAAATATTCATTTTCAGAAATAAAATGAATTCGGTTGGATTAAAATTTTTAAAATAAAAATTAAAAAAAAACAAAATGGCAAAAGAGAATTTCAAAAGGGATAAACCCCATGTTAACATTGGCACCATTGGCCACGTGGATCATGGTAAAACAACCCTCACAGCCGCTATAACCGATATTTTGTCTAAAAAAGGTTTAGCGGAAAAAAAGAACTATGCGGATATTGATGGTGCTCCTGAAGAAAAAGAAAGGGGTATCACTATTAATACAGCACACGTTGAATATTCTACCGTTAACCGGCATTATGCTCACGTAGATTGTCCTGGTCACGCAGATTATGTAAAGAACATGATTACAGGTGCAGCACAAATGGATGGAGCGATTTTAGTAGTTGCGGCTACTGATGGTCCTATGCCTCAAACTAAAGAACATATACTTTTGGCCCGCCAGGTAGGTGTTCCACGCATTGTAGTTTTTATGAACAAGGTTGATTTAGTTGATGATCCTGAATTATTGGAATTAGTGGAAATGGAAATTCGCGAATTATTAACTTCTTATGGATTTGATGGAGATAATACTCCTATTATTCAGGGGTCTGCTACTGGCGCTTTGGCTGGTGATGCCAAGTGGGTAAAAGCAATTGACGATTTGATGGAAGCTGTGGATACTTATATTCCATTACCTCCCCGTCCGGTTGATCAGCCATTCCTCATGTCTGTAGAAGATGTATTTTCTATCACAGGTCGTGGTACAGTTGCTACAGGCCGTATTGAAAGAGGTCGTATCAAAGTAGGTGAAGGAATTGAAATAGTTGGGCTAATGGAAAAACCATTAACATCAACAGTTACAGGCGTTGAAATGTTTAAGAAATTACTCGACCAGGGGGAAGCAGGTGATAACGCCGGGTTATTACTTCGTGGAATTGAAAAAAATCAGGTTCGCCGTGGTATGGTACTTTGCAAACCAGGTACTATAACTCCTCATACAGATTTCAAAGGTGAGGTTTACGTATTGAGCAAAGAAGAAGGTGGTCGTCATACGCCATTCTTTAATAAATACCGTCCTCAGTTCTATTTCCGTACTACAGATGTAACTGGCGAAGTAACTTTGCCTGAAGGAACAGAAATGGTAATGCCGGGAGATAATACTTCTCTTACTGTGAAACTAATTGCCCCAATTGCAATGGAAAAAGGATTGAAATTTGCAATTCGTGAAGGAGGCCGCACTGTAGGAGCAGGACAGGTTACTGAAATTTTAAAGTAAGAAATCATATCTTTGAATCCGAAATTAGCTAATTAGCAAATTTGCTAATTAGCTAATTTGGTTTTACGGGCATAGTTCAATGGTAGAATAGAGGTCTCCAAAACCTTTGATCAGGGTTCGAATCCTTGTGCCCGTGCTGATAAATGAGGAATTGGTTAAATATCAAATAGTTTTCATTTTTAGAAATAAAAAAATAACATGAATAAAATTGCAGGGTACGTTAGAGATTCTTATAAAGAAATGATACATAAGGTAACCTGGCCTACGTGGGAAGAGTTACAGCAATCTACAATGATTGTTTTAGCCGCAACTATTATTATTACTGCTATTGTGGCTTTAATGGATTTTGTATCTAATGGAGTCTTGAAATTTATTTATTCTTTATTTAAGTAATTATGACAGAAACAGAAAACAAGGAGAAAGTGGTACAGCCGGTTTCTTCAATAGAAAACACTGAGCCGATATCTGAAAAGGATACCAAATGGTATGTTTTGCGTGTAGTTAGCGGAAAGGAACGTAAGGTAAAGGAGTATCTTGATAAAGATATAATTAGAAATGGCTGGGATAAATATATTTTACAGGTTTTTCTTCCTGTAGAAAAAGTTTATAAAGTGCTTAATGGTAAAAAAGTGATGAGGGAACGAAATTTTTATCCAGGATACGTAATGATAGAAGTATTAAATGGCAAACTCACTGGTGAAATGGTTCAACATTTGAGTAATACTACTAACGTAATGCATTTTTTAACAGATGGAAAAGGTTCAAAAGGTGAGATCATAAGCCTGAGAAAATCTGAAGTAAATAAAATGTTAGGTAAGGTAGATGAAATGTCAGATGCTGGTGGTATAACAATGAGTGAACCTTTTATAGTTGGTGAAACTATAAAAATAATTGACGGGCCATTTAATGATTTTAACGGAGTGATTGAAGAAGTAACTGATGAGAAGAAAAAATTAAAAGTACAGGTGAAAATTTTTGGACGTGCTACGCCGGTTGAATTAAGCTATATGCAAGTAGAAAAAATCTCATAAATATTCTTATAAAAATTACGGGCGAGGCTGTAAAAGCTTCAAATCTTCTTTGTAAAACATTCTTTTATTGGTCCCTTAAAATCGTGAATCAATATAATATGGAAGCATATCGCGCCAGGTAGGCCAATCGTGTTTCATATCAGATCCCCAAATATCCAGTTCATAAGTAATTCCTTTATTATATAGTACACCTGCAAAAGACCTCGAAGCATCCGGATCTTCATAATCGCCACTGCCAGATAAGATATGAATGTGATGGCTTTTCCGAATATTTTCCAAGTACCAGTTATCAGTAAGGTTGGGCATATAATTCATTGGAGAATTAAAATAAACCTGGTCGTCATTAAATCCTTTAGTGTACTCATGCAAATCGTAAACACCACTCATAGCGATAACACCATTTATAATATCCGGCCGTTTTAAAAAGAGATTCATGCAGTGTAGTGCCCCAAAACTGGCACCACTTGTGATTATGGGCATTTCGTTAGAAGTGCTGTTTTTTATAAAAGGAATTACCTCATTAAAAACATAATGATTGAATTGATTGTGCCGGATCGCTTTGTGTTCACCCGGCATGTCATTATTAAGCCAGCTTTCATTATTGATACTGTTGATAGAAAATACTTTTATTTTTCCTCCGTCAATGAATGGTGCCAGAGAATCAATTAATTGAAAGCGTTCATATTCCAAATAATCAGCAGCAGCCGTAGGTACAAGCAACAAAGAAAACCCATAATCACCGTAAATGGCTATTGGCATGGCTTTATTAAGCGATGGGCTATACCACGAAGTGATTTCTCTTTTCATAAACGTGTTAATTTATTTCACAAAATATAAAATTATCAGGAAAGAAAAGCAGGAACCTATTTATAAAAAGATTTTATTAGGATAGAAAATAAAAAAGCAGTCAGAAAATGACTGCTTTTTTACTATATATTCATTAATAAATTATGGTTCTGCTACAATTTGTCCGTGCATGGTACCAAAGTGTCCAGGGAAAGTACAAATATAATCATATACTCCTGGGTCAGGAAGGGTAAAGGTAATTTTATCCTTTTGGCCAGGTCCTAACAATTTAGTGTGAGCAATTACATCATCTTTCATTGATGGAGGAATGTGCTCTGTAGCTGCTGCTGATATAGCTGCTGTTCCGAATGCCTGTACATCAGTGCCTGGTTTTAAAATTATCACATTATGAGACATAGCTGCAGCTGGTAATTTACCTACATTTTTAAAATCTAAAGTTATCTTTTGACCTGCTTTCACTTTAAAGAGAGTTTTATTATAAGTCATGTTATCCCTCCCTTCGAGAATAATATGGTCCGTTACAGAAACAGAATCAATACCAGGAATATCCGCGCCAGGAGCTGCAGGAGTAGCTGCTGCTGTCGAGGTATCTGCTGCTGCCGCTGTCGAGGTGTCTGCCGAGGTTGAACTTGTGTTTTCGTTAGATCCACTACCTCCTCCGCATGAAGCAAGGAAAAATAAAGTTGCCACTGCGGGTACAAAAAATAATCTTTTCATTTCTTTGTTTTTTTAAAGTTAATAAGAAAGCGCAAAATTAGTAAATTACAAAATTGATACCGAAAGATTTTGAATTGATTGCTATCTTACTATTGAATTTATTCCCGAAATAGTAATTATAAGACAATATTCACTGCGGTTATAAGAATTTGAATTAATTATTGCTTTATTGCAATATCATATTTTGTGCCAATTAATTAAAATAATGGTTAAGATTTTATAATCTTCTATATCATTATCAAAAAAATGTTTACTTTTGCACTCCTTTAAATTTCGGTAATTGGCTAATGTTTTATAAAATGCCTGATTTAAAGGCTCTCTCATTTTAAAATATTTTAACTAAAATATGCCTTCAACTAAAGTAGCTCCAGCTCAAAGAATCAGTTTTGGAAAAATTGAACATTTGGCGGAAACTCCAGACCTATTAGGGATACAAATTCAATCCTTTAAAGATTTTTTCCAATTAGAAACCACACCCGACAAACGTAACATTGAAGGGCTTTTTCGTGTATTTAAGGAAAGCTTTCCAATCAACGATACCCGGAACATTTTTATGCTGGAATTTTTGGATTATTTTGTAGACCCTCCCCGTTATACAATTGAAGAATGTATTGAAAGAGGCCTTACCTATGCAGTTCCTTTAAAAGCGAAATTGCGCCTCAGTTGTAATGATGAAGAACACGTGGATTTTCAAACTATTGTTCAGGATGTTTTTCTTGGCAACATTCCTTATATGACACCTCGCGGTACTTTTGTAATTAATGGGGCAGAGCGTGTTGTGGTTTCCCAATTACATCGTTCGCCCGGCGTTTTCTTTGGCCAAAGTACTCATCCAAACGGGACAAAAATTTACTCTGCAAGAGTCATTCCTTTTAAAGGGGCCTGGATGGAATTTGCTACAGATATTAATAATGTAATGTATGCATATATTGACCGTAAGAAAAAATTTCCGGTAACCACTTTACTTCGTTCTATTGGTTATGAAACCGATAAAGACATTCTTGAACTTTTCGGAATGGCAGTAGAAGTAAAAGCTGACAAAAAAACTTTGCATTCAAATCTTGGAAAGCGCCTTGCAGCAAGAGTATTACGTACCTGGGTAGAAGATTTTGTAGATGAAGATACCGGAGAAGTAGTGAGTCTTGAAAGGAATGAGATTGTGCTTGAAAGAGATACTATTCTGGATGAAGATAATATCGCCATGATCCTTGAGTTGGATGTTAAAAGTGTATTTATTCAGCGCGAAGAAGTAAGCGGTGATTATGCTATTATTTACAATACTTTAAATAAGGATACTTCTAATAGTGAAATAGAAGCGGTACAGCATATTTACCGCCAGTTACGTGGTGCTGATGCGCCTGATGATGATACTGCAAGGGGCATAATTGATAAATTATTTTTTAGTGATAAGCGTTATGATTTAGGAGAAGTAGGCCGGTATAAGATTAACCGGAAACTTGGTCTGGATTACCCTATAACTAAAAAGGTTTTAACTAAAGAAGACATTATCTCTATCATTAAATATTTAGTTTTATTGACCAATGCCAAAAGTGAAATTGATGATATTGATCACTTGAGCAATCGCCGTGTTCGCACAGTAGGTGAGCAATTGTATGCTCAGTTCGGGGTTGGCCTTGCACGTATGGCACGTACCATTCGTGAAAGGATGAACGTAAGAGATAACGAAGTATTTACTCCGGTAGATTTGATTAATGCAAGAACTTTATCATCCGTTATTAATTCATTTTTTGGCACCTCACAATTATCACAGTTTTTGGATCAAACAAATCCATTAAGTGAAATAACACATAAACGCCGTATCTCGGCTCTGGGCCCCGGAGGTTTAAGCAGGGAGAGGGCGGGGTTTGAAGTACGCGACGTTCACTATTCGCATTACGGTCGTCTTTGTACAATTGAAACCCCGGAAGGACCAAATATTGGATTGATCTCTACACTTTGTGTTCATGCCAAGATTAATGAAATGGGTTTCATTGAAACCCCTTATCGTAAAGTGCGTGATGGTCATGTGGACATGAAAAAGGTTTATTTCTTAAGTGCTGAAGAAGAAGATTCCGCAAAAATTGCACAGGCAAATGCACCGCTTGATGATAATTCCAATTTTGTGTATGATAAAGTGAAATCACGCGAAACCGGTGATTTCCCAATTCTGGATAAAGGCGAAGTGGAATATATGGATGTGGCGCCTAACCAGATCGTGGGTTTGAGCGCTTCATTGATTCCATTTTTAGAACATGACGATGCCAACCGTGCCTTGATGGGATCTAACATGCAACGCCAGGCGGTTCCTTTAATATTGCCACAAGCTCCAATTGTTGGTACCGGACTCGAAGGAAAAGCAGCGCGCGATGCAAGGATTCAAATTCATGCTGATGGTGATGGCGTGATTGAATATGTGGATGCTAATGAAATTCATGTTCGATATAACAGAAATCATGCACAGAAAATAGTGAGTTTTGAAAATGATTTGATAGTATATAAACTAACGAAGTTTATTAAAACCAATCAAAGCACCTGTATCAATCTGCGTCCTGCAGTGAAGAAAGGCCAGACTGTAAAATCAGGTGATTTCTTAACAGAAGGGTATGCTACCAAGGATGGTGAATTAGCATTAGGCCGTAATCTGAAAGTGGCTTTCATGCCATGGAAGGGTTACAATTTTGAAGATGCTATTGTAATCAGTGAAAAAGTAGTAAAAGAAGATCTGTTTACTTCTAT
Source organism: Hanamia sp. (assembly GCA_035532615.1). GTDB lineage: Bacteria > Bacteroidota > Bacteroidia > Chitinophagales > Chitinophagaceae > Ginsengibacter. Next base: position 7,314 of record DATKQQ010000208.1, read on the forward strand.
TCATATTGATGAATTTGAATTGGAAGTACGCGATACTAAATTAGGAGAAGAAGAATTGACACCTGATATTCCAAATATTAGCGAAGAAGCAACAAAAGATCTTGACCAAAATGGAGTGATAAGAGTAGGAGCTCATGTAAAAGAAGGTGATATAATTATTGGAAAAATTACTCCAAAAGGAGAGAGTGATCCAACTCCTGAAGAAAAATTATTGCGTGCCATTTTTGGCGATAAAGCCGGCGACGCAAAAGATGCTTCTTTAAAAGCACCCAGTGGTACAGAAGGTGTTGTGATAGATAAGAAATTATTTCAACGTGCTAAGAAAGATAAAAGTGGTAAAGTAAAAGAGAAGGGCATTTTAGAAAAGATAGAGAAAACGCATGAGAAAAATGATAGTGATTTGTTGGAACTATTGATCAGCAAGCTGCTTGTTTTAGTGAAGGATAAAACTTCCGGTGGAGTTAGCAATAACTTTGGGGAAATGTTGATTGGCAAAGGAGCTAAGTTCACTGCAAAAAACCTGGGGAATATCGATTATCAAAATGTAAATCCTTTAGGGTGGACAGGCGATGCTAAAACTGATGATTATATCAATACTTTGTTGCACAATTATAATATTAAATATAACGAAGAATTAGGAAGGTACAAAAGAGAGAAATTTAATATTTCAATTGGAGATGAATTACCGGCAGGGGTATTAAAACTGGCAAAAGTTTATCTTGGTGTAAAACGTAAATTGAAAGTAGGAGATAAGATGGCTGGCCGTCATGGTAATAAGGGAATTGTTGCAAAAATTGTAAGGCAGGAAGATATGCCGTTCCTTGAGGATGGAACTCCTGTTGATATCGTATTGAATCCGTTAGGTGTGCCAAGTAGGATGAATCTCGGTCAGATTTATGAAACTGTTCTCGGTTGGGCTGGAGAGAAATTAGGCAAAACGTATGGTACCCCAATTTTTGACGGTGCTTCAGTAGAAGAAATTGCCAAAGAAATAGAAAAAGCTAAACTTCCTACTTTTGGTCATACTTATTTATATGACGGTGAAACCGGGGAGCGTTTTGATCAGAAAGCAACTGTTGGAGTTATCTATATTATTAAGTTGCACCACATGGTGGATGATAAGATGCATGCACGTTCAATCGGGCCATATAGTTTAATTACCCAACAGCCTTTAGGTGGTAAAGCCCAGTTTGGAGGTCAAAGATTTGGTGAAATGGAAGTTTGGGCATTGGAAGCTTATGGTGCATCTAATATTCTTCAGGAATTGTTGACTTTAAAATCTGATGACATCATTGGAAGAGCAAAAACTTATGAAGCTATTGTAAAAGGTGATAATATTCCAAGACCAGGTGTTCCGGAATCATTCAATGTATTGGTACATGAATTAAGAGGTTTGGGATTGGATCTTAAATTTGAATAATTAAATTTAGGTTTCAGTAAAAGAAAAAATAAAATTCACGTGCTGTCAGTTTCCGACTTAAGATTGAAAACTCTCAGCTCAAAGCTTAAAAATATATGCAAAGAAAGGAAAATCGTCCGCGTCCAACGTTTTCTCAAATTACCATCGGTCTTACTTCTCCTGATTCCATATTGGAAAGAAGTTATGGTGAAGTTTTAAAACCCGAAACGATTAATTACCGCACTTACAAACCTGAAAGAGATGGTTTGTTTTGCGAAAGGATTTTCGGGCCTGTTAAAGATTATGAGTGCGCATGCGGAAAATACAAGCGTATCCGTTATAAAGGGATTGTTTGTGATCGTTGTGGTGTAGAAGTAACCGAAAAGAAAGTACGCCGCGAAAGAATGGGACACATTAAATTAGTAGTTCCTGTAGTTCATATTTGGTATTTTAAATCTCTTCCCAATAAAATCGGGTATCTTTTAGGAATGAGTTCTAAGAAATTAGAAACCATTGTTTATTATGAAAGATATGTGGTAATACAAGCTGGTATCAGAGCAGACAAAGGACAAAATTATAGTGATCTTCTAACTGAAGAAGAATATCTTGATATTTTGGATACGCTTCCAAAAGACAATCAATTATTGCCTGATGAAGATCCTGATAAATTCATAGCTAAGATGGGTGCTGAAGCGGTACACGATATGTTGCAGAGAATTGATTTGGATCAGTTGTCATTTGATCTTCGTAACTCTGCTGCAAATGAAACATCGCAACAACGTAAAGCGGATGCCTTAAAACGTCTTAGTGTTGTGGAAGGTTTTCGCGATGCTAATACAAGAATTAATAACCGCCCCGAATGGATGGTGATGCAATATATTCCTGTAATTCCTCCGGAACTTCGGCCATTGGTTCCATTAGATGGAGGCCGTTTTGCATCGTCAGATTTGAATGATCTGTATCGTCGCGTTATTATCCGTAACAACCGTTTGAAAAGATTATTAGAAATTAAAGCGCCTGAAGTAATTCTTAGAAATGAGAAACGTATGCTGCAGGAAGCAATTGATTCTTTGTTTGATAATTCACGTAAATCAAATGCGGTAAAAGCAGAGGGTGGCCGTGCATTAAAATCATTGAGTGATGTATTGAAGGGGAAGCAAGGCCGTTTCCGTCAAAACCTTTTGGGAAAACGTGTTGACTATTCCGGACGTTCTGTAATTGTAGTGGGTCCCGAATTGAAAATGCATGAATGTGGTTTGCCAAAAGATATGGCTGCTGAATTATTCAAGCCATTTATCATTCGTAAGTTGATTGAAAGAGGAATCGTAAAGACTGTGAAAAGTGCAAGGAAATTAGTAGATAAAAAAGAAGCGATCATTTGGGATATCCTGGAAAATATTTTGAAAGGGCACCCGATCATGCTCAATCGTGCTCCAACTTTACACAGGTTATCTATCCAGGCATTTCAACCTAAATTAATTGAAGGAAAAGCAATTCAGCTTCACCCATTAGTAACTACTGCATTCAATGCGGATTTCGATGGCGACCAAATGGCCGTTCATGTTCCTTTGAGCAGTGCTGCGATTTTGGAAGCTCAGATGCTGATGCTTTCTTCACATAATATTTTAAATCCACAGAATGGTACCCCCATCACACTTCCTTCACAGGATATGGTTTTGGGATTGTATTATATTACTAAAGGGAAAAAATCAACTTCTGAGGAAGTTATAAAAGGGGAAGGCAAAACATTTTATTCTCCGGAAGAGGTGATCATAGCTCATAACGAGCATATGATTGATCTTCATGCAGCGATAAAAGTAAGAGCAAATATTAGAAATAATGATGGAACTCTTACGAATAAATTAATTGATACTACCGTTGGTCGTGTAATTTTTAATCAGCATGTGCCAAAAAGTGTAGGATTTATTAATGCATTGCTTACTAAGAAGTCATTGCGTGAAATCATAGGTGATATTATTAAATGGACAAATATTCCTACCACTGCAAAATTTCTTGATGATATTAAGCAACTCGGTTTCCATATGGCCTTTCAAGGTGGTTTATCATTTAATATCAATGATTTAATCATTCCCGAATCAAAGGGAACTATGATTGATAATGCTTCCAGCGAAGTAGATGAAGTATGGGATAATTACAATTCAGGATTAATTACCAATAACGAAAGATACAATGGTATCATTGATATCTGGAGCCGCGTAGATACCCGTTTGACAGAAACCTTAATACAGGAATTAGCAGCAGATAAACAAGGATTCAATTCTGTTTACATGATGCTTGATTCGGGAGCAAGAGGTTCTAAACAACAGATCAAACAACTTGCAGGAATAAGAGGATTGATGGCTAAACCACGTAAGTCTGGAAGTACGGGAAGTGAAATTATTGAGAATCCCATCCTTTCTAATTTTAAAGATGGATTAAATGTATTGGAGTACTTCATCTCTACACATGGTGCCCGTAAAGGTTTGGCAGATACTGCATTAAAAACTGCCGATGCCGGTTATCTTACCAGGAGGCTGGTTGATGTGGCGCAGGATGTGGTTATTAATGAAGAAGATTGTGGTACACTCAGGGGTATTTCCATCTCTGCTTTAAAAGATAATGAAGATATAATAGAACCTTTGTACGACAGGATACTTGGAAGAACTTCTTTGCATGATGTGTATGACCCTGTTAGCGACAAATTGTTGGTAGAAGCGGGTGCAAGAATTACAGAGGATATCGCACATGCGATCAATGATGCAGGAGTAGAAACAATGGAAATACGCTCAGTACTTACGTGTGAAAGCCATCGTGGCGTTTGCGTGAAATGTTATGGCAAAAACCTTGCTTCAGGATATACAGCGCAGAAGGGCGATGCTGTTGGTATCATTGCTGCTCAGTCTATTGGAGAACCTGGAACACAGTTGACATTGCGGACATTCCACGTGGGTGGTGTAGCTGGGTCTGCTTCAGTTGAATCTTCCTTAAATGCAAGGTTCGATGGTACTATTCAATTTGATGGATTGCGTACTGTTGATGCAGTAAATAATGCAGGAGAAAAAATTAAGGTGGTAATTGGACGTACTGGTGAAGTTAGGATTATGGATATAAAGAATGATCGCTTACTCATAAATAATAACGTTCCTTATGGTTCTACCCTTAATGTAAAAGATGGTCAGAAGGTAACAAAAGGTCAACCTATATGTACCTGGGATCCATTCAATAATGTAATCGTTTCAGAAATTGATGGGGTAGTTAAATTTGAGAATATTATTGAAGGGGTCACTTATCGTGATGAGGCTGATGAACAAACAGGGCATAGAGAAAAAGTAATTATAGAAACGAAAGATAAAGCACGTATCCCTTCCATGATCATTGAAGGGAAAAAAGAATCAAAAAGTTATAACTTGCCTGCAGGTTCTCACATTACCATGGAAGAGAAAGAAGAGGTGAAGGCTGGACAGGTGGTAGTTAAAATTCCACGTGTATTAGGAAAATTAAGAGATATCACCGGCGGTTTACCACGGGTAACTGAGCTTTTTGAAGCAAGAAATCCTGGAAATCCTGCTGTTGTATCTGAGATAGATGGTGTAGTTTCTTTTGGAAATATCAAGCGTGGAAACAGGGAGATTATTGTAGAGGCAAGAGATGGTGTTATTAAAAAATATTTAGTCCCACTTACAAAACAGATTCTTGCACAAGATGGTGATTTTGTAAAAGCCGGTACTGCATTGTCTGATGGCCAGATAGCCCCTGCTGATATACTTTCCATAAAAGGACCTTTCGCAGTTCAGGAATATGTGGTAAATGAAATTCAGGAAGTTTACAGGTTGCAGGGTGTAAAAATTAATGACAAGCATATTGAAGTCATAGTGCGCCAAATGATGCGTAAAGTAACGATTGAAGATGCCGGAGATACCAAGTTCCTTGAAGGGGATACAGAAGACAGGTTTGATTTTAATACTGAAAATGATTGGATATATGATAAAAAAGTGGTTACAGATTCCGGCGACAGCCATAAAATGCGTCCTGGTAAAATTGTAACCCTACGTGAAGTAAGAGAAGAAAATTCTATTCTTCGCAGAGCAGATAAAAAACCGGTCGAATTTCGTGACGCTAAACCAGCTACTTCTTCACCTTTGTTGCTGGGAATCACGAAAGCATCCTTGGGAACACAAAGCTGGATATCTGCCGCATCATTCCAGGAAACAACTAAGGTATTATCGTCTGCTGCCATCCAGGGTAAAACAGACACGATGCTTGGCCTGAAAGAAAATGTAATTACCGGTCATCCGATACCTGCGGGTACAGGATTAAGAGAATTTGAAAACATGATCGTGGGCAGTAAAGAAGAATATGAATTGCTGATGACTACTAAAGAAGCCATGGCATTTGATGAAGAAGAGTAATTTACACAAATAACTTTATTCATAAAATCAAAAGAGTAGGAGAAATCTTACTCTTTTTTTTATTTGATTTTACGGTGTAACGATAAGGAATAAACGAAATTTTTGAATAAACTACTGAAAGAAGTGTAAAATTATCTGCATAGAATCAAAAAGATGATCTTTTTACAATTCATCCTTTGGCTTTTTATCAATTGATAACAGCATCATTACTACTGCAAATACAATAAAAAAGATAGAACACCATCGGTTTACCGAGGCATGTATTACATTTTCATTCGTAAAACTATAGATCAATAATAGGATTCCTACTGCAAGAAAAAACACTCCAATAACGAAGCGGAGATCAAAAAATTTATTCATCATTAATTATTTAATAAAAGATAATATTTAAAATAAGCGTAAGGATAAGAACTATAACGGCCAACCATAAAGGATTTTTGTGCCAAACTCTGTTTTTATCCTGTTGACGGGGCGTAAGGCTGTAAACCAGTCCCACCAATTCTTTTTCCGGTTTTCTTTTTGTAAAAAAACTAATTACAGCGGTCACAGTGAAACATACGACAAACGAAATCCAGGCGATGTTAAACGCCTGGCTGGTTCCCGAATAGAAAGTATGAAGGTTTGCTATTGAGCCACCTTTGCCTTCCGCCATAGTCAGCGAATAGGTAAGAGCCGCAGTGGCTGTTCCCGACAATAATCCCCAAAAAGCACCATTTGGTGTACATTTTTTCCAAAACATTCCAAGTAGAAAAGTCGCGAACAAGGGTGCGTTTACAAAACTGAAAACTAATTGCAAAAGATCCATAATACTGTTGAATCCCCTGGCAACATAAGCCGTAAGAATAGACAGCAAAATTCCAATGACGGTAGTTGCTTTTCCTACATTCAGATAATGCTTCTCACTAGCATTTTTCTTTATATGGCTTTGGTATATATCAAAAGTAAAAACCGTATTGAATGCAGTAACATTACCGGCCATGCCCGACATAAATGAAGCAATCAAAGCGGTTACACCCACTCCCAATATTCCGCTCGGATATAATTTTGACAACAATAATGGAAGCGCCATGTTATAATCCGTTTGTCCATCTACATTTAATGGGAGTTCAAAACCACTGAATTGTTTCTGTAATGCCAGCAAAATAATTCCCGGAACAATTACAATAAGCGGCATAAACATTTTGGGCAAAGCGGCAATGATTGGGGTGCGCCGTGCATCATTCAAATTGTGTGAGATCATAGCTCTTTGAACTACCAAAAAATCAGTACACCAATATCCGAATGCTAGCACAAATCCTAATCCGAAAATCATACTGAATGCATTAGTACCCATAGGATTAGTCGCCGCGTTACCCATTCCTTTCCATACATGTAATTTTGCATTTTCTACATTGGCAATGATTCCGTGTATTCCACCGGCTTGTTGCATTCCAATATATACGAGCGGCGCTATGCCCAAGACAATTAAAAAAAACTGAAGTACTTCATTATAGACAGCACTTGTTAATCCGCCTAAAAAAGTATAGGCTAAAACGATACCTGCAGCTATCCAAATTGAAACATTAAAATCCCACCCTAAAACTGTTTGCATGAGCATTGCTAAAGCATATAAAGAAATCCCGGATGAAAAAATAGTCATCGCAGCAAAGGTTAATGCATTAAAGGTCCGCGTCTTTTCATCAAAGCGAAGTTTTAAATATTCAGGAACACTTCGGGCTTTGCTTCCATAATAAAACGGCATCATAAACAGACCGAGGAATACCATTGCGAGAACAGCCCCCAGCCAATAAAATTGTGCGGTGTATAGCCCATATTTCGCGCCATTGGCCGCCATCCCCAGCACTTCCTGAGCGCCAAGATTAGCTGAAATAAATGCAAGACTGGTAATCCATAAAGGAATATTCCTTGCACTCATCAAAAAATCATCTGCAGTTTTTACTTTCTTTTTTAATAAAAACCCAATACCTAATACAAACAAAAAATAAAGGCTGATGATGGCATAGTCAATAAGATGTAAGTGCATAAATTATTATTGAGTTTTGTTCTGAACTTTTATAAATTTATTTTTTATTTCGTTGTAATCATAAGAATAGGAATTCTCATTTGCTACTTTGTGAAAATAAACCTCATAAACCATTTCACAAATAAAATTTTCTTTCTCCTGGTTTCCCGGATTATAAACGTGTTCTGGTTCACTAATTCTCTGCGTTTCGTGCTTCCACTTCATACTTATTATTATAATATCCGTGCCTTACGCTTTCCCATAAATACATTATTATAAAAGACAAAAAACCATATTTTTTAAATTGATTGACATGGCATATTTCATGTTTTACCCATCGTGTATCTTTTAAAAAATCTTCTTTGGAAATATTGTAAAGATGTATAGTTTTTCCAATCACGATAGCAACATTATTTGATCGTAATTTCCTGGCAGCCAGTTTTGCAATCCATGAATTTTGTCTGACACAGAAATCCATCCTTTTTATTTATTAAAGAATAAGATATTATTTTCGTTTAGCACTTACTGTTATGAGCCTTTGATAAAACGATGGCACGGGCTTTTCAGCCCGTGCCATCGTTTGAATTTTATTAAAAACTTTATTTTTGGTTATTTAATTTTGCTACCTGATCGTTGTAAAACTTAACTGTTTCTATTACATCAGGAACGCTATGATACCAGTTGGATTCATGTTCTATAGAAAACATTCCACTAAAATGCTGGCGTTTAAGTTCCTGGAAAATAGGCGGGAAATCAATTACACCTCTACCTACAACTGTATCGTCAGCATGTACATCGCCAAATTTGACAATATCTTTTAAATGAACACCATATACATGACCGGCTAATTCTTTGAGTGCGTCAACAATGTTAACACCGTTTCTTGCCCAATGGCCCAAATCGGCACAAGCGCCTAAATTTGGATGTCCTTGAATGGCTGCTAAAACTGAATCCGGGCTCCAATACATATCAGGTTTCGGATGATCATGAATAGCTACTTTAATACCGTAATCGCCGGCCATACTATCTACCATATCCCATTGATCCTTGCGTGGCTCAGCAGTAATGTAACTTAACCCAAATTCTTTTGCCAGGTCAAATGCTTTTTTCCATTCTTCCCTTGTCTTTGGCTCAATCACTCCCATCGCTACGATACTGATGCCTTTAGATTGCAATAATTGTTTAATCTTAGCTTTGTCAGCGTCAGTCATCCTGATGCCAAAACTATCTTTCATTCCATCGCCCAAAGGCTGGCCCCAGAAAGCTTCAATATATTTTACCCTTGCGCTATCTACTTTATCAAGAGCTTCAGCGAAAGGAAACATTCTGAATGTCCACATCTGTACTCCAATCTTCCAATTGTCAGTTACATTTGAAGTGTCAGTTTTAGCAGAAGTTGAATCCCCTGATGAAGTTGTTTTGGAACCTGATGAGTTACATTTTGTAAGGGACAAAATGCACATAAAACCCAGAATGGTAATTGCAATCTTTTTCATTTTGTGTGTTTTAATTTTAATGAAGGGAAGCAATTTACTTATTTATTCTAAAAATATTTTAGAATTTACATAATCGGGAAATTTGAGCACGGAGCTTCGACACTTAATTATGGTTGTTCTGTTTTTTGTGAGATTTATCTTATCTTTTTGATTTAATTGTCGGAGTGCGCAATGAGAAAATAAGACTGCGTTGCTTAATTAGTTCCCGTTTATTCATAGCAGTTATCCTATAAAACAGGAATTAGCAATATTTTTTCTTTACTGTATGCTGAATTTGAAATGAATTATTATTACCTGAGTTTGTTTATAGTCCATATTAATTTGTAGATTTGCCTCCCTTTTTTAAGAAGGGATGGAGACTTGTCCGAGTGGTTGAAGGAGCACGCCTGGAAAGTGTGTATACGGGAAACTGTATCAAGGGTTCGAATCCCTTAGTCTCCGCTGAAATCAGTTATTTTAATGAAGGTGAATTTAAGAAACCCAGTAAAATCAAGGTTTTTAAAAAATATTGCTTTCTAAGTTTACCTAAATTTACTCCATATTACTGCAGTTTAGGTTGAGTGATTCGTGGAGTCTTACTCTACTTTAAAAAGACTCAACCATCTTTACATAAGTCTTTATTTATTAGCATTTTACACAAACGCATGTATGTATTTTATTATGCGTTAAACGTAATTTTATAACCTTAAATAAGATGATTTATGGAAAAGAGTTTTGGTTTATTTTTTCACCTCAAAAAAAATAGAGATTTTATAGAAGGCGAATTGCCTGTCTATATGCGGATTACGGTGGATGGAATTTTTACAGAGATAAGCACCAAAAGAAAATGTGATTCGAATAATTGGAATGTTACCGCGGGAAGAATGAGTGGAAAAAGTGAATCAGCAAAGACATTTAATGCCTACCTGGATACCCTTCAGCAAAAGGTTTTTGAGGCAAAACGAAAGTTGATTGAAACGGATAAAGAGCTAACTGCAGAAAGCATAAAAAATCTCCTTCTTGGGAAGGATACCAGGAAAAAGTACATGGTGCTTGAGGTCTTTCAGTACCATAACGACCAGATGGCTGCGTTGGTAAACCAAGAATATGCGCCGGGTACATTGGACCGATATAAAACTTCCTACAAACACACCCAATCTTTTTTGAAATGGAAATATAAAGTTCCAGATGTAGATATTGATAAGCTGAATTATGAATTCATTACAGAATATGAGTTCTGGTTAAAAAGCGTTCGCAATTGTGGCCACAATACGACGATGAAGTACCTGGCCAATTTCAAAAAGATTGTGATCCGATGTTTAAAAAATGGGTGGCTTCAGAAAGATCCTTTCATTGGCTTTAATATGGCAAAAAGGGAAGTTGAACGGACAGCTTTGACTGAGCACGAATTGCAGCTCCTCTCAGCAAAAAGCTTTTCGGCAGAAAGGCTTTCAATAGTAAAAGACATTTTTCTTTTTAGTTGTTATTCAGGTCTGGCATACGCTGATGTACAAAAATTGAAACGGTCTGAAATAGGGATTGGTATAGATGGCGAAAAATGGATTTTTATCAGGAGACAGAAAACCGACAGTTCTTCCCGAATTCCGTTGTTGCCGCCTGCTTTACAAATCCTGGAACGCTATACCGAACACCCCCAATGCAAATTTGGAGATAAAGTATTACCAGTCTTAAGTAATCAAAAAATGAATGCCTACCTTAAGGAAATAGCTGATGTATGCGGCATAACTAAAAACCTTACTTACCACATTGCCAGGCATACTTTTGCTACCACAGTGACATTAGGCAACGGAGTTCCGATTGAAACGGTCTCTAAAATGCTGGGGCATAGGAATTTAAAAACTACGCAGCATTATGCAAAGATATTAGATATGAAGGTAAGCGAGGATATGAAAAATTTGAAAAATAGGTTATGCAATAAATGAGAAAAGGAGTTTGCAAAATCCATTGAAATGAAAGCAGCAAAAGCAGCATGAGTACTCAATTACTAAAGTATTTTTTAAACTTATATATAAAAACACTTTTCAATTTGATCAAATTTCAAATGGTTTTGCTAAGTAGGGTCTGCTCATAAACTCGCCGGAGCCGATTTTATCATATTATAATTATATGATATGTTTGTTATCTCCCCTGATAAATTTTTCAAAATATTTTTTAGGAGCAATAGTAGGGACACAAGTGCCTGCCCCGTTAA
>DATKQQ010000209.1:0-3431 GCA_035532615.1 Hanamia sp.
CTTTCAGCACCAAGATATAATAAAGCAATTAATGAATTATGCGAAATTTTAAACCAAACAGAAACCATTTTTCCAGGGACAGAACTGAAAATGATTTTTAAAACCCAGGCAGATTAATTTACGATAGGTAAGGAGTTCTGAAATGGTGAATTCGTTGTCTTTATAATAGTTGAGGTACATATTGTCTGTCCTGCATCTGAATGTCAAGCTCACCAATTTTTAAGATTCTGTGATAAAAAACTAAATCAATTCGGTAGTGCTTATTATCAAATGTTATTCTCTTTTGCCTGGCTTCAAAACAAAACCCTCTTCCCATTTCGAGTAGAAAATTCTGTAGGTTGGTGATGATACTTTCTTCATGGTGTAATCGGAAAATAACACAAGGTCAGATTCACTACAAGAAGATTTTTCCTCCAGCCTTAGGAACTCAAGCAAATAAGTATTCCGAAATACATCTTCCGGTTTCACTGGAATGGTGGCTCACTTTCACCGGAATATCCAGTATAAAAGAAAGCTATCTTTTCATAGTCTTATATATTTAATTTTTATCAATAAAAACAACCTCTACTTAACATAAGAAAAATTATAGGAAATTTATTTTAATCATTTTAAAAGATCTTTGAAACGGTCGTTTTTGTATAAAATAAGGCAATTAAAATTAAAGTAAAATCACGTCCCATATTTACGTTTACTGTCTCGCAATCCGTCTATTCTTTGTCTAATCGTTTTCCCATTTCAACTAAATCCCTGTGTTTCTATTTCCTTCTGCAACTGCTTTTCTGTAGGTACATTTGATATTTGGAAGTAAAAATTTGTTTGCTTTCTTATAATAAACAGCTTAATTCGGAACGCATTGAGTTCCAATTGGAAAAACCATGAAAAATTGACGTATGGGGACGTATGGAGCGCAAAAAGGAGAAGAAAATCGGCTAAAAAATTATAATTTAATACTTCGTACATCCTGTTATGTATTATTTAGCGTTTTTAATAAAGAACTCATCATCTCACACTGTCAGAAACTCAAAACAACTTTAATAATTCAAAATAAATAATGTAGATTTGTATCCAAGTAGATACAGTATGTTTTTTATTGAGAAAACAATTGAATTTGATAAGTGGTTGAGGAAACTAAAAGACTTGAAAGGCAAGGCAAAAATTCTATTTAGAATTCAGAAAATAGAAAACGATGGACATTTTGGAGATTGCAAACCTGTAGGCAACGGAATTAGCGAATTGCGGATTAATTTTGCAAATGGCTACAGAGTTTACTTCAAGGAAAAAGAAGGAAAAATAATTGTTCTGCTCATTGGGGGAGATAAATCGTCTCAACAGAAGGACATAAAGAAAGCGAAAGAAATCTGGAATAAATTAAATAAATAGAAAAATGACAACTTCATCAAAATTTGCTATAGCGGACTATTTGGATAGTAAAGAAATGATTGCGGAGTATCTCAATACTGTTTTAGAAGAAGGGAATAACGCAGATGTAATTAATGCAATTGGCCATATTGCAAAAGCGATAGGAATGACAAAAATATCCGAAGATACTGGATTAAGCAGACCGAGTTTGTACAAAGCATTATCAGACGGATCCAAACCTCAATTTGCGACAATAATGAAAGTTTTAAAAGCAATTGGTGGGCAAATTCAGGTAAATCCAATGTCTGTCTGAAAAAGGAAACCGCTAATCCAATACAGATAACCGCTTAAGCGTCACCACCGACAAAAAACCAACTTTCCCTGTTCAGGAAGTGCTTTTAAATCAGGTCTTTAACTAAAAATGAAATTACCGTCCTTTTTCCCATAGTATTATGTTTTTTTAATTAGGAATAAGACACTAATTGTCTGACAAATTCCGATTTTTTTCGACAGACATTCTTGGAAAATATATCCACTAGTTAGTAAAGTTACCATACTTATCTCCTCCTGCCCAATCGTTATCGTTTATGCTATTATTGATTGAGTAGAGGCACCATCTTCTTATCCACACTAAAGCATGTGGGTAGAGGCATCCTACTCATTCAATTCATTGAACCCTACGGCCAGGGATCTGACATCTTCCTGGTCATAGATGTTCCAATCAGTCATGCCATACTTCCCTCCAATTTCTTTATAATTTTGAATATCCGGAAGTTTTAAATCGGCTTTTCCATCAAAAGCGTATTTAAGGAAAGCTATTTGATTTTTATTGTCAAGGTTTAAAAAAAACCGGCTACATCAGCGAACGAGAATCTACCCTCCAAATGCCTGGCTGTTTTCCCGTCAAAAATCTTCCTGCAAAGCATCTCTGAGTGTTCCTTTGTATTTTCATAAACAACCGTTTCGCCCATGTGAACGCCAGTCATAAACGAGTTAAATGAATTGATACATCTTATTCCAAATTCAACATCAGGGACAATAGTGCCGTTTTTAATTGTATCCATGTCTTATTTATTTTTAAGTTTGAAACTAATATCTTTAGGTGAAACGTGATCACCAATACCTGCAAGTAAATATTTATTCAGGTGTGGAATAAATGATATTACCTGTGTCTTTTTCCCTTTGTAAAATACAGTAGATTCCAATTCAAAAATCTGTTCAATTAAAGGGAAAGAATAATAACCATAAACACATTTATCAGAACAATCCCACAGGTCATTAATAACACGATCTATGACTGCGGATAAATGATGTGACACTCTTACTATTAAGGTTCCCTTTGGCAAATCGTTTTCTCTCACATGAACCTTACACCCCTGGCCAATTTTCATTGTGGGTGTCCATATCATTCCTAATTCTTCTGTCAGGTAGGGATGGTAAATCTCTTTAGTAATTTCGTTTCCCGGAGTAGTGCCTGACCTGCCACCACCATTGGCGGCTTTTTTTGCCGCTGCGATCTTCCTGGTTGCCTCAAATATTTTAATTCTTTTAAAAAACCCGTCATACACTTCACCATAAGGCTTCTTAGTAACAATAGCAATGGCCCTTGTCACGCTTTCTCCATCTCCTGTATATCCCGCGAATATTTGCGTATTCGATACGATTTTTGGGGTGATACTATCGAACTAAATGCCTCAAAATGGCCAATGATATATGTGTCATCATAATCTTACAGCTTTTTATTTCTACAGTAAAGGATTCATCGTAACACATAATTATGCTTTGTTATTTCGTCAAATTTAACCCCAACTATAGACACTTGAGAGGTATTATATATAAATAAGAGTAATAAAAATTAAAATATATTTCGTAATTATAAATAATAGTATTAATCTTGCACATTATTATTAATTTGATTTATAATTATTGATTATGCTTTTTCATCAATTCATTTCCATAGTATCCGGAATTTTAGGAAGCTACTATTTAATCCTCATCCTGTTTGATTTAATTAAATCAAATAACAGAGTAGCTCCGGTTACCACCCATGCTGTAAAGTTTGAAGCCCCTGA
>DATKQQ010000210.1:0-5120 GCA_035532615.1 Hanamia sp.
TGTTTTGAAACACTGGATGCCGTTGAAGAGGAATTATGCAAAGCTTTAAAAGACATGTACCGGGCTAAAAAGGAAATGAGTAGCCTTACCTATTTTGAATGGATGAAGTAATCAATATTTTTGATGGCGGTTTTGTATAAGAATCTTTTTGAACGTATTTTTTATACAGCAAAGCAACAAAAAAGATAAATTTTTATTTTTTAATCTTAAGCCAGGAACTGTGTTGGAAGCGAACAAACTTTCAAAAAGTCAGGCTACGAGGTATTTCCAATTCCTATTTAAAATCAATCACCATAGTACTATCATTATTTCTGGCAAGGATATAAGCTTCCTTTTTACCGATGTTGATTTTTTTGATGTGACGCACCTGCCCTTTTATTTCCAATCCGTTAATGCTTTCAGCGGTAAATTGCCCGTTTCCTTTATTGAGAAGAATGGTGCCAAAGTCGGCATCACTCCTGCCCATTTGAACATTGTTACCATAATAGTTTCCTACTAATAAAATATCGGGCAGATTATCTCCATTTGCATCAACTACTACGGCATCTCTGTACGATGATAACTGCGCCTGCCAGGGCAAAGGCTGAACTGTAAAATTAAGATTTCCCTTATTAATTAATACAGAGCTTTGGTAATAATTTTCCGTTAGAATTTCTGAATTCTCTAATTTCTCTTTTGTGAAGATATCATCCAACGAGGCTTTCGCAAAATCGGCTGCACTCGAAAAACGCTTTTTTAAAGTAGGTATTTGTTTTTCCAAATCAGCTATAGTAGCAAAAGGAATTTCGCGTCCATCTACGTAATAAGTAAGTACCTGTTCTTTTGTGCCATTGTCATCAAAGTCGTTGTAATATAATCTTACAGGTTCTTTTTGAGAGGCCTTTAAACGGGTATTTAGACCAAGGTTGCCTGCAATTAAATCTATATTGCCATCATTATTTATATCAACAGGCAGAATAAAATTCCACCATCCCTTTTTATCGGTCAATATTTTTTTCGTAAAAGTTCCATGATGATTAATAAAAGCAATAATGCCTCCCCATTCAAGCGAAAGAACAAGATCTTTTTCACCATCTTTATTTAAATCAACCCAAACAGCATTGGTAACAAATCCAATGCCCGACAACCCTTTGGCGACTTTATCAGTTACATCTTTAAAATGCCCGGATCCGTCATTTTGCAATAAATAAGACTTAGGAATTTGTCCATAATTCCCCGGTACAGACCTTCCTCCAATAAACAAATCTATTTTCCCATCACCATTAAAATCGTAAGGCACCACGCATGATGCATTCACGAATAAACTATCAAAAGCATCATTTAATTTTGAGAAGTGACCTTTGCCATCATTCAAATAAACCCTCGGGGTTAGAAGTACATTTTTCCCATAAGATTCATCTCCACCACTTGCGATAATTAAATCCTTGTTTCCGTCATTATTAACGTCAGCAAAACACGCACTTACGTCTTCATACATACTATCGTTATCAAGTGCAGGCTGTGTTGATTTAAAGAATTTTCCGTTTGATTGCTGCACAAAAACGGCATTCTTCTTACCTTTAGAGGAGCCGATAAATACGTCTTCCAATCCATCATGGTTTATGTCGGCAACTGCTAAAGCGGGCCCTTCGGTTGAAACCAGGTGAGGTATTAAGGGTTCCATATTAAATTCCTGGAAATTATTTTCTACATGTTTATATTTTAAATTCACCTTTGATGTAATGTCCTCCATTGGGTATGTCGGATTTTTCCAATAACCCGTAATGTGCCTGTAATCGAATTTGGGAAGCCCTTTTTTATAATCAAATGTTATCAAATGATCAAGAGGTTTCAACACAATCTGCTGATAGGTATTATCCGGCCAAATTAAAAATGCAGAATCTATGATGGTTTTATCAAGCCCAATATGAATAGGCGTTTCCATGCTCGACATGAATCCCCTGACAGGATATTTTTCATAAGTGCGGATGCCACCGTTGCAATACAAAATTATTTTGGCACCTAACGCGTTGATGTTTTTGTCGGAACCTCTTAATTTTATTTCAACAAAATCCTTGTTTTTTTTGCCATTATTTTTGTCGTTGGTCATATTTTCGTAAAGCAATGCGGGATCATCAATATTATTTACAACCACATCCAGGTCGCCGTCATTGTCAAAATCCGCATATACGGCACCGTTAGAAAAGGTCTTTTTATCGTTTCCTATTTCGTTTCCCATATCCTGAAACTGCATATTTCCGGTATTCCTGTAAAATTTATTGTAAATTTTTGTTTGGGGGAATTTATTAATGACCTCTAAATCCTTTTTATCAATATTTCCCGTCTGTAGTTCCTGTTGGATCTCATTATTTGAAACAAAATTAATATAATCAATATCGTTTAACCTTCGGGGAATCCCATTGGAAATGAAAAGATCTTTCAGCCCGTCATTATCAAAATCCATCCACAGCGGCGACCACGACCAGTCGGTAGCAGCCACGCCTGCATATAAACCAATTTCGCTAAACATACCATTGCGCCTGTTGAACTGAAGATTGTTTCTTGGATATTGATAGTAATACCCTAATCTTAATTTCAAATCAAACAGATCTTCATCGTCGTCAATATGAGTGCGCTTTAATATATCCGGATCTGGCGAGAGCATATCCAAACTCATGATATCCGGGTATCCATCATTGTTGGCATCGGCAATATCCACCCCCATTGTATATTTACTGGTGTGCATTATGTGATCGGTAAGCTCCTCTTTGAAAGTGCCATTATGTTGATTAATGTAGAGGTAATCATTTTCGTGAAAATCGTTGCCAACGTAAATATCAGGATATCCATCCATATTAATATCAGACACCGTGACACCCAAACCAAAATCCAAAACAGAACTGTTGATGCCAGTTTCTTTGGTAACATCAGTAAAATGACCATTGCCGTCATTTCTATAAATACGGTCGCCCGCAACAGGCACTTCCTTTTTTAACAACATGCTTCGTGCACCAACAACTCCGTTTTCAAAAATAGTATGGTTCAACAGGAACATGTCGAGGTCGCCATCTCCGTCATAATCAAAAAAAACTGCCTGTGTGCAAAAACCCGAAAAATCAAGGCCATATTTATGCGCTTCATCTTTATAATAAGGAACTCCGTTTTTATCAATGCCCTGGCAAATCAATAATTGATTTTTACTATGAAGAGGTCCAAAATTTCCCACCCTGCAGATATAAATATCCAATAATCCATCATTGTTTATATCAACCACTGATACTCCCGTTGACCAACCTCCGTCTTCGGGGATCTTTGCTTCTTTGGTTACGTCTTTAAAATGGAGATTCCCTTCATTCAGATACATTTTATTATCCCCCTGGTTAGAGGCAAAGAACAGGTCAATTTTTCCGTCGTTATTAAAATCGCCCGCACCAACTCCGGCGCCATTGTAGTAATACATATATTTCAAAGCATTCATCTGCTGAGTTGGGGTTAATGTATTAGAGAAATCAAGGCCGGTACTTTTAGCTTCTTTTACTATAAATAGTGGTGGTACAGAGGGCTTGTGCCTGCAACCGGCACAAAACAAAAAAACATAAACAAACAGGAGAAGAAGATAGGGAATTCCTTTATAATTAATCATGATCGAACCAGGTTATTGGTATTCTTTTATGCAATCTAATTTTAATTCTACTAGATAGATATATTTCTTTAAAAATATACAAGAAGGAAATTGTGAAATGAAATAATTACAATCTATTAGAGGTGCGAAAGTCCATCCGGCTTTAAAATTAAAACTTCATAAAATGTTGTTTATTTTTAAATTTTGTGAACAAAAGTAATGTTATTTCAGGCTATCTTTACAACTATAATTTACTTACACGTATCTTCCGTAAAATGAAAAAATGGGTTGTCGCAATTTTGGTAATTATTGTTTTAATTGCCATCGGATCTTTTTATCCAATTACTCAAAATTCTACCATAAACATTTCTGCAACATTTGAAAATACAATACTTCAGGTAATTCATATTGACAATTGGAAAAACTGGTATCCCGAAGTTAAAAAAGCCTACGAAACCAATCCAGCTGATTACAGTATTAAAAAAGATAGTTCCCAAAAAATTTATACAATCACAATACCAGGTAGAAAGATTAACATCCACCAGGTAACCCCAATGTCTTATGAAGTAAATGAGGTGGGTGGCGCTGTCGAAAATAATTTTGCCTTTACCGTTTTTCCCGGCGGATCGCATAAAATGATGAAAATATTCCTGGTAAGAAAAGCTCCTTTGATATATTCTCTTTTTAGAGATAAAAATATCGGAGAAAATACATTACAGGGTTTAAAGTATTATTTAGAAACACCTAAGGAATTATATGGATTTGACATAAAGATGAGTGAGATAAGAGACCCGGTAATTGCAAGTAGTGTTTTCAAAACAAAAAAAGGAAATATTTTTATAAAAATACAAGGTACTTACAATGAATTGATGCAATACCTTAAAGAAAACAAACTTATCAAAACCGGCCATGTTTCCATTTCCTATATTCCTATTATGGGGGATTCTCTCCAGGTAACTGTAGGCGTACCCGTAAATAAATCAGCTCCATCCGGGAAAGAGATAAAATGTTTGTCATTACCTGCCAAAGGAAGGGTGCTTGTCGGAAACTATGATGGCAAATTTTCGGACAGGCAAAAAATTTATAATGCAATGACAAAATATCTGACAGATCATAATCTTGCAATACCTGCAGAATCTTTTGAAAGATACCTGAACGATTCTATTCCTACTTCTGAAAGTTCTGAGATCAGGATGGAATTGGATTATCCGGTTTATTAATTTTAGATCTCTACATTGGACTGAGAGAAATAAGTTCGAAAAATTCAATTGAATCATTATGATTGTTATGATTTATGGAAAGTTTTTTGTGTTATTTTTTTCAGAAGTATATGATGAGATGAATCCTCGTTTAAGCATTTGCCTTAGGCATAGATAATAAGAATCCCTTTCAGGGACTTGCATAGCACTTTTTAGTTTGATGCAACCAGTATATGGTGATGGTAATACCATTAGACTGTGAGGGTGATACCTTCTGTAATTTCGTGGCCCTACACTTCGAAAGCCTTGTTTATAATCTA
>DATKQQ010000211.1:0-30428 GCA_035532615.1 Hanamia sp.
CCCGAATCACATATTTTTATTTACAATATGAGTGCTATATTTTCTGCATCTTTCTTCACGGATAATAAAAATCCGGAAGTTGGCGCAGAAAAATCACCAGACAAACGAAAAAATGGGTAGTTTTCTTGCAGACACTAAATAAAGGAGTACAAAATGTAATGATCACTCTTGGCAGGCAGGGTGTATATTTTCAGAATAATACTTTATCATTGAAGATTGATGCGCCGGTGGTAAAAGCAGTGGATACCACTGCTGCAGGTGATACGTGCAGTGGTGCAATAGCGGTGTCCCTGGCAGAAGAAATGGACACAAAAGCTATTGAATGGAAGAAGGCAATACAATTTGCTGTAAAAGCAGCATCCATTTCAGTGACCCGGTTGGGCGCACAATCTTCTATACCTTATAGAAATGAAATCATCATTTAATTGAATCAATAGAAATAAGCCCTTATGTTCATAGTACAAAGTTACAGTTTTGCAATTTTTCTTTGTGTTATTACTATGTTCTGTTGGGGATCATGGGCCAACACAACAAAGCTAAGTAATAAAACATGGCGATTTGAATTGTTTTATTGGGATTATGGTTTTGGTATCCTTATCGCGACTCTGTTGATCGCTTTCACACTGGGCAGCCATGGCAGCGGCGGCAGGTCTTTTTTAGATGATATTAAACAAGCAGATATGAGTAATATGATTTCTGCTTTTGCCGGTGGAGTCATTTTTAATTTAGCCAATATTTTGTTGGTGGCCGCGATTGCTATTGCAGGAATGTCCGTTGCGTTTCCTGTGGGAATAGGCATTGCGTTGGTTTTAGGAGTAATTGTAAATTATATTGCTAACCCGCAGGGAAATCCATTGTTGATATTCGGAGGAGTTGCTTTAATTGTGTTAGCTATCATACTTAATGCCCGGGCTTATCAAAAATTGCAAACTATTTCTTCGGAAAAGGTTTCAAAAAAGGGATTGATTGTTGCGATAATAAGTGGATGTCTGATGGGATTTTTTTATAAATACGTTGCCGGGTCCATGGCAGCCAATTTCAATATACCTGAACCAGGAAAATTTACGCCTTATACTGCCCTGCTAATTTTTGCAATTGGCATTGTAATCAGCAGTTTCATTTTTAATTCAATACAAATGAAACGTCCTTTAACAGGAACTTCGGTTTCATTTACTGATTATTTTAATGGTAAGTTTAAAGATCATGTGATAGGAATTTTAGGAGGTGCAATCTGGAGCATAGGTATGTCGTCAAGCATAATTGCTTCAGGAAAAGCCGGTCCTGCTATTTCTTATGGATTGGGCCAGGGAGCTACTGTGGTGGCTGCAATTTGGGGAATTTATGTTTGGAAAGAATTTGACAAAGCTTCAAAAAACACCAAAGCACTTTTGAATATTATGCTTTTTATTTACGTTGCCGGATTGGCGTTAATAATTATTTCAAAATAGTTTTCATCTTACCATCCAACGGCTATCAGAAGAATATTTAAGGATAAAAAATGTTTTTTTGATGTTTGCCATTTAGAGAATTTGTTCTCATTTAAGCTTTATTAGTGTGAAAGGAAGTTACTAAAAATCACATACCATGAGCCCGAGACTAAAGAAATAAAATTACATTTACTAATGCAAAACTTATGTTTTTTTAGAGCATTTCGATTTTTAGTTAACTTTCTCTCCATCCTCTCAAAAAATCATCAATCTTCATTTTCTTTTTTCCTTCCATTTGAATTTCAGTTACAGAAATAAATCCATCTGTTGCGGCGAATTTCAAAAAGGTTTTATGATCGGTAATCATCTTTCCGGGTTCGTTTGCTTCGTTAGTCTTTTCTTTTTTGGATGAAAATATTTTTAATTTCTTCCCATTTAAAAAAATGAAGGCAGTTGGGTAAGGGGATAGTCCACGAATGAGATTATAAATTTCATCCACACTTTTATTCCAGTTTATTTCACAGTCTTCTGTGAAGATCTTTGGTGCCTGGCGTATGTTTGCTGAATGCTGATCGCTACCACCTGATAGCTGTTCCACTTCTTTCAAGTTTCCTTTTTCTAATTTCTCAATGGTATGTAAAAGAAGGCCAGCGCCCACATTCATCATTTTGTCATGCAAAGTTCCGGCAGTTTCATCATCAGTGATTTTTATTTTTTCTTGTAATAAAATATTGCCGGTGTCTATTTCATGTTGGAGTTTAAAAGTAGTAACGCCGGTTTCTTTTTCACCATTGATGATAGCCCAATTGATTGGCGCCGCCCCACGATAATGAGGTAATAAAGAAGCATGAAGATTGATAGTTCCCATTGGCGGCATATTCCAAACTATTTCTGGCAACATTCGAAAAGCCACTACCACCTGCAACTCGGCTTTTAATGATTTTAATTCTTCAATAAAGTCCAATGATTTTAATTTTTCCGGTTGAAGGATTTTCAAATTGTTTTCAAGAGCATATTTTTTTATGGCACTTTGAGAGAGTTGCATTCCACGCCCGGCAGGCTTGTCAGGAGCCGTTACTACTGCTGCAATATCATAACCTGCTTCATAAAATTTTTGTAATGAAGGAACAGCAAATTGTGGAGTTCCCATAAAAATGATCCTAAGGCTCAATGTTTACTTTTTGAATGAAGGAGAATTTTTAATCAGTAAAATCTTTATACAATAAATATTTCTTTCTTAATTTTTTATAATTACTAAGCGCCGGTTCCCAGCTCGCCCTGATGGCTTTTTCTGAAACACCATTTTTTATTTGTCGCCAAAGCTCATCATTACCTGCAAGTCTGTCAAAGGATGAATGTTCCATATTTCCCGATTTAGGTACAATAAAAAAACTGTCTTTATTTGGAAACAAGCGATAAGCTTCCATCAACCATTTTAATTGAATATGGTTATCTGTTTTTTTCAAAACTTGAGCGGGTGTGCCCGATAAATTCCAACCATAACAAACCTGACCGTAATGCTTACTGTGCTCTGCACCTTCCATTGGATGGGGAATAAATGAATATAAATTTTTAGGTAAAGAAGGATCTCCAAAAACCCGGAAAGGTTTATCAGTTCCCCGGCCTTCACTCAATGTGGTTCCTTCAAAAAAACAAATAGAAGGATACAAATAGACCGATTGAATATCCGGCAGATTGGGTGAGGGTTTTACGGGCAAAATATATCTACTGTTGTGGTCGTAATTCAAATTTTTAATTACTAAAAGATGAAAAGGGCTGTCAACAGTTTTTGGGGCTTGTTGATAGTAAGCATATTTTTTATTCGCGGAATCGCTCAACCATTTCTGTCCTGCCATCATCAAAGCATATTCACCAATCGTAAGCCCATAAACAATTGGAATAGGTTGCATTCCCACAAAACTTCTGTACTTAATATTCAGCACGGGGCCATCCACATAAAAGCCATTTGGATTGGGACGATCCAAAATGATCAAAGGAATTGAATTCTCCAGTGCGGCTTCCATGTATCTTTGCAGGGAGGAAATAAAAGTGTAAAAACGAACGCCAACATCCTGAATGTCGTACAACATAATATCAACTCCTTTAAGATCTTCAGCCGTTGGTTTACTATGTTTTCCATAAAGACTAATTACTTCTACCCCGGTTTTTTTATCTATGGTATTTCCAACTTTCTCACCGGCGTCAGCATTCCCTCTGAAACCATGTTCGGGGCCAAAGATTCGCACCACTTTTATCCCTCTTTTTAATAGAGTATCCACTAAGAGTGTGTGCCCAACCAAAGAAGTTTGATTAGCGAAAACAGCTACTGTCTTACCTTTTAACAAAGGAAGATATTGATCCATCCGCTCTGCTCCCGGAATAATTCTTTTTTGTGAATAGCCGTTTCCCATTGTGAAAAGCAGGGAAACAATAAAGAAGATTTTTAATTTCATGATTTTCTTTTCAGTAAGTTTTTAACAAAATGATTTTGTAAAATAAAAGCAATTGCTCTTTGTAACCTTATAAAATTATTATAAAAAATAATCTTTTCTATATTTTCTATTATTAAATAAAATATTATTGCCAACTTTACTCCAATGAGATACCTGTTTTATAGTAAGATGTCTCAATTTTTTAATTAATAAAATCTATAATTATGAGCAAGGCAAAGAAAGGCGATAATGTGAAAGTACATTACAAAGGAAAATTAACAAGCGGCGAGCAGTTTGATTCCAGCGAGGGAAGAGAACCGCTTGCTTTTACTGTGGGCGCAGGGCAAATGATCAAAGGCTTTGATGATGCGATTCATGGAATGTCAGTCGGAGAAAAAAAGACGATCAACATCGCTCCTGAAAATGCATATGGTCTCAAAAAAGAAGATGCCATTGTTGAATTCCCCAAGTCGAATATTCCTGAAGATATGAAACTGGAACCTGGCATGAAATTACAATTGCATAATCAGGCCGGACAGCCGATTCCGGTGGTAGTTACTGAAATAAAAGATGACATAGTAGTGCTTGATGCGAATCATGAACTGGCGGGCAAAGAATTAGTTTTTGATATTGAACTGGTTGAAATTTCTTAATTACTTTTTTAAATAAACCATTAAGGGACAAAGAATAATTAAGCTTTTCCTTAATTTAACTTAAATCCTTAATGGTTTTTGATTTCTTTTCATGATTTCTATATAGCGCACCTATTGCTTCGGCAATTCCGGTTTCGTATCTTTGGATAAAATAAAATGTAATGGAAGCAGAAGTTTTATCTCCTTCTAAAAAGGAAAATCAGCAAAAGGATTTTCTTCCTTTGCTCGGCACAGACCATGTTGAATTTTATGTGGGAAACGCAAAGCAGGCAGCGCATTATTATAAAACGGCTTTTGGATTTCAATCGTTGGCTTATGCCGGTCCTGAAACAGGCGTAAAAGATAAAGCCAGTTATGTGGTAAGGCAAAATAAACTCACATTTGTTCTTACCACTCCGCTTCAAAAAAATAATGAAATAGCTGACCATATTGCCAGGCATGGTGATGGTGTGAAGATGCTCGCTTTAAAAGTAGAAGATGCCACTTCCGCATGGGAAGAAACCACCAAACGTGGCGGCAAAAGTTACATGAAACCAACAATATTGCATGATGAAAACGGCGAAGTGGTGATGAGTGGGATACATACTTATGGCGATACAGTTCATTTATTTATCGAAAGAAAAAGTTATACAGGCCCTTTTATGCCCCGATACAGAAAATGGGAAAGCGCTTACAATCCTTCAGATACGGGGCTTTTATATGTAGATCATTGTGTAGGAAATGTAGGATGGAACCAGATGAATCCCTGGGTAAAATTTTATGAAGACGTAATGGGTTTTAAAAATATCCTGAGTTTTGATGATAAAGATATTTCTACAGAATACTCGGCGCTGATGAGTAAAGTGATGAGTAACGGTAATGGCTATGTTAAATTCCCGATCAATGAACCGGCTGAAGGAAAAAAGAAAAGCCAGGTTGAAGAATATCTTGAATTTTATGGCGGTGAAGGTTGCCAGCATGTGGCACTTGCTACTCATAATATTATCGAAACAGTTTCCCAATTGCAAAAGAGGGGTGTTGAGTTTGTAAAGATTCCTCCGGTTTACTACACAACTGTTTTAGATAGGGTAGGGCATATAGATGAAGACCTGAAACCTTTGCAGGATTTGGGGATCCTCATTGACAGGGACGAGGAAGGATATTTGTTGCAGATATTTTCAAAACCGGTAGAAGACAGGCCTACTTTATTTTTTGAGATCATTCAGCGAAAAGGCGCTAAAAGTTTTGGAAAAGGGAATTTCAAAGCGCTTTTTGAAGCCATTGAAAGAGACCAGGCTGAAAGAGGAAATTTATAAGTCCTTACAGTACGATTAATATGATTTCTTTAAATAATTAGTTTCGAAAAAATGATTAATCTATTCTGAAATTTCTTTTTATATCAATAAAAAATTAATTTCACATTTCAATTAAGGATAACGCTAACAAAAAATGCTCAGATTCATTTACAGATATTTTATTCTTATTTTTCTTTTTTCACAGCTTCCGGTTATTATTTACGCGCAGGATTCTTATTTAGCGGAAAAGAAAATTTCTTTTAAAATGCCGGGAGAACTTGGCGTAAGAGCCGATTCCCTTCAAAAAGAATTTCAGGCCAAGGGATTGAAATGGCCTGCCAGGTATGTTTTTATCCGAAGTTTCAAGTATGACAGCCAATTGGAAGTGTGGGTAAAGAATACTAAGAAAGAAAAATACAAGCTTTTTAAAACTTATAAAGTTTGCCTGCAAAGCGGCGCTATGGGCCCCAAAAGAATGCAGGGAGATTTCCAGGTACCGGAAGGTTTTTATTATATCACCTCATTCAATCCAAACAGCGCTTATCACCTGGCCCTGGGACTCAACTATCCCAATGCTTCCGATAAAATATTGAGCGATCCCGAAAGGCCGGGAAACGGAATTTATATTCATGGAAGTTGTGTGTCTGTTGGTTGCATTCCTGTTGATAATTTTGATATTGAAGAAATATATGTGATAGCCGCTGCTGCAAAAGCAACCGGTGAAGATTTTATTCCTGTGCACATTTTTCCGGTACGTTTTAATAACAGATCCTCAATGGAATTTTTAACTAATTATTTTAGAAACGATCCCTCTCTTAAAAAATTCGCGATGCAATTAAAATCCGCGTATGAAAAATTTGAAACCACTAAAGAACTTCCGATCGTTTTAATAGACCCTAAAGGAAATTATGTAATTGAATAAGTCATTTTCATGTAAAAAGACAGTTGCATACTTACAGCAGCATTCCCTATGATTCTATTTTAGAGATAGATTAGTAGAAAAATATACCCTAAAAAATTTCTCATGCATACTCTTTCATTCTTTATGTTTTGTTAACGCTGCCTGCTAATTAGAAGCTCCGCAGGATGGCACAATTTTTTATTGACTGAATTTAAAAAATAGTATTCAATCAATAAATTAATTTTATGAAAAAGACAATTCAATTCCTGGTATGCTGTGCATTTTATCTTGCTTCGCAGGCCCAGGTGAAAGTGGGTGCCGACAGATCTTTCAAAAGTCCTCTTAATGATTTAAAAACCTATGGCTGGTCAACGAAAATCGAGCAGATTCCTTCCAATCAAATTTTTGTGGGACTAAATGGAGTTTTAGTTTATAACAATGAATCGGTTAGAGAAAAAATAAAGAGAGCCATTGCGTTTGAATTAAGTGCGAAGGGATATTCTCATGATCAAAATAATCCCGATATCCTGGTTCTTTTCAGAGTGACTGAAAGGCCCGGTACATTGACAACTTTTCGTGGTTATGAAACCATTGATGGGATGGAAAAAGTGAGGACTCCACAGAACGTACATCATACAAAAATAAAAGCCGGTACCTTAATAATTAATCTTGTAGATGCAAAATCGGGTAAAGTTGCCTGGCAGGGTTATTCTTCAGGAATTTTAACTCCTGACATGATAAATGATAATATGAAAGTGAGAGAAGCAGTTTCTGATATTTTCAGCAAATTCCATTTTAAGGCAAAACAATAGAGCTTTTGTCGCTTCTTTCCTAATGTTTTAAAAACAGGATATATTTGAAAGGAAATCTAAACAAAAGCCTTTGTCTCAAGTGCAAGGCTTTTGTTTTATAAAAAATCATCAAGTGAAAATATTCAGTTTTTAGATGCCTCTTGCTTCATCAGTATCCTTATAGTTTGGATAGTCTTTTGTTCCAATACAATTTCTTTATTTTTTGTTAACTGAGCTATTTGTTCCGGATCGTAATGCCTTATGGTGAGCAGTGTTAAGTTTTTTCGTATCTGAACATCAAAAATAGCAGAAGCCTGTAAGGCAAGCTGTTCAATTTTTTCAGAAACATCGTCTATGCATATCATAAGAGTAATGGCTACGTTTTGAGTAAGATTGGGTTTTATTCGTAACTTATTTAAAATTTCATTTAAAAATTGAAATGGCTTGCCTTCTACAAAAGAGTAATCGAGTGATTGCAGTGTAATAAGCGCCTGTGAGCATTTATAAACAATAATAGGAGGCAGCAGATGGTTTTGTTTTTTGGTAATAACGGTACCGGGTAAACTAATATCAATAAAAGATTTTACATACAAAGGAATATTTTTGTTTTGAAGGGGTTTTATCGTTTTTGGGTGAATTACCTTTGCGCCGTAATAAGCCATTTCTATTACTTCTTTATAATTTAACTCTTCAATAGTAATGGCTTCTTTAAAATCTTTAGGATCTGCATTCATGATACCATTCACATCCTTCCAGATGGTTACACTTTCAGCATTGAGCAGTTCTGCGAAAATGGCAGCAGTATAGTCACTTCCTTCGCGGCCAAGAGTGGTGCTTTCATTTTCATCGGTGCTACCTATGAAGCCCTGGATAATTATTAAATTGTTGTTGTTAAATAAAGGAAGAAGTTTTTCTTCCACATTTTTTTTAGTTACTTCCCAGTTCACTTTTGCATCCCTGAACGTATCGTCGGTTCTTAATAAATCTCTTACGTCAATCCACTGATTGGAAATCTTTTTTTCATTCAAAAAGTAAGAGACCAAAGTGGAAGACAATAATTCTCCCTCGCACACTATCTGATCGTAATAATAATCGTAACTCTTTACCGGCCTGTCATGCAGAAGCCATTCTGCTTCCGTAAAAAAGTCATTGAGAGAATTGGTGGCCTTTTCCCAATTTAGAATAATCAGGTATTTTAATAAATTTAAATGAGTGGTTTTTATTTTTTCAAAAAGACGAAAAGTATCTTCCTGTCTTTCTTTAAAAAATTCCTCGGATACTTTCTCCAGCGCATTAGTCATTTTACCCAGGGCCGATATAATGATCAATATTTTTTCATCTTTATATTTTTCAAGAATGTAGGCAACATTTTGTATGCTATCATAATCTTTGATACTGGCACCACCGAATTTAAAAACCTTCATTATTTATAATTTTATTCCTATTACTTCTTTGCAAAAATAATTCAGAAGAAAGGATTGCAAAATAAACGCAAATAAGAGGTTGAAAAAGGTTAATTAATATTTTGATGTGCTATGAAAATCATTTCCTGTGTTCCATAGGCTATTTTGAT
This sequence comes from Hanamia sp., assembly GCA_035532615.1. GTDB lineage: Bacteria > Bacteroidota > Bacteroidia > Chitinophagales > Chitinophagaceae > Ginsengibacter. The sequence goes on from DATKQQ010000211.1 coordinate 9,052, forward strand.
AAGCTATGAAAATCATTCCCCGTGTTCCATAGGAACATTTTGTAGGTAGAAATGGATAATAAATTTTGGTAGTTCGTTCCGCAGGAACGTTTTGTGTTAAATGAGATCCTTAAAAATGTATTGCTCATCATATTCTACCTCGAATAACTATAGCATTTTTCGATATTTATTTAAAAATGTCTCCTTTCTGTGATGTATTTCCTGATTTTGAACATACCGTATTACATCGGGCACATGGCTTTTTGAATAGGAAAAGGCGCCGTAGCCATCTTGCCAACAGAATGAACCTTTACAGAACTTTTAAGAATTTCTTTAGGCGATTAATTTTGTTGTAAAATAAGACAAATTACACAAAACGTTCCTACGGAACGAACTTCTACCTTGGAAACTATTTGCTACCCACGAAATGTTCCTACGGAATAGAAAATAGGAGCGAGCTTTTCTACCTATTGAAACGCTCCGATGGAACAGAAAATAGAAATGAGCTTTTCTGCCCACGAAATGTTCCTACGGAACAGAAAATAGAAACGAGCTTTTCTAACTATGAAATGTTCCGATGGAACAAAAAGCCATATTTCTGAAAAATCAAGGAAGAAAAAATTTACAATCGAATTGAATGCACTATTAAATTACAGCACTTAAAAATATTAATTAACCTAAAAAGATAGGAGAGGATCATACATTCACTGCAGTTGTGTACGAATTGTTTTCGGAGTACAAGTTTATTCTACAACCCACTTCACTTTTTCTTTTACAGGTTGCCGCTTTGTTAAAGATTCAGAAACCTGAGCAGGGTAGCCAACATAAAAAAAACCAATTAATTTATCGTCATCCTTTAAATCAAAATAAGGTTTCGCTTCTTCAAGGTAAGTAATGCCGCCCGTAGATAAATAGCCTCCCAGGCCATAAGCCGCCACTGTGAGATACATATTTTCAATGGCAAAAGCTGTCGCAATAATTTCTTCTATTTCAGGTACCTTATTTTCTTTGTTTCTTTTCATGACAACGGCAATTACATGCGACGCCATTAATGGATAATTGATCAGGTTGAGGTGTTTGTTTTCTTTGAATTTGGCGCCCGCGTATTTGCTATAGATATCTGATTGCAATTTTGAAAAAAGTTGCAATCCTTCGCCTGTATAGACTATAAAGCGCCAGGGTTCCGTCATTTTGTGAGTGGGGGCGCGGTTGGCATTTTCCAATATTTGCCAGATAATTTCATCAGGTATTCGTTTTCCTCTTTCAAACTGGTATGGATACACGCTTCTCCTGCTTTGTATCGTTGAGTTAACCTGGTTTATTTCAGATTGATTTTCCATTAGTGGTTTGTTTTAGAGGGTACTTTACAAATGTACAAAAATTGTTTTTTTAAGGCGCGGGTGCATTTCAAAAAGTCGCTCCGGATTAAAGGTTGCCAACCTTCAATAGAGTTTTTAAAATGAAATGTACCTGTGAAGGTTGGCAACCTTGTGGCATTTTGGAATGCACCTACTAGGATTTATTCCTGCCTAATTAATATTTTAATGTGCTATGAAAATTATTTCAGATGTTCCATAGGAATCCCGATGGCTATCTGGATGGGTAGAAAAAAAATTTGTGCCATTTATATTTTAATCGTAATATTGCGATTATATTTCTATAAAATGGGAGCTAATAAATCAGAAGAGTTTAGTGTAAAGGATAATAACATCGCAAAGTATGCCAGGGCGCTTTCGCACCCGGCAAGGGTAGCTATTCTGCGCCTGTTGATACAAAAAAATGCCTGCATCTGCGGCGATATAGTAGATGAACTCCCTTTATCGCAAAGTACGGTATCACAGCATTTGAAGGAATTAAAAGCCGCCGGGCTGATACAGGGCGATATTGATGGCGCAAAGGTTTGTTATTGTATTGATGAAAAAGAATGGAAAGCGGCAAAAGAAAAATTAAACCTTCTTTTTGATTCTTCCGAAATGAAGAAAAAATGTTGTTGAGCTTCTACATATTAATCGTAATAATTCAATTTTAAAAAATATATCTCATGCCAACAGATGACAATTTAAAAGAACTCGTAAAGCAAAAATATTCAGAAATAGCTTTGCAGGATAAGCAAACCAATGAATCCTCTTGCTGCGGTTCAGGCTGTTGCACTACAGAAGTTTATAACATCATGACCGAAGATTATCAAAATCTCGAAGGTTATAATCCTGATGCCGATTTAGGATTAGGATGCGGATTGCCCACGCAGTTTGCAAAAATTAAGAAGGGAGACATAGTAATTGATTTGGGCAGTGGGGCCGGCAATGACGCTTTTATTGCAAGACATGAAACAGGAGAAAGCGGTAAAGTAATTGGAATAGATTTCACGCCTGCAATGATTGAAAAAGCGAGACACAATGCTGAGGTGAGAGGTTTTAATAATGTAGAATTCAGGCAGGGGGATATTGAAAAAATGCCTGTTACTTCTAACATGTCGGATGTAATAGTAAGTAATTGTGTGTTGAACCTGGTTCCCAACAAAGACGGTGTCATCAAAGAAATTTACAGGGTATTAAAGCCCGGCGGCCATTTCAGCATTTCTGATATTGTGTTGGTGGGACAATTGCCACATAATATTAAAAATGCTGCGGAAATGTATGCGGGCTGTGTTTCGGGGGCTATTCAAAAAGATGTTTACCTGGAATTAATAGAAACAAACGGATTCACCCATATCACCATTCAAAAAGAGAAAGCAATTATTATCCCCGATGATATTTTACAAAATTATTTATCTGAAAAAGAAATAGCATCGTTTAAAAATTCCGGGACAGGTATTTTTAGTATTACAGTTTATGCAGAGAAACCATGCTGCGATCCTAAGGCAGGATGTTGCTAATAAAAAAAAGATGAAACAAATTTTAGTTTTGTGTACCGGTAATAGTTGCCGCAGCCAGATGGCTGAAGGTTATTTAACACATTATGCAAATGGAAAGGCAAAAATATATTCTGCTGGCATTGAAACTCACGGTGTAAATCCCCGCGCCATTACTGTAATGCACGAAGATGGAATTGATATTTCCCATCACACTTCCAACAAGATAGAAGAATATGCCAAACTTCATTTTGATTACATAATAACCGTGTGTGATAATGCAAAAGAAATTTGCCCCTACTTTCCGTCTTCTGCAAAAAAATTTCATCACAATTTCCCGGACCCCGCAGAATTAAAAGGCAGTGATGAAGAGATCATTCAGCAATTCAGAAAAGTGAGAGACCTGATTAAAATATATTGTAAGAATTTTATTGAGGAGAATGCAATGTGGAAATAGAAAAATTACTAAAGGAACAAATCTATAGTGACAATGAAAAGAAACAACACTTTATTGATAAAAAGGTTTACAAAAAAATAAGCAAGAACACACCAAAAAATTTAGACATCAACTTTCTATCGTACCATTTTTTGGTGGTGTAGATCTACTGGCCATTGAAGGAGCAAGCCTCGCTATATGAGGATATTAAGATACAAACATAACAGTAATACACAAACGGAATATAAAACTTTACTCAATTTGATGACAAAGTATCTTTGACGCTTTCATTAGTGACCCTCCTTTTTCTGTATCATTGATTCCGGGACCGTAATATTGAAAGTAGTGCCTTCGCCATAAACCGATTGTACGCTTATTTGCATGCCATGAAAATCAATGATACTTTTTACAATAGATAGTCCAAGGCCGAAACCTTCACCATCCTCGTTACCCGATTTTTTGAAACGGTTAAATATTGTCGGCAGTTCTTCCTGCCTGATGCCGATACCGGTATCTTTGATGATTAGCACATACGCTTTACCGTGATGGTAACGGTCGCTTAGATAGATGGAACCGTTTTCGTTGTTATAACGGATCGCATTATTAATAAGATTGTAGAGAAGCTGAAAAAGCAGATCCCGGTTTACTTTCATTAACATTACACCTGGTGTAACCTTATTGGTAAAATGAATAGATTTACTTTCCAAACGAACCGAAAGCTCTTCCATCACCTGTTCCGTAAGTTCATGCATTTCAACTTTATCGGCAAGGGCAAACTGGTCATTTTCAATTCTTGAGATATAAAGAAGAGAATGGACAATTTTTTTGAGACGTCCCACCGTCTTCATCATCGCCAATAGTTTTTCCTGCAGCTCATCTGTTATTCCTTCCTCCATCATCATATTTTCAATATTAGATTGAAGGACGCTGATTGGCGTCATTAGCTCATGTGAAGCATTGGAGGTAAACTCCCTTTCCTTATCGAAGGCTTCATGTATATTTGCCATCAGGCCGATGAGCGAATTGTCAAGAAATTGGAAGTCAGTGGTGGAAGTTTTTATCGGTGAGAGCGGCTCTTTGAACGGGAATTTTCGGTTTAGCAATTTGGTACGTACAATCTTTCCCAGTGGTCTCAGAAGAATACGCGTGTACAGCAGATCCACTACCAGGCTTACCAGGATAAGTCCAATGAGTATATATAAAGTGAAGCGCTGCAAAAGCTTGCTGTATTCACCGATAGTAGAAGTTGTTTTCCCAATCTCGAGGATATATTTTTTATTGTCGTTTTTAAGTTCATGGATCAGTATGCGGTAATTTAGAGTATCGCCTTCTATTACCCGCTTTGACGTTTCAATGGTATCGCGCACATTATTGTTGTTGGCAGGTACAAGTGAAATATATTCTTCCATCAGCATCGTATAGCTGGCATAAGTGCTGTCGCCCTGCAGGTAATAATCTATTCCGTTTTTATCAATTACATTGAGCACTTTTTTCTTTTGTTGTCCCAGGAAATAATTGGTGTATTGAAAACTCACCCTGTTTACCAAAGTGGGAAGCAGTGCTACAAATAAGAGTACTATCAATAATTTGGAAAGAGTTACAAATAGTGTGAGTTTATTTAACAGTTTCAAGGCAGCTTAGATTTTTATTTTATAACCAATTCCCCGCAGGGTTTGCAACCAATCAACCGGTGCAAATGCTCCCAGCTTTTTCCTGATATTTTTAATGTGTACATCAATGTAATTGGAATCAGAATCATCATCTGAGAAGTTGCCCCAAATGTGCTCGTTTAGCTGCATGCGCGTGAGAGGCCTGTTTTTATGTAACAGCATGTAGCTTAGTAAATCAAATTCTTTTCTCGATAATTCTATTTCTTCTTCTTCAAACCGAACCGTCCGTTTGTTTAAGTCAATATTGAAATCGCCCAATTCTACCACAGGGTCATTATTTCCCGATTTTCTACGGGATATGGCTTGCATTCTGGATTGTAATTCTAGTAAGGAAAAAGGCTTTGGAAGATAGTCATCTGCACCGAGATCCAGGCCCTTGATTCTGTCTTCCAGTTTACCCCTGGCAGTAAGAATGATGTAAGAAGCATTGGAACACATTTTTTTGGTATCATTCAAAAGGGTAAGCCCGTCGCCATCCGGCAAACCAAGATCAAGCAGAATAAAATCGTATTCATTTTCTGACATCAATTGTTTTGCCTGCCCGGCCAAATAAGCGGTATCCGTAAGGTAGCATGCCTTTTCAAGAAATCCCTTTATTTCCTTTGCCAGCGTTCTTTCGTCTTCAATGATCAATACTTTCATCGTTTCAGAATTGGTAATAAAAGCTAAAAGTCAAAAATGAATTTAAATTACCCTTACCGGTTTGTGCCTGCGGGCTTAGCAATGATAGCTGGTAAGCCGCTTCCACCAGGTAATGAGCCCTATTGTAGGCAAGAGGTAATTTAAGGCTATACGAAAGTAAATTAAAGTAAGTATTTATTACTGTTTTGCTTTGACTGTTATTACCGGATGAGCCAAAGAGTGGATCTGTAATGATATCCAGTAAGCTATCACGTAATTTTTTTTCCTGGATATAAGTTTGATAAAAATGCTGTGTACCGGCTACCACATTTGCTGAAGGGGTAATGGTAACAATATCTTTACTAGTTATACTAAAAAGATTAATTTGCTTTGATATCCCCGCAGTAACAAAAGCATCAGAGGTTTTTCCAAAGGCATAATCACCGTTGACAGTTGGTTTAATCCAGCCATTATAAGAGAAGTTGATACTGGCATTATCAGCATTGGCTGACTGTAGCAATGGTGAATAAGAAGGATAAAAACTATGACTGTAACTTATATCCGTTGACAATTTTTTGCTCATTTTAAGTGTAACGCCGGCACCGATAGCCGCAGCAGACAAAGTGGAACTGTTGTCATTTAAAAGCTTGTAAGATTGCCCGGTAAAATATATACCTGATTTAAGCTGGTACGTAGCAGCAACAGCCACATAAGGAGTATTTTCTTCGGCGCGTTCCCCATAATAGCTGGCATTATTTGAATAAACAGTTCCAAGTGTCAGCGTTGATTTGGGTGAGACACTGACTGACGCAGTACTTTTACTGCTATCCGTTTGTCCAAAGCAAAGAGCACTGCTTATTGCAAGGATTGTTATAATAAATATTCGTTTCATGAGGTTATTTTTTGGGTTTAATGAAGTATTTTGATTACCGGCCTGATGATCGGCTTTATAATTTTTGGTTTAATGATTTTAATAGGTTTTATTTCAACAGTTACAGGCACAGGCACAGGTTGTCTTCGGGCTTTTGGAACTACTTCAATCGTTTTTACTTCCTCATTTGACTGATCATTAACCGTAGTACTTTTCACCTGGGATGAAGGAGGAATGGAATCCGACACTGATAAATTAGTGAATTTAAAATGGCAAACAGGTCCGCCTGTATCAGCAAGTAACCATCCCGGTAAACTGATCAATAAAAAACCGGCTATAAGACCTTTTAAGATAATTCTTCCTTTCATCTTTTTATATTTAAAAACAGGTTTTGCAAAGTAAATGCAAAACCTGTTGAGTGATTTATTTCAGTCTAATTCCATTGGTTGTCGTGGCTATGGATCTCATTTGAATAGTAGCCGGCTTTACATGAATCCTATTGGTACTTGCAGCCCTTACATGAACAGTCGCAGAAGAATTTTCGTGTAGGGCCTTACCTGTTTTAATGGCAGTTTTATTTACTTCTGCTTTCACGTGTTTGCTGTTTTTAATTGCCGTATGGTCTTGCGTTTTAATATTTGCCACTTCTTCATTTTTAATTTGACCGGTGGTTTTCGTCGCATCAGATGACACTTTCGCTCCCGTATTTACATACGCATGGTTATTTATTTTATTGTCCTTTGCGTTTACGTTAGCGGTTGCGGTTGCTTTTTCAGAAGTAGTAACAGCTGCATCTTTTGACGCGACTTTTTCTGATTCCCGATCTTTAGTTCTTGCTTCTGCCGCTAATTTGTCCTTTTGAGCAAGCATAGCGTGTTTTTCATTTTTGACTTGGCGGTTGCTTTCCTTTTTGGTATTAGCCACAGCATTGGATTGAATATGCGTTTCAGAGGAAGCGCTTACCTGGGTATTGGCCTGTGTACTGCTTTTGTTGGCAGAAACGGCGCTGTTCGTTTTAATAGCCTCACTGTTTTTTACCGTAGTTTGACCAAATGAAACAGTTGAGAATAAAAATCCGATTGATAATAAGAATGTCGTTTTCATAATGTTTAATTTTAAAGATTAATAAATGATTACAGGACAAACATAAAACCCCAAGATGAAGGGAAAATGAAAAATGAATAAATAGTTTAGAATGCTCTCTTTAAATTTTATCAACTGGTGAGGCCTTCTCTTTTGTGCTAGCCCAATAACCGCGACCTCTGGTAGAATATTAGTGGAAAAAAATATTGAAGAAGAAAAAAAATACGACATATATTTATAATTCTAAAAAAAATCAATGTGAGGGTTTGTAACAAGGTATTGTTTGATTAACCATCTAAATGTAAAAGCAATGACCTTTAAGATCAACGACCTTATAAAGCGGCGGCCTTCCCTATGCTATTTTATTCTTACGTTTTTTATCTCATGGACAGGTGCGTTTATCGTGGTTGCATCAAAACTAATAAATGGAATACCCATTCCAAGGCTTGATGGAATCCTTATGTTTCCTGTAATGCTCTTAGGGCCCCCTTTTGCAAGCATTATTTTGACCCGAATTATTGATGGAAAGCAGGGAGTGCGAAATATGCTCTCACGGATGGGTATATGGAAAGTGTCTTTTAGGTGGTATGTTTTAGTATTATTACTTCCTCCCTGTTTGATTTTGATCGTTCTTTTATTTTTAAAAAATTGGGTATCACTTTCATTTACTCCAAATTTTGCTCTTACAGGTATTTTTTATGCCATACCAGCTGGTTTTTTTGAAGAAATTGGATGGACTGGTTTTGCCTTTCCGAAACTGCGTTTAAAAAATAATTTTATTCAATCAAGTTTGCTCCTTGGAATCTTATGGGGGCTTTGGCATTTACCGGTAATTGATTTTCTTGGAGGTGCATTTCCGCATGGGAAATATCTTATTCCTTTTTTCATCGCATTCATAGTACTTATGACTGCAGTAAGAATTATAATTACGTGGATTTATACTAATACAGGAAGTATTTTGTTAGCCCAATTAATGCACATAATTTCTACAGGTTCTCTTGCCATATTTTCTCCTCCTGGTGTGTCACCCATTCAGGAAGTTTCATGGTATTTTTTATATGCTGCATTATTCTGGATCATTGTTTTAATAATTTTATTAATAAATAAGAAGCGCAAAAAATTAAAATAATTTATTTCTCTATCTTCAACCTTGGTATGTATTGGCTTTAATTTTCAAACACAATGTGGAAAAAGCAAAATATTGTTTTGACATCTTTATGTGGGTTTATCGGGACGATTGCCCTTACATTATACTTTTCAGCTTCTTTTAATTGGATGCCTTTACCGCCGCCTAATGCAACGATTGCACAAATATTTGTATTTGGACATAAATATTGGATATTCTCATAGACACATGGCTTCAACAATTTGGAACTATATTGTCCGTCGTTTTTGCTTTGGCACTGGTGCAATTTGTAGGTACTTCTCAAACGTTAGCCGGAAGACTTACCTTACTTGCTTCCACAGTTATTACGGCACTAAGTTTAGCAGAAGGAACATTTGCATTAGGCGCTTTGCAAGCTGGCCAAAATGGACATTTAGATGCGGCATTAACTTGTTATGAGCTTACCAATACATTCATTCATATTTTTTTATTAGCACCCTCATTGTTTTTAGTATTAGGTTTTGCTTTAAGAAGCACAACGGTTTTACCTAAAATATTTATTTGGTCTGCTATTGCTTTAGGAATATTTTTTCAGTTATTAGGTGTAATAGCTTTATTTGACAACAAATTCATCTTGATAGTGATTGGTATTTTGATGTTGCAAAACTTATGGATAATAACCGCAAGCATAACTCTTTTAATAAAGAAAGAGAATTATATCAAACATGAATAATGCCCCCGCGTTTGTGCAAGCGGACATGTTTGTTGCATAACTAACTCATAAAAATTTAATGATTATCTACAGCTCAACCTGGCGCGAAATACTGTCATAATTTTTCAGGTTCCTTGCGTTCTTGTTAAAAAGAGAATTGTACATTTACTTTATGAGCCGCAAATATAAATTCACGATAATGATAAGTTGTATTTTGGATAAAGGGATTGAATGAATTGAACTTTAGTTAGTAATCACAATGGAACATATGCGAATGCTGCGCCAACATGGGTAAAACAAACAGTGGAAGAAAAAAGATTTACAATCACTATGCTAAAAATGTATGTACAGAACTATAATTTTCTGCATTTTTTTAATAATGATGGCCTTAGTTAGTTTTGATCAAACAAAGAGAGCATCATCCATCAATGATCACTATTCACAAGATGATAGGCTTATTGAAAAAGTGCTCGAGCTTAGAGAAATTCAAAATTTAATTGTGAACGAAGAAAAACATCCTGATAGTTTAAGAAGCAATATTGATGTTATGATTATCCAAAAGCCATCACCTAAAAATCCATACTATTACTTTAAAGCAGGTTATAATAAGCCCGACATTTTTCTTACAATGTATCAATTTCGACTTAACTCGAGATTTATACATCAAAAAAGATTTGAGAACGTTATTTATATTTTGATTGACAGCACAGAAAAATTTATCCCATTATCAACTTGGAGAAAAAACAAAAGCACCAAATAGCTCAGTAGTGTATCAAAAATGTTGTTTTCATAATGCCAGGCCATGTGCACCTGATAATCGTTTAGTGCACGGAATTTTTCAGGGATGAAGGGCTTGATTGAATTGGACCTTGGTTAGTAATCACAATGGACATGAGGACGAAAAGATTGGGCGAATTCTGATTAACGATGCCGATTGCAAAAGCAATCGGCAATTCAAACAGAAAATCACATCTTCTTAAATTTAATTTCATTGAGGCTTTGCACTTATTCTGACTGATTCTGAAAATAAATTTAGTTACCTAAAATTTATATTTAATTTAATTTAATTTAATTTAATTTAATTTATTTTATTTTAAATTGTTTTCAATAAGACCATGAGTTTTTATTTACCTCAATAACCTGCAAGGCCACTTTAAATTCCCATCCTTTCTTATAATTAAACTTCAAATTTATGAAGAAAGTAGCTATCTTCATTATTTGCGCTCTGCTGTCAGGCATGGTACACTCCCAACAAATCGGCCAGGAAGGCACTACCTTGTTATGGGTGGGAAGTTCCTCGACATTGTGGAATGATTCACTTAACTGGAAACAGATAAACATTCCCGCGGACCAAACTCCGGTTCACAAAGTACCAACAGAATTAGATGATGTGGTTTTTAGTAAATCAATGTCGGGGCTTTCAACTGTTACAGTATTTGTAGGGGATTCTTCTTATTATTCAACCAGTCATCCTTATTTGGTAATAGGAAGAAGTGACAGCACCGGATTTTATTGCAGAAGTATGCATGTTAGCGGTACAAACCTAAGCCTGATACCAGAAGCAATAGACATGGGTTTCTTTTTGAATGTTTATACTGCAATGGTGGGCATGTGATTATAGATTCTGCTTCTACGATGCAACACACGTTATTTTATTTGCATGGCGGTGATACTTCAGTTACAGATTTAACTATTGAAAACAGTAATGAAGGTCAGCTTTTTTCTCATGCAACATGGGAAGTATTAATGTCGATTCTTTAGCTAGGGCAAGGTTTTCAGATGATTCGCTCGCAGGCTTTAATTTTGCTTCGGCAAATGGCAGTAGATTTTATGCAAAAGATTGCGACATTAATACGTTAGGCCTTAATTTCGGAGACAATTCTTATGACACATTGTTGAATTGCAAAATAGAAAATAGATCGGTAGATGGAGGTGTTACATTTTTTATTGGCAAAAATGCAGACTTTGTATCTTCTGATTTAAATATGGTATCAAGGAATAACGTAAGTTTTACAACTTCGGGTTCCGTTTTTAACGGTTATATTACCTGTCTATATCCTGACAGCTATTTTTATTTTGAGCAGGAAGACACTTCACACCCGTTGCCTAATATTATTAATGGCAATCTTGAAGTGCAGGAAAATAATTCTTTCCCGATAATAGGTGATGTAAAAATTTCAGGAAATTTCACAAACCTTAGTGTTCCCAACGATTACTACCTGGATTCAGCAGGCATATTTGTCAATAACAGGTATATTTTTAGAATAGGTGGCCTTCCTAATTATGGAAATACAGACAGTATTGTGGGATGTGCACAGGGCTATTGTCATTTCAGTATAGAATTTTTTGGTGACAATAGCAGTAATGTAGCGTGGCCCATCGGTTTTCCGAATGACACGCTTATTATCAATAAATCTAATTGTGCGAAGGTTACTTTTAAGAACTCTGTTTATGTTTCCGGGCAGGCGCAGATAAAAAAAGGTCAATTAAGATTGGAACCGAACTATCCCATTCCGTATAAAATGGTTTTAAAAGGGGATTTAAAAATTGCCCAAGGCGGCGGACTTTTCCTTGCAAAAGATAGTACTGGAAAAGTGGCTAATATTGCTGTCGGAGGTGTTATTTATGATTCAAACTCCCAGGCCGATTCCACTTGTTCCGGCCTCAGTAATCCTTATAAAGGTTTGGTGACATTATTCAATGATAGTTCTGCTGTCATTGATACTTCTGTCGTGGATACCTCTGTTGTCGTGGATACTTCTGTTGTGGTAGATACTTCTGTTGTCGTAGATACATCTGAGAGAAAATTTGCCATTATCTTTTCCGGAGAATATGCCAATAAAGTAGTTACGCTTAACTGGAATACAGTAAACGAAATAATAACAAATAATTTTAGCGTTGAAAAATCGAACGGGCAAAATGCTTATACATCCTTTGCAACTATTCAGGCAGCAAAGCAAACTTCAAACAATTATGAGTTTACAGATACCGGGAAACTTTCACCAACAAATTATTACAGGTTAAAGATTTCAAATGAGGATGGCAGTTATAGCTACAGTGATACAGTTACGATTTCTGCTCCTTCAGTTTCTATTATTGCTTATCCGAATCCTGCAACAGGTACACTTTATCTTTGGCTCCCGCAATTGACTTCACCTGCAACTCTTACTGTTACCGATATAAAAGGAAACCTTTTAAGAATGGTATCGCTGAATGCAGGAACTTCAATAACATCTATAAACGTAACGGATTTATCACGGGGTGTATATATCATTTCTTTGTATGGAAGCAATTTCAAGCAAATCACCAGTTTCATTAAGCAGTAGTTGAAAAATAAATGAATAGTCTCAACAAAGAATTCTCTCTACTTGGCGCGAGGTACTGTAATATGGTAGAGCATGCGCTTGTGTTATTTTTATTACAAGGGAATGAACGAATCGGGGTATTTAAGCTTTAATAATATCAACCCAAATCAGCATCGTGGTGATACCTATAAGATATTTATTAAGAGAAAGCAATCCAAAATCAGCAAAAACAGCGATAATTTATTATTACTGTCATTTGACTCAACAGGCACATTTACAAAATTTAATTTTGCAAATGAATTTAAAGCAAGAGATTTTATGACTATGAATAAATTTCTTCTGATCATAAAATGTTTTAACAAAGCATCAATGTTAACCATAAAATAAAGACCTTTACCCCTTATTTTTTTTATTATTAATAACCTTTCACCATGATTCCAAAAAAATTTACATTGTTTCTCTGTGCATTCTTGTTATGTATAGGAAGTGGCTTTACTGTATGTTGTGCTCAGCAAGTTTACAGAACTAAAGAGCAGATTCACCAGGAAGGGAATATTCTTCGCGGTACCTTAAGCAATGGATTAAGAGTAGTGATAGTGCGTAATACATTATCCCCTATGGTCACTACACAGATTACTTATCTGGCGGGAGGGTATGAAACACCGAAAGGTTATCCCGGAACCGCCCATGCCCTGGAACACATGATGTTTAGAGACACCAAAGGCATGACAGGCGCCCAGCTCAATGAAATGACCGGTAAGATGGGTGCTGAGAATAATGCTTTTACTACCAATGATGCTACCCAGTTCTTTTTTATGGCTCCCTCTAATTACCTCGATATTTTATTACATATTGAAGCCACCCGAATGCGCGGAGACCTTCTCACTGAAAAAGACTGGAGCCTGGAAAAAGGCGCTATCGAACAAGAGGTGTCACGCGATATTTCTGACCCGGATTTCCTGGCATTTGAAGAGGCGGAAAAGATCATGTATGCGGGTACCGGTTATGAGATGGATCCTTTAGGCACACGCCCTTCTTTTGATAAGACCACTTCAGCGATATTACGTAAGTTCTATGATACCTGGTATGTTCCTAATAATGCTGTGTTTGTTATTGCCGGCGATGTGGATTTGCAGTCCACGTGGAATAAAATAAAAGAATTATTTGGATCCATTCAAGGCTATCCTACCCCACATCCCAATAAGGTAACGTTAGAACCGTTTCAACCACAGACTATTACCAAAACAACACCATCCGGGAGCGGGTCTGTTGAGTTTTTATACCGGATGCCGGGATATCAATCAAAAGATTACGCTGCAGAACAGATACTGATAGATTTGCTTAATAATGCCCGCAGTTCATTATCTGCCCTTGAGGTAGAAGGGAAAGTGCTGGGTTCCAGTGCATGGGTTCAGGCATTTGACCATGGTGGCATAGGTCAGATATCAGTTAGTTTAGCCAAAGGCGCGAGTGTGGATTCTGCAAAATCAGAATTAAATAATGTAATCGAAAAGGCACTTAAAAACGGCGTTCCTGCCGATTTGGTAGAAGCGTCTAAACGGGCTGCAATAGCACAATTTGAATTCCATAAAAACAGCTCTACTTCCTTAGCTTCCGAATGGTCAAGCGCGCTGGCCTGGCGGGGACTTGAATCTCCGGAAGAGGCAGAGCAACAAATGAGGAAAGTAACCGTGGCGGATGTGAACCGTGTAGCGAGGGAATATTTACAACCGGATAAGAAGATAACTGTTATCCTTACCCCAAGTGAAAATGGTAAACGTCCACCAAACAGTTCAGGTTTTGGAGGTACAGAATCTTTTGCCGGTAATGATAAATTAGATGTCCCTTTACCCGAGTGGGCGGCCAAAGATTTAAGCAAACTGAAGATGCCACATTGGACATTGAATCCTGTAACGATGAAGTTAGATAATGGAATTACACTGATCGTTCAACCTGAATCAGTCAGCAAAACAATTACTTTAGTCGGCCAAATTGATAACAATGCAGGAATAGAGGAACCGGAAGGAGAGGAGGGAGTGAACCGGGTATTAGGTTCCCTGTTTGACTATGGAACCACCACGATGGACAGGACAGCATTCCATAAATCATTAGATGATATTTCTGCCAACGAATCGGCTGGTACCGACTTTAGCCTTGCAGTACCAAGCGAATACTTTGACAAAGGGATGCAACTGCTGGCAGAGAATGAGCTACACCCTGCATTACCTCAAGAAGCTTTTGATGTGCAACAAAAGCAATTGTCACAATACCTGGCAGGAGAAATGAAATCGCCACAGTATATTATGAGCATAGACTTGAGAAAGGGGCTTTTTCCCCAAGGTGATCCTGCCCTTCGCCTTGCTACACCAGCTACTGTGGACTCGCTAACCTTACAGGATGCTAAAGATTATTTTCATAAAACTTATCGCCCTGACCTCACAACTATCACAGTGGTTGGGGATGTAACGCCGGAGAAAGCAAAGGCGATGGTAGAAAAATATTTTAGTGGATGGAAGTCGGAAGGCCCCAGGCCGGATGTGATACCGAAACCCGTACCTCTGAATGGATCAAATTATAAAGTAGTGAAGAATCCTTATTCATCGCAGGATCTGGTGTTTATGGCACAAGTGCTGGATAGTATGAATTTGAATAACCCGGATCGTTATGCGCTGCAATTAGGAAATGAAATATTGGGAGGTAATGGATTTGCATCGAGGCTGATGGAAGACATTCGGGTAAAACACGGATACGCATATGGAGCAGGATCGGGGATGCAGTTTGATCGTACACGTTCCCTGTTTTTTGTGGAATATGCCTGCGATCCGGTTAAGGTAGCAGCCGTGGATTCATTGGTTTATCAGAACCTGGCTAAGATGCAAAACGATGCGGTTAATAATGTAGAATTACAAAATGCAAAACAATTTGAGATACGATCTATTCCCGTAAGTTTGTCCAGTGTGAATAGCATTGCAAATTCGCTTCTTTCCTGGAGCATTCATGGGGAACCACTGAATCAGCCGATGATCGCTGTGCGTCATTACCTTGATCTTACGGCAGAACAAGTGCAGGCAGCTTTTAAGAAATACATCAAACCCGAACACTTAGTGCAAGTGATACAGGGGCCGGAGCCTTCAAGTCACTGACCGCATAGCTAAAGGATAAGAATTTTGAAGAAATTAAAAAATATTTTGAGGAAAGAAAAAAAATAAAACCCAAGCCTTCCGATAACTACAAAATGATTTATAGTACCAATCATTTTGAAGTGACCCTTAAGTTCGCGGGTTGATCTTTCAAAATATTTACGATATTCATTCTTCCTTTATTTTTAATTTCTCTATTTATAAATTCTATAAGATACCGATTTATTTTGTGCAGGAGATTTACCGGTAAGCAATATGCGCCAAATAGTTCTGCCATCCCAGCTATGTTTCAAACCCTGGTCTTCGGGAGTGGTAAGTTCCATCTTTTCTTTATGGATGCTCCACAATGCCGAATTATAATTTAAATAAATTTTGCTTTGATCGGGCATGTAGAAAATTATTTTTCCCGCAATAGTAATATCTGTATTGCAAACAGTCATGAATGTTTGAGTGAGGCCGGTAAGTTTTTCGCTCATTTTATATTTATCGGTTACTTCAATAACTCCTTTGGCTTTATCTAATTTTACTACGCGTATCCAACTGATGACACCCGCGGCTTCCGGATAGGCTTTGGCGATATTCATACTCAATTGAGAACTATTTTTATTGTTTGTATAACTGACATCCGTAGCCGCAAATTGAATACCCGCACCTTGTTCTATTCCATTAATAGTAGGTAAGTTGTGATAAGCGGATGTATTGAACCAAAGTTGGTACCTGTCTTTTGAAAAAGTGCGGGCGGTATAGGTACCTGATCCTACGTCAATAATTACAGGATTGCCATCATTATAAACCATAAAATCACCAATATCATTGTGGTTGTGGCTTTCGCCATTGGTGCCGGCATGAGTAGCAACAAACATTCCGTTATTGGCACGCGATGACATTAATTGTACATCATTATACCAAACATCGGTGGGAGGGTTTTCTTTGTATGGATAATCAGCGCATTGTTTTATAGACAAAAGATTGTAAAGGCTACGGGTTCTGTGAAAACTTTCCATACCTATCCCATCATCTTTATAAGTATGAAAAGCCCAACTGCCCATATTCATCATGTCTTTAGCATCCACATCGCTGCCAAAGCGGAAAATCAAAAGGCCATCCGGTTTCATTTCAGGATGTGCATCAGCTACATTTATAAAATACTTTCCGGAGATATGTGTGTTGTAAATATAAGTTCCGATTTTTTTAATAAAAGGATCTTTATAAATGTTGAATTTTCCACCGGTGGCATCATACAATAAATTCAATGCATCAAACACACATCCTCCGGCTGCTGTCCAGTAACCGGGCCCTTCATCACATCCGCCATCATCTCCCAGTCCGTTAATGTATTGATTAATTATTTTGATAGCGATGTTTAATGCCTGCGTTCTTTTCGTTTCATCTTTTTCAATTAATAAGTCAGCGGTTATATAATTAGAGGCAATCCACGGCGCCCAGTTATTCAGTTTGGCATCAGGATTACTGCTGCCCATCCAGCCGTATTTGGCCGTGGTCATAGGTTCAAAGATTCTCCTGTTTATTCCATAACGGATACGTTGTCGAATTAATTTTGAAACCTTATCCAATTCAGGGCCTGTAAAATAATCTGTCCAGGCGAGCACAGCGCCGGTTTCTGCAGTGAAAAGATCTACGATAGGATCTTGTACATCGGGTAATCCCGGTCCTGCTTTTTGAATTCCCAAATGAGCGCTGACGCCCCAAAAACTTTCTTCACAGATTGACCATATGCCATTTATGATCTGATCAATAAAACGTCCTTTGCCTTCCACTGATTCGGCCATCACCAAATTCATCAACTGGTTCCGTTTTTGAAAAGAGATTTTTTCATAATCAGAGCGGTTGTTGTTACGCACAAATTCCAGCATTGTGGTTGCAGGGATTCCTACAAATGGTTTATTAAGATCCTCATCTCCTTTCTTAATTAATTGTTTGATTACTGAATCAGGCAAGATCTTTTTCCAGCCTTCGGGAGTTTGTGGGAAAGGTTTGAAATTTTCCTGTGACATAAGGGATTGTGTCAATTCCTGGTTGGTGAATTCAGGCAAGAGATTGCGAGGAGTTATTTGGGCATTTGAATTTGGAATTCCCAAACCAACATAAACAAACAAATACATAAATAAAAGTGTCAATAAATTTTTCATAATGGACTTTTCATATTTCAATAATAGGATTTAAAAGGCTCTCTTTACCTTTACCAAATTTATAATATATGGTCTTTTAGAATTAAATATACAACATGGGAAATAATTCATAATGACTAATTACTTTTACATTAGTCAGGTAGAGGTGACACCTTTTTAAAAGGTGTCACCTCTCAAATACCTTTCCAACAAGGATCATTCAATATTTTTCAAATATTAATAATGAAGCGTCACAGGTCGGGAGGCCTGCGATAGTCTTTCAGTCTCAGCCGAGTCTCCCGAAGGGGACTCTGCGTATTAGAAATGATATTTTTGAAGCCTCACTTCTCCTTCGATAAACCCGGGAAGACAATTACCCGGAGAGCTTTGGAATTCCGTATGGCATCTGCTTTTTACTCCATTTCTTCCTGGTATCATTTTACTACTTTGGCTATACCCTGAAATCTAAAATTATCAGAAGAAGTGCCTACCATCAATTTAATCTCATCATTTTCCAACACATATTGGTGCAGGTTTTCATCCCAATATTTCAGTTCGCCGGCTTTAAATTTTAGCTGAACCGTTTTCGTTTCGCCCGGTTGTAATGTAACACGTTCAAAAGCTCTTAATTCTTTTTTAGGGCGCTCAACAACAGAATGTAAATGTGCAATATATAATTGTGCCACCTCATCACCAGTTCGTTTACCCGTGTTAGTTAAATCAAAGGTTACTATCACTTCAGAGTTTGGATTTATCAGCTTACTGTTCAATTTGAAATTGGAATATTTGAAAGTGGTATAGCTTAAGCCATACCCAAAGGGATACAAGGGAGTGCCTTTAAAATACATATAAGTACGTCCATCGCGAATATCATAATCCATCATTGGAGGAAGCTGATCCATAGATCGCGGCCACGTTTGAGTCAATCTGCCGCCTGGGTTATAATCTCCAAATAAAACTTCCGCTATGGCGGTACCTTCTTCCTGGCTGCAATGCGTTAATTGAATAATAGCGGGCATGTTCTGTTGCGTCCATGTAATGGCGTAAGGAAAATTCGCAACCAAAACCACTACCGTTTTAGGATTGATGCGATATACTTCTTTAATTAAACTTTCCTGTTCGAGGTAAATCGTTTTCCGGTCAACCCCCTCTCTGCCATCGCTTGGTATAGGACACTCCCCCCACGGGGCGTTACACCATGGATGATTGCCAACAACCAATATTACATAATCTGATGAACCGGCCAGCGCCTTTACACTGTCCGCATCGTTTCCCGTTGTCCATCGTACAGATACTTTATCGCCTAATTTATTTTTAATTCCCTCCAGGGCCGAAATAGTGTATGGCGGCGTTCCGCTGTACCAATCTAATAAAACCTTGTTAGCATAAGGGCCTATCACCGCAACGGATTTAATTTTAGTTTTATCAAGCGGGAGAAAATTATTTTTATTCTTTAATAACACAATGGATTTTAGGGTTACTTCTTTTACCAGCTCTTTGCTTTTTGTACTAAGCCAGGGTTCCGGTTCTTTTCCATCATTAATAGATGTATAAGGCACCATTTCCGGGGGATCCAAAAGCCCCAATTTTATCATTACTCTGAAGTTGCCCCGAATCACTTTATCTATATCACTCTCTTTTAAAAGCCCATCGTTTAATGCGTTTTTAACAGCATTACGATACCTATCGAGGAATTGGCTGATGCCTGCTTTCACCGAAGCTGCCGCCGCCCAGGCGCTATCCGGATAATATTTATGCACTTTCCAAAGGTCGCCAAGCGCACCGCCATCAGAACATATAATTCCGTTTTGTCCCCATTCTTTTACTGCAATATTTTCTAATACCGGGTTTACCATCATTGGGATGCCATTATAGCTGTTATACGCGGCCATAAAAGCCCTGGAACCCGCTTCTATCCCCATGCGAAAGGGGAGCGAATAATATTCCCGAAACAAACGTTCATCAAAATCTGAAGACGACCAAAGCCGCGTATTTTCATTGCTATTGGCTAAAAAGTGTTTCATCAGCGAAGCCGCCATCCAGTATTTAGGATTGTTGCCCTGTATGCCTTTTACATAAGCCTGCACCATGCAACCGTTGAACCATGCATCTTCACCATAACATTCTTCTGTTCGCCCCCAGCGTGGGTCGCGGCCAATATCTGCATTCGGAGCCCTTATCACCAAACCACCCGCATCATATTTTTTACTTTGAAAAATATACCTCGCATCATAAGCTTCCGTTTCTGCTACTTTTCTAATCAACGCCGTATCCCATGTTTCGCCCAGGCCATAGGATTGAGGAAAAATGGTAGTGGGTACCACCTTTCTTCTTCCCCAATTGCTGGGGCCGCCTAAGGCCACCCCATGCAATCCTTCAATCTGCCCCGAGCCTTTTATTCCCAGCCTGGGCACAGACGGGTTGGTTCCAAGACAAGATATTTTTTCATCCAGAGTGAGCAGGGAAATAATGTTGTCAATTCTTTTTTCAACGTCAAGTTTTGGGTTTTGAAAAGGGTATTTATATTGCGCATACACATTGGCTTTAGTAGCCGTATATATGCTAATCAATAATAAAACAAATTTCAATAAGAAGTTTTTTTTCATAATGTTTTATTTGATTTTTTTTAGAATGAATATTCCGCTTTGCAGAATGGTTTTTTAATTTTTGCAGCTAACCGTTAGTTTTCTTTCTTTCTTGATTTTATTTTTTGTTCTATTTCTTTTATATCTTCCTCACCGGCGTTCAAAGCTTCATAGGATTTTCGTTTCGAATCAAATAAATTTTAAAAGACTTTTCCTTATCTTCCATTTATGCATTGCTGATGGATCCGTTGTTTGAAAGTATTTTTTTATCGTTACATTCTAATATTTTATTTGCATTTTCTTTCCAAAATGATAGAGTAACATGCAGTTTATTTTGGCACGCAATTCCACTGTTTCCAGGAAGATAAATACCAATCGGTTCAGTGTACTATTTCATCTTCGGATAAATAATTTTTTGCAATAAAAATATCTTGTTTACGCACAATGCTTCCTTTTCATGAAGTTAAATAGGGTCTGCTCATAAACTCAACGAAATCGATTTCATCGTATTATAATTAAAAAATATATTTATTACCCACCTAAATAAATTTTTCAAAATACTTTTTAAGAAAAATATTTGAGACACAAGTGCCTGCCTCGTTAATTTAACGAGGTTTAGCACCAGAGCCTATCGCAGCAATCCATGAAGTACTTGTGTTGACCAACTTAGCTCTTACTTTATTTAATCCATAAGCCACTTTGGCCTGGCCAAACTTCCCTTCTATTGGGTTACGCTCGCCAGGACTTAGATGAATTTTCACTGCCTGGGCCGAAGGTCGCCCAAGGGGCTTGGCAATTAATTTTATATCCAATAGCTTGAGTTGCTTTCGATTTTCCCCGGTGCAATATATTTGATCAGCAAGTACCTCCGCCGGATAAAATCCAAAGCG
>DATKQQ010000212.1:0-23594 GCA_035532615.1 Hanamia sp.
GTATTATTTAACCAAACTTGGAAAAGAAATTATTGCCTGCTCACAAAAAGTAATCAATATGGTTATGATACCTCAATTATCAAGTGCTGCATAATCTATTTTGACAGGAAATGCAACAATTTAAATTTTAAGGTACTAAAACCCTCTTTTACCATCAAAATTTTCCAATTCTTTTCCCACAGCATTTAAGAAAGTCGAACCATAAGCGCCATCAATAATCCTGTGATCGTAGCTTAATGAAAGATACATCAGATGTCGGATAGCAATACTGTCTCCCTGTTCAGTTTCAATTACCACAGGACGTTTTTTGATAGCGCCCACAGCCAGTATGGCTACTTGTGGCTGATTGATGATTGGAGTTCCCATGATACTTCCAAAAGTTCCTACATTAGTGAGCGTGAATGTTCCGTTGGCAGTATCATCGGGCTTTAATTTATTATTTCTTGCAGCATTTGCCAAATGATTCACCTGTTTGGTAAGACCGGTAAGATTTAATTGGTCAGCATTTTTTATTACAGGAACAATCAAATTTCCATTAGGCGTGGCAGTGGCCATTCCTATATTAATATCTTTTTTTATAATTATCCGGTCGCCATCCACACTGCTGTTGATAAGAGGATATTTTTTGATACATTTTACAATCGTTTCCAAAAATAACGGAGTGAAAGTAATTTTTTCACCTTCCCTTTTCTCGAAATCTTTTTTCACTTTTTCGCGCCACAAAACCATATTGGTAACATCGCATTCTGTAAAGCTGGTAACATGCGCGCTGGTATTCTGGCTGTCAATCATGTGTTTTGCAATCATCTTCCTCATTCTGTCCATTTCTATGATTTCAACATTCCCGGTAAAAACCGTAGGCGCAAACTCCTGGTTAGTTGTTGCAGGAACTTCATTAACTGAAGTTGTTTGTTGGGTTTGATTGTCCTTTTGTTGAGGAGCATTTTTCCTCTTTTCCAAATAACCCATAATATCTTTTTTGCTTACTCTTCCATCCTGCCCGGTGCCTTCCATATTTTCCAGTTCGCTCATAGAAATTCCCTCACTCGCAGCAATATTCAAAACTAACGGAGAGTAAAAACGAATTCCGGAACTGCCTGTATTCATTGATTTTTTTTCATCTGGTTGATAGGGTACTTCTTCCAACACTTCTGCTTCTTCGTGTTGAACAGCAGGAGCATATTGTTGCACATCAATATTTTCATTGTCATGACCGGTTGTATTAACCCTTGCTATAACTTTCCCAATAGGCACCACATCATTTTCATTATATAAAATTTCAGCAATGGTTCCTTCTGCAGTGGAAGGCACTTCGCTATCCACTTTATCGGTAGCTATATCTAGCACAGTTTCATCCATTTCTACTTTATCACCGGGCTTTTTATGCCATTTCAATATAGTGGCTTCCATGATGCTTTCTCCCAATTTGGGCATTATAAGATCAACCATGCTCATATAAAAAATTTAAAATTGAACAGAATGAAAAAAAAGAATTACCAAAAGTAAGAAAAACGATTTAGTTATCCCGATAGCTATCAGGAAGCTAATCATTTCGCTAAAATCTTATGTCCCATTTTATCTCTTTTAGTCTGCAGATATTTTTTATTATACTCGTTGGGAACAATTTCAATAGGAACAGTTTCCACTATTTCAATTCCATAACCTAACAATCCGGCTCTCTTTTTTGGGTTATTACTGATGAGTCTTATTTTAGAAATATTCAATTCACGTAAAATTTGCGCTCCCACTCCATAATCTCTTTCATCCATAGAAAAACCTAATTTCAAATTGGCTTCTACAGTATCCAATCCCTCTTCCTGAAGTTTATACGCTTTTAATTTATTGAGAAGACCTATCCCCCGCCCTTCCTGGTTCATATACAATACCAAGCCCTTTCCTTCGATCTGAACCATCTTCATGGCATTGTGCAATTGATCTCCACAATCGCAGCGAAGTGAACCGAGAATATCACCTGTCATGCAACTTGAATGCACTCTTACCAATACCGGTTCATCTTTTTTCCAATCTCCTTTTTTTAATGCCATGTGTACTTCGCCGGTATTTAGTTGAGTGAATGCAATCAATTCAAAGTCTCCATATTTTGTTGGCATTTTTACTCTAGTTTCCTCTTTTATCAGGGTTTCTCTTTCCAAACGGTATGCAATTAAATCTTTTATAGAAATGAGTTTCAGGTCATGCTTATCCGCAATTTCACGCAGTTGAGGTAAACGGGCCATTGTACCGTCTTCATTCATAATTTCAACCAAAACCCCTGCATCTCCATGTCCTGCAAGTTTCGCAAGATCAATGGTTGCTTCTGTATGGCCAGTTCGTCTTAAAACGCCCCCGTTTTTTGCCCTCAAAGGGAATATGTGACCCGGCCTTCCCAAATCTTCAGGCTTTGTTTTAGGATCAATAATAGCCAGAACAGTTTTGGCACGATCGTGCGCAGAAATTCCGGTAGTACAACCATGCCCCAGCAAATCCACACTTACGGTAAAGGGAGTACCATGAAGAGCCGTGTTTTTATTCACCATCAAATCAAGCTTTAATTCATCACATCTTTTTTCTGATATTGGCATACATATTAATCCTCTTCCATTTTTACTCATAAAATTAATAATCTCCGGAGTTACGTTTTTTGCAGAAGTAATAAAATCTCCTTCATTCTCGCGATCTTCATCATCTACCACTATTACCATCTTGCCTTTTTTAATATCTTCAATGGCATCTTTTATTTTATCCAACATAAGTTTTATTTAATAAGCAAAGATAATTCATTTAAAAAAATCTTACCGAAACGGAATACAAAAGGGGAATATGTTATGGTCCGTCCAAGGAATTATTTTCTTTATTAATTATCAATAATTTCCAGTTTCTTCTATGTGCAAATTTCCAAGTCTATAAAAATTCAAAAATCTATTACAATTTTTTGACTTAATGGAAGACTGATTTTTTAGATTAGGGCACGTCTAATAACTGCCTGTTTCAGGGGCTCACCCAACCATTTACCTATTTACAGCATCAATGAAAGAAGAACATCTGATAATGGAAGAAACCAAAAACCTAATCGATGGATGTGTTCGAGGAGACAGGCATTCCCAAACTTCGTTGTATAATTTATTGAGTAAAAAGATGTTTGTTGTTTGTCTCAGATATTCAAAAAACAGGGAAGAGGCAGAAGAAATATTGCAGGAGGGGTTCATGAAAGTATTTCAATTTATTCACCAATATAAAGCCACCGGATCTTTTGAAGGTTGGGTAAGAAAAATTATGATGAATTGTGCCCTGCAAAAATATAGAAGCCAAAGACATCTTCATGCAGTTGTAAGTATTGATTTTGTGTCATTAGATAATATGATAAATGATGAAAATATTTTTTCAAAAATAGGAACCAAAGAACTTTTGTTAATGGTGCAAAAATTATCTCCGGCTTACCGAATGGTTTTTAACTTATATGTTTTTGAAGGATTGAAACACCGGGAAATTGCACAACTTTTAAATATTTCCGAAGGTACCTCCAAATCAAACTTATCAGATGCAAGATCATTGTTACAAAAGGCTATAAGTAACAGTTTGCAATCATCTCAAAATTTGCTTCAAATATGAATGAAAATTTACACAATATTGATAAACTTTTTAAAAACGCAATAGAGAAATTGGAGGAAGAACCTTCTTCAAAGGTTTGGGAGGATATTGATAAAAACCTTGATAAAAAAAGTGTGGTTTCTATTTCAAAAAAATATCATAAGCTGAAATTAGTGGCTTCCTTTCTTCTTATCTTCTCGTTAGGAATGGCGATGTATATTTTACAACTCAATAAAAAGAATAAGGTTCAGTTGAAGAAAAATTATGATCAAATAACTCTAATGGATAAAAGGGGAAGGTTAAAAAATGGGGCTGAAAAAGAAAGTGGGATAGCGGGTAATAATAAATCTTCAATGCAAAATAAAATACCAGATACAAAAGAAAAACTTAATAAGCAATTATCTCAAACACTTTCAAAAATAACAGAGAAAAAAGAAACTGAATTATTAAAAACGGAGTCGGAATCATTAAATATTAACCCTAAAGAAAAAAATACAAATACCGCTGGCACCTTGGTGAATGATAATAATAAAGTTGGAAAATTTAATAATGGTAAAATAAATAAAACAGGTAAAATAATTTCTCAAAATAATGTACAAAAATTGAATATTGATAATTTATCCGAATCTACCGAGGTTCTGAATGCACATACTTTGGCTATCCCACTGTCCAGCCCTGATAGTATGCTATCTAAAAAGGTTTCCCTTAATACTTCAAATATTACTTATTCAAAATCTCCAATATACACAGGCGCAAAAAATAGAATTTTAAAACCATTGCACGAGTCTCCATTCTACGCAACCGTTTTCTTTTCTCCGGATATAGTTAGCTACAAAATAAAAAGTGATCATCCCCAATTTGAAGAAGATGCAAAAAGTGAGATTAAAAAAAATGAAAAGCCCCAATTTGCAAATAGTTTTGGGATATTAGTGGGTTATAAACTAAATAAAAAATGGTTAATTCAATCAGGGATGATGATTTCAAACAGGGTTATCAGTATCAATTCTAAAACAATCTATGCACTCCCGGATAGAAATGGAAATATCAATTATCGTCTCAGTTGCTTCACAGGTCCTTCTTACATTCCTTTAAAATCAGGCACTCATCCTGCGCCCGGAGACAGTGCGACTCTATCAGCAAAAAATACTTTACAATATATCAACATCCCCATTGTTTTGCAATACAGAATTGTCGAGGGAAGATTAAGTATCAATCCAGGAGTTGGAATTGCCACTAATTTTTTAGTAGTAAACAAAATAGAATCCGTAATCAATATGGTAAATGGCAACCAAAGCTCGAGAGTTAATTCAAGTGGGTTAAGATCAGTCTATTTTAATACTTTCATAAACCTGAATACATCATATAAAATAAGTAATAGAATTGCATTTTCTTTTACACCTGTTGCCCGGTTTGGGTTGTCTTCTATTAACAAAGATGCCCCCGTAAAAACAATGCTTAATTCTTTTGGGTTCGGTGCAGGATTGAACATAGAATTGTAAACTCTCCAAAAATTATTTATCTGATTTTGTTTATAAATATTCTTACTCAAAACCCTATTTGCATAGGGCTCACGATTAGTTAATACAATCTTAAAGGAATAATTTTTTAATTCTTCTACCCAACTATTTTTTCATAATCATACATCTCTTTTTTAAAAGAGCCCGTTTTTAATCAATTTGTACCATTAAAAATAAAAGAAACAAAATGAAACTTCAATAATATAATGATCAGGTTTTAAAGAGTAATCATGGTTTTTGGTTAGCCTCTGTGTTTCTACACAGAGGCTTATTTAAAATTGAAGAATATTTTGTAGGTATCAATCCTTATGAGAATTATTAAAAAAATTACATGAATTATTAAACCCAAATAGTGCAAAGAATAAGAAAAATAATATTTTATTTTATAATCATTACCTTCTTCTCTAATTGCAAAAGGCAGAATAATAATTTTGATTATTGCAGATTAGCATATAAAAAAGCAGAGAAGGAATTAGATAAATATCATAAAACCAAAGATAAATTCCTTCTTCAACTTGCTTTAAATAATATAGATCAATCATTACAATCCAATAAAATTAAGCATAGGCATGATGCCATTTCTTTAAAGATCAACCTGCTTTCACAATTAAAAAGATATAAATGGGGTTATGAATTTGTAGATTCCCTTAC
This sequence comes from Hanamia sp., assembly GCA_035532615.1. Taxonomy (GTDB): domain Bacteria; phylum Bacteroidota; class Bacteroidia; order Chitinophagales; family Chitinophagaceae; genus Ginsengibacter. The sequence continues at coordinate 5,757 of DATKQQ010000212.1, forward strand.
TGAAAATGATTTTCAATTAAAGTACAAAAAGGAAATGTGGCATTACTATTTTCATGCATTGGAATCTGAATCTATAGGTGATACCACACAGAGGAATATATACCTCATCAAAATTATTTCAGGTATTCAGGATTTCATAAGAAAAGAAAATATGCCTGATGAAAAGAAAGATGAAGAAGCCTATCATGATATATTTTTTTCAAAAACGAATATTTTAAATAACCAGATTTTAGATACTTTTTCAAATTAAAGATTCGAATTCTGAAAGAATTTTAATGAGTTGAATTAATTACCTTGTAAATAACAAAAGAATATTTCATTACAAGTGATTGCAAAATTTAAAGGAATAAGATAGACTTTTTCTATATTAGTTTATACTAAAAAAGGGAACTATCTAAGTTTCCCTTTTATAATTTAATAATAAAACAATTCTATTTTGAAATACTGACTGAAGCGTCAATTACTCTTCCACCACAAATGAATCTTTTTGAATAATATTCATCATCAAGGCTGCTAATCGTAACTCCATGAGAAGATGCCTGAAAAAAATAATCATTATCCAGATAAACCCCTACATGTGATACGCCACCACGGGTATTAAAAAAAACCAGGTCGCCTTCTCTTAATTCATCTCTATCTATGTGTTCTGTGGCATCATATTGCTCTCTGGCAGTCCTGGGAATACTAAATCCATAAACAGCCAATAAAAGCGCTTCTGACAATGCACTGCAATCAATTCCCCTTTTGGTAGTGCCTCCCATACGGTATCGTGTACCAAACCAATCATCAATAAATTCTAATAAAGAAAGATTTTTTAAGGATTCCACGTTCACATCCATCATCATGGCATACTTATATTGAAGTGTAGAAAGCTTCTCAAGAGTTGAAGAAGAATAACTTTCAATGGCAACTGCCTTGCTAACTTCTTGCCTCGTTACTATTGGTGCAGGGATAGATTTAATACTTTTAGTGCCGCCACTTTCAGTAGTTCTTAAAATACCATCTGGTGTGAAAGAAATTCCATTAATAAAAACAGGGGATGCATTTTCGCCGTTATTTGAAATGTCTATTTTGTTGACACTTGCCTGGGCACTTGCTGTTTGATTAAAGCAAATAAATAATAAAGAAAGGCCTGATAAAGCCAGTTTGTTCAAATTCATTGGGTTAATATTATTTAAAAAAAAGTGAGCAACATCTGTTCGCCTGATCTACCTGTAATGAACAAAAGGCTTAACTTTTTAACAAACGGTGAAAATGGATAATTATTTTCCTGAATGAAACGAAGTTAAGTTTCACATCTCAAAACAACAAAAAAAAATTGAAGCCTGATGATTGTAGGGAATTAGGGTAAAAAGTTTTACCAAATCTGTTGATAATTTGCAGAAAAGTGCCGATCATTTTTCACGATATTTGCAAATGTATTTTAACTTTTTTTTAAATATCTATGAAATTTTCTCACCTCCATGTACACACACAATTTTCATTATTAGACGGTGCTGCATCTATCAAAGCTCTTTACAATAAAGCGATTGCAGATGGAATGCCGGCACTGGCAATATCCGATCATGGAAATATGTTCGGTGTTTTTGAATTTGTGAAACATGCCCATACTCTTAAAAACACGGATGGTTCATTGAAAGTAAAACCTATTGTAGGTTGCGAATTTTATATTACTGAAAACCGGCATCAAAAACAATTTACCAAGGAACAAAAAGACCCCCGGCATCACCAGATATTACTTGCAAAAAATAATACTGGTTATAAAAACCTGATGAAGCTTACTTCGCTCGGATACATAGAAGGCATGTATTCAAAATATCCACGTATTGATAAAGAATTAATTCATAAATATCATGAAGGATTAATTGCAACCACTTGTTGCCTCGGAGCTTTGGTGCCGCAAACGATTTTGAAAAAAGGGGAAGCGGAAGCAGAAAATGAATTCAAATGGTGGCTGAATATTTTTCAGAAAGATTATTATGTAGAAATTCAGAGACATGGTATTCCTGACCAGGACAAAGTAAATAAAGTATTATTAAAATTTGCAAAAAAATATGATGTAAAAGTAATTGCCAGCAATGATTCTCATTATGTAGATGAAAAAGATTTTAATGCCCACGATATTTTACTTTGCATTAATACCGGCGAAAGGCAGTCCACGCCTGCCCTGCGTGAATTTACCGATGATGATGTGATGATAAAGAACAAACGGTTTGCATTTCCAAACAACCAGTTTTATTTTAAAAAAACGAACGAAATGCTTTCGGTTTTTGAAGATCTGCCGCATGCATTAGACAATACCAATGAAGTAATAGATAAGATTGATGTGCTCGATTTAAAAAGAGATATTCTGATCCCGCATTTTCCGGTACCGCCGGAGTTTATAAACCAGGAAGATTATCTGGAGCATCTGACATGGGAAGGAGCTAAAAAAAGATACGAAACCATCACCCCAGAAATTGAAGAGCGCATCAACTTTGAATTGTTTACCATCAAAACAATGGGCTTTGCAGGTTATTTTTTAATCGTTAGTGATTTTATTATCGCCGGAAAAAATATGGGTGTTTTCGTGGGTCCGGGCAGAGGTTCTGCTGCTGGCTCCGTAGTGGCATTTTGCATTGGTATTACCAATATCGATCCTATAAAATACAATTTGCTTTTTGAAAGATTTTTAAACCCCGACCGTAAATCCATGCCGGATATAGATACTGATTTTGATGATGAAGGACGGCAAAAAGTATTGGATTATGTAGTTGGCAAATATGGTAAAAACCAGGTAGCCCAAATCATTACTTATGGCACTATGGCCGCCAAGATGAGTATAAAAGACGTGGCACGTGTAATGGATCTACCTTTGTCGGATAGTAATGCTTTGGCAAAATTAGTCCCTGATAAACCTGGCACCTCATTAAGAAAAGTATTGCAGGCTCCGGTTACAGGACCCAAGTCCTTGACTGAAGATGGCGTAGGGCCAGATGATATCAGTAATATTTTAAAACTACGGGACATATATAACGGTGAGGATACACGAAGTAAAGTATTACATGAGGCTGAAATACTGGAAGGCTCTGTGCGTAACACCGGCATCCACGCTTCTGCTATTATCATTGCTCCTCAGGATCTGATGGAATTGATTCCTGTGGCCACTTCCAAAGATTCAGAATTGTGGTTAACACAAATTGATGGAAGCAACATTGAAAGCGCAGGCGTATTAAAAATGGATTTTTTAGGATTAAGAACTTTGAGTATTTTAAAAACCGCTCTTGCCCTTATCAAAAAAAATTATGGAAAGGAAATTGACTTAAACACACTGGAACTTGATGATGAAGAAACTTATCAACTTTTCCAACGTGGAGATACTAATGGAACATTTCAGTTTGAAAGTCCCGGAATGCAAAAGCATTTAAGAGACCTAAAGCCCGATAAATTCGATGATCTCATTGCCATGAATGCCTTGTACCGTCCGGGTCCTATTGCTTATATTCCCAATTATATAGAGCGCAAACACGGAAGGCAGGAAATAGTTTACGACTTACCTGAGATGGAAGAAATTCTAAAAGATACCTATGGCATTACAGTCTATCAGGAGCAGGTAATGTTGCTGTCGCAAAAGCTTGCCGGTTTTAGTAAAGGCGATGCAGACATTCTTCGAAAAGCGATGGGGAAAAAACAAAGAGCTGTGCTTGATAAGATGAAGGCACAATTTATTGAAGGTGCCAAAAAGAATAATCATCCGGTAAGTAAATTAGAAAAAATATGGACAGACTGGGAATCCTTTGCCCAATATGCTTTTAATAAATCACATTCTACCTGTTATGCTTTGGTAGCTTACCAAACAGCTTATTTGAAAGCGCATTATCCCAGTGAATATATGGCTGCTGTGCTCAATCACGCAGGTTCTATTGAAAAAATAACGTTCTTCATGGAGGAATGCAAAAGTATGGGATTAACTGTTCTGGGGCCTGACATTAATGAATCTCAAAAAGGATTTGCAGTCAATAAAAAAGGAGAGATCCGTTTCGGATTCAGTGGCATGAAAGGCGTTGGCGAAGCCGCAATAGAAAACATCATTGACGAAAGAGAAAAGCACGGAACATTCACTTCTGTTTTTGACCTGATAAAAAGAGTAAACCAACGAACAGTAAATAAAAAGTCTTTGGAAAGCCTTGCCTACGCCGGCGCTTTTGATTGTTACAATAATTTTCACAGGGCACAGTTTTTCTTTACAATTCCCGGTGAGAATATCAATTCATTGGAAAAAATAATAAAATTTGGCAATCAATATCAGGCGCAATTGAATAATAATACCAACACTTTATTTGGAGATATGCAAATGGCGGAAGTATCGCCACCAAATATTCCAGACTGCCAACCATGGCCGTTAATTACTTTATTAGACAATGAGAAAGCGGTTATCGGCATGTACCTAAGCGGACATCCTTTAGACAATTATAAATTTCAACTGAAGCATTATAAAATTGATACCATAGCTGATTTTAATGAATTCAAAGATGCGGTAAAGCTTCATCCAAATCTGGGAAGAACCTTTCGAATCGCTGGTTTGGTAACAGAAGGTCAACACCGCGTTTCTAAAAAGGGAAATAAATTCGGAGTATTGGTTCTGGAAGATTATACTTCCAAAATGGAATTGATGCTTTGGAGCGAGGATTACGTAAAATTCAGTAATTACCTGGAGCCCGGAATGGTGGTTTATATTACAGGATCATTCGTACAGCGGTTTAAAACTTCTCCTTATGAGTTTAAAGTTAGTGGCATTAATCTTTTGGAATCGCTGATGAGATCAGGTACCAAAAAACTACAAATCGAAATGCATCCGCAGTCTGTATCCAAAGAACTAATAGAATTTGTAGGTGCCAACGTCAAACATCATCCGGGAAAGTCGACATTAAAATTTTGCATCAATGACCCCGTTTCCCATTTAAAATTCGGAATGTATTCTATGGAAAAAGGATTTGAAATGAATGACGAAATGGCGAGCTACCTGCAAGGAAAGACGGAATTGGATGTACAGGTAGAATTAACATAATGTGGATATGACAATTCATCATGTAAAAAATATTGGCTGTAACTTTGCACTCCTATAATCACAAAAATAATTTTAAAACAATAAAAATTTAATTATGGCTCAGGAATATACCGATGCGAACTTCCAGGAAAAAGTCCTGGATTCAGACAAACTAACAATGATTGATTTTTGGGCAGAATGGTGTGGCCCCTGCCGCGCTATTGGCCCTGTAGTGGAAGAACTTTCCAAAGAATATGACGGAAAAGTAAATGTCGGAAAAGTAAATGTGGATCAAAATCCGCAATTAAGCGTTAATTATGGAATTACCAGCATTCCCGCAATCGTTTTTGTAAAAGGAGGTAAAGTAGTTGATAAATTAGTAGGTGCACAACCTAAATCTAATTTTGTAAAAAAGATAGAGGCGTTAAGGTAGTACCCATTAAATCTTGTAATAAATTTCAATCCGATCTACGCGATAGTTGTTCTATTGATAGATCGGATTTTTTATTCCCTTTTAAAAATAAAAGTGATAAAAGGAGCAAATATGATAGTTTGAAGAAAAATAATACTCGTTTGAGTTTTTATACATCTTTAACCATATAATAATAATATCATTTTTGCAAAAAAATCTTAACATTAAAATTTAGAGCCTATTTCAAAATCATATTTGAAAACTTAGCTGTAATTTCGTGAAATGGCAATTTTAAAATTCAGAGTTTATTGGGAAGATGACGACAGTATTTACCGTGATATGATCATCAAACATTCACAAAGCTTTTTAGAGCTCCATAATACCATTTTGAAATGTTTTGAATTTGATAATAAGCACTGTGCTACTTTTTACAAGAGTAATGATAACTGGCAGCGTGGAAAAGAAATTACTCTTGAAAAATATGATAAAGTTTATAAAGTAGAACCTCTACTTATGCGGGAAGCTCTTATTGGCGCTGAAATTCGCCAGCCCAATCAAAAATTTATTTACGTTTATGATTTTCATAAAAACTGGACTTTTATGGTTGAACTGATCAATGTTGATAAAACGGAAGATCCAAAAATCACCTACCCTTCCTGTATCCGCAGTGAAGGAATAGCACCAAGCCAATATGGTACCAAAGGACTGATAAGCGAAAAACTTTCTGAGATTGAAGAAAAATACGATTTGAATACAGCTATTCTTGCGGATGGATTTAGTGAAGAAGGAGAAGATAGTGAAGGAAGTGAAAGCGAGGAGGAAGAGGAAGTGGATGATGACGCTGCTCAGGAAGTTTAAAACTTAATTTGCCGGGTTCTTTACAAACCTGCAATTACATGAATAAAAAGACATGCATTGTAATTTCCGGGCCAACTGCGGTTGGCAAAACTTCTTACGGAATTAATCTTGCTCTTACATATAACACCCAAATTATTTCTGCCGATAGCCGCCAATGTTTTAAAGAATTAAACATCGGCGTGGCAAAACCTTCTCAGGAACAACTTCAAAAAGTAAAACATTATTTTATCAATACTCATTCTATTCACGAAGAAGTGAATGTAAAGATATTTGAAGAATATGCGCTAAAAGCCGCTGCCGAAATATTTGAAAACAATGATATAGCCATTATGGTTGGAGGCACCGGGTTGTATATAAAAGCGTTTATTGAAGGCATGGATGATATGCCTCAAGTTTCTGAAAATATTCATAAAGAAATAAATGAGAAATATCATTTACATGGATTCTTATGGTTGCACAATGAAATAAAATTACATGACCCTGATTTTTATACCAAAGGTGAAATGCAAAATCCACAAAGAATGTTAAGAGCTTTGGAAATTAAAATGTCAACCGGAAAATCAATTCTTGATTTCCATTTGGGTAAAAAAGCGGAACGCAATTTTGAAATTCAAAATATGGTATTGGAATTAACACGCGAACAACTGTACCACAATATCAATAACAGGGTAGATCAAATGATGAAGGACGGTTTTTTAAAAGAAGCGGAAAATTTATTTCCATATCGTAACCTGAATGCCCTTCAAACAGTGGGTTACAAAGAATTGTTCGGTTATTTTGATGGAAAGTTTTCTCTTGAAAAAGCAATTGAGGAAATTAAAAAAAATACCAGGCATTATGCAAAACGGCAGATGACCTGGTTTGGAAAGTACAAGGTATGAGATATTGGTGTCAGACATAAGGCATCATGTATCAGGTATCAGGAGGTTGGTGGTCAGTGATCGGATATCGATCGCTTTTGTCAAAATACTATCCAATGTCCTTTAAAACTTCCATTCGAAAATTCTAAGGTGGGTGCTGGAAATTTCAAAGAGTTTAAAACAAACAACAAAACTTTGATTCCTTTTTTATTTGTCTTTATCTTACTAAAATCCACATCAGGCGAAAGATACCATTGCCGGTAACGCTTAATATCCATGCGATTAAAAATTATATTTCCATTATCGTCATAACCAATATTTTTTGTGCCTCCAAACATTCCACCTGCTCCATAACCTATAGAAATGCTAAGCCATCGCGGCAAAGTTGTTTCTTGGAAAAATGATTGGATGTTGGCACTTAACCAATAAGATTGTCCATTGTAGTCTTTTATAAATCTTTCAATTTCTGTTTTGCCGTAAAGTTGATCGGCCCTTTTATCCAAATCTGCTTCCCCATAATTTTTTCTGTGAAATGAAAATTTCAGTCTTATTTTTTGCTTATTCCATGCCAGTTCCTGTGAAATAAAAGTCGCCGATCCTATCATGTTAGCTGCAAAATCTCCGGCACTGAAACCATATTGTGAAGAGAACCCATCAAGTACTTCAATAACCGATTGATAGGCTACTCCACTTAATCCGCCAATCCAGATACTTTTTTTTCTTGACAATCCTGCCCATCGCCAGGCTTCCATCATTGCACGACTTTCTGTGTAAGCACTGTAAACGTGGCCTGCTTTATCCATTTGCTGCCACTCATTATCGTCATTAAAAAAATGAAATGCAGAGCGAGGATATTTCGCATACCAGAGTGCGTTTAACCCAATAAGCAATCCACCGTAGCCCACGATGCTGGCTGCCGTTACTATTCGAATTCTTTTTTTATTAAAAGGATAAAATTTAAAAGTGTCTGCTGCTTTATTTTCCATAATAATCACTGAATGATTCACTATTGGTTTCCTAAAAGAGATCCTAACACTATTTGCTTGCGAAAACACTTTTGTAAAAGAAAAAAAAGAAAAGAGGAAAAGAAAAACAATTAATTTTCTGCTGAATAAACTCATCAAACAAAAATACATGTAAAGTATAATCGGACTTTGAAAATAAATCAAAAAGAATATCTTTAAATAATAAAAAAAAATATAACATGGACAAAAAAACAGAAAATAAAATAAACGAATGGCTTTCGGGGAATTATGACGAAGCCGCGAAAAGTGAGATTCGTCAATTACAAAAAAATGATCCTGCACAATTGGAAGACGCGTTCTATAAAGACCTGGAATTTGGTACTGGCGGCCTTCGTGGCATCATGGGGGTTGGTACTAACAGGATGAATAAATATACAGTTGGAATGGCAACTCAGGGTTATGCTAATTATTTGAATAAATCTTTTCCGGAAGTGAAAGTGGCTATTGCACACGATGTACGTAACAACAGCAGGGCGTTTGCAGAAATTGCTGCTCATATTTTTGCTGCCAATGGCATTACCGTTTATTTATTTGAATCTATAAGACCTACACCCGAATTGAGTTTCGCAATTCGTACATTGAAATGCCAGGGTGGCTTGGTTATTACAGCATCACATAATCCAAAAGAATATAATGGATACAAAGCTTATTGGAAAGATGGCGGCCAATTGGTGCCACCACACGATAAAAACGTAATCACAGAAGTGGAAAAAATAAAAAGTGTGGATGATGTTAAATGGAATGGGAATGATAATAATATTTCTATCATTGGAAAAGATATTGATGATGCTTACATTAAAATGGTAAAGGGATTAAGTGTCAATCCGGATGCGTGCATTAAACAACATCATCTTAAGATTGTTTACACTCCTATACATGGCACAGGAATTATGTTGGTGCCAAAAGCACTGGCTGCCTATGGATTTGATAATGTTCATATTGTTGAAGAGCAGGCCACTCCCAACGGAAATTTTCCTACAGTGATTTATCCTAATCCTGAAGAAAAAGAAACGATGAGTATAGGGTTGAAAAAAGCAAAAGAACTGGATGCTGATATTTTATTGGGGACTGATCCTGACGCAGACAGAGTCGGAGTCGGCGTAAAAAATAATCACGGAGAATGGGTTTTATTAAATGGTAACCAGACAGCCTTACTGGTATTTAATTATATCATGGAAGCTCGTAAAAATAAAGGAGTTTCCAAGCCAAATGATATGGTCATAAAAACCATTGTGACTACCTACATGATTGATGCAATCGCAGCGAAAAATAATATTTCCTGCTATAATACGCTTACCGGATTTAAATGGATTGCAGAATTGATAAGAGAAAAGGAAGGCAAAGAAAATTATGTCGTAGGTGGAGAAGAAAGTTTTGGTTTGATGATTGGTGATAAAGTGCGAGATAAGGATTCGGTAAGTGCAGTAGCCATAATTTGCGAAATGGCTGCGGTAGAAAAAGACAAAGGCCTTACCCTTTTTGAAAAATTAATGGAACTATATGTTCAGTATGGGTTTTATTATGAGAAATTAATCTCTCTTACCAAAAAAGGAATGAATGGTTCCAAAGAAATTGCAGAGATGATGCAGGGTTACCGTGATAATCCCCCAAAAGAAATCGCCGGAAGCAAAGTGAAAGAGTTATTGGATTATGAATTGCAGATTGCTAAAAATTTAGCTACAGACGAAACACAAAAAATTGAATTGCCAAAAAGTAATGTATTGCAATTCGTCACTGAAGATGGAAGTCAAATTTCTGCAAGGCCAAGTGGCACAGAGCCAAAAATAAAATTCTATTTTAGTGTGAATACATCATTGAAGAACTTAGATGAATTTGATAAAACAAAGAAATTACTGGATGATAAAATAGAAAATATTATTTTGTCAATGAATTTAAAATAAACAGGACTCTATGCCAGACAGTACCCACTACTATATAACCCTTTCTATTTTTGGATATTGATGTTGTTGCAAAAGCTGATTTAGCAGGTTGCCTGATTTTTTTTCATTACCTATTAAATCATTCAATTGTATTTTATCTAATAACTGATCAATAGAAAACTGTACCATTTGCCAGAGTGAACGAACTGAACAATCCACAGAATTAGTACATAATCTGCTTGCACCGGTAAAATCGCTACAAAATTCCTTAGAAAATAAGGAACCCCCAAGAGTTTTTAAAACACGGTTTACATTTATCTCAGTTGCCGGCTTAGCCAAAATATAGCCTCCAATATTACCTGGAGTACTATTAATATATCCTGCCTGTCGAAGTACACGCGTTAGTTTGGCCACATAAGCTGGCGAGAGGCCTTCAGCTACACTCAATGCTTGTATGCTTAAACTTTCATCTTCATGACATCGTGCAATGCGCAGCAATATCCGTAAACCGTATTCTTCCTGTGATGTGATTTTCATGATGAATTATTTTTTGTTAAAACAATAATTTTTATCAATTACATAAATTATACTTCCGTTTTTTTTCACCTAAGCTTAATAGTAATATTGATAACTATTCACTCATTATTACATAAAACCTAATTCCAGCATCGCTACTTCGCTCATCATGCTCCTGTCCCATGGTGGATCCCAAACTACAGAAACATGCACATCATTGACGCCTTCTATCGCCCGCACCTTATCTTCCACTTCGACAGGTAACTCCTGTGCCGAAGGGCAACTTGGCGCAGTAAGCGTCATTACTATCTGCACATTATTGATGGGCAGAATCTCTGTTTCATATACCAAACCCAATTCGAAAATGTCAACTGGAATCTCAGGATCGTAAATTCCGTGTAATACTTCAATCACTTTTCCCTTTAATTCTTCTGCTTCCATAGTATTTTAGTTTTATGCATTCACTGATTTATAAGCTAACGCGTAATTTTTAATTTGCTTCACCATTGCTAACAGTCCATTAGAGCGGGTTTGAGCCAAATGAGTCATCATTCCAATGTCTTTAATAAAGTCCAGTTTTGCATCCAGAATTTCATCTGGTTCATGGCCCGATAAAACTTTTATCAACATACTCACCAATCCTTTTACAATTATTGCATCACTATCCGCTTTATAAAAAACTTTGCCTCCTTTAAACTCTGATGTCAACCAAACTGTGGACTGGCAACCTTTAATAATATTTTCACCAACTTTAAATTTATCATCCAGTGGCTCCAGTTTTTTCCCAAGATCAATAATATATTCATATTTTTCTTCCCAACTATCAAAAAAAGAAAATTCGTCTATTATCTCCTCCTCTGTTTCTTTTATCGTTTTATATTCCTTCATTTTTACAAAAGCATTTTAATGGTCTTGTGCAATCCTGCAATCAACCTATCCACTTCTTCTTTGGTATTATACATTGCAAATGATGCGCGCGCTGTGCCGGTAATTCCGAAACGATTCATTAATGGTTCCGTACAATGATGGCCAGTTCTCACTGCAATTCCCTGATTATCTAACAACACTCCTATATCCTGCGGATGAATATCTTTTATCACAAAAGAAATAAGTCCCACTTTATTTTTCGCAGTTCCGATAATACGCAAACCGGGAATTGTTTTTATTTCTTCGGTTGCATACTGCAGCAGATCATCTTCATGATTCCTTATGATATCTCTCCCGGTTTCTGTTACAAAATCCAATGCTACTTTTAAAGCAATTGTATCTGCAATATTCGGTGTACCCGCTTCATATTTATAAGGCAAACTATTATAGGTAGTTTTTGCAAAAGTCACTTCCTTTATCATTTCCCCTCCGCCCATAAACACCGGCATTTCTTCCAGTATTTTTTTCCTTCCATAAAGAACACCAACTCCTGTAGGCCCATAAACTTTATGTCCGGAGAAAGCAAAAAAATCACAGTCTATGCTTTGTACATCAATATCAAGATGAACTGTAGATTGTGCGCCGTCAACTAAAACCAAAGCGCCTGCTTCATGTGCAGCTTTAATAATTTCTTTTACAGGATTTACCGTCCCTAAAGCATTAGAAACATGCGCAATGGATACCAATTTCGTTTTTGAAGAAAGTAATTTTTTATATTCATCCATTAAGAGTTCACCATCATCATTAATAGGAATTACTTTTAAAACTGCATTTTTTTCTTCACAAAGAATTTGCCACGGCACAATATTCGAATGATGTTCCATTGTTGAAATAATGATCTCATCGCCGGCATGAATATTTTTTCTTCCCCACGTATATGCCACCAGGTTAATTCCTTCAGTGGTACCTCTGGTAAATATTATTTCTTCTGCAGATGCTGCATTGATGAACTCTTTTACGGTATTTCGGGTAGCCTCATATGCAGCAGTCGCTTCTTCAGCAAGTGTGTGTATGCCGCGATGAATGTTGGCATTATAATTAGAATAATAATAGCTCAATGCATCAATTACCACTTTTGGTTTCTGTGATGTAGCGGCATTATCAAAATAAACCAGCAACTGATTATTTACTTCACGGTTAAGCACAGGAAAAAATTCCCGGATAGTGTTTACATCAAAAGTGGGTGATATAGCGGTTAATGTTCCCATTATTTTTTTGTGTTAGGCATGCATCAGTGCTTTTCCCTCAAGTTGTGATGTGATGCACGTTTCCATTTTTATTTTTTTAGCGATCTTTTTAAAGCCATTGAATAACCCACATGTAACCCATCATGAAAACAGACAAACTTAGCAGCATCACTGATATTTTTAATTCTGACTCCTGGGTACGATTTAAGGTCGAATGCTTTGTAATTCTCAAACATATTTGTTGTTGAGTCTTCCTCAAACTTATCAATTGTTTGAATCAAATTTTGCTTAATAATTTCAAATTCCTTCTCATCAATATAACCTTCAGGCCGTGTACCGGATTTATATTTGTCTATAAATTCACCTTTCATTACCGGTTTTACTCCTGCATCCCGGTAGCACAAAATTTGCTGGGTAGCTACAACATGACCAAAATTCCAGGCCAGATTATTATTAAATTCAAAAGGAATTTCATTCAACTTTTCAATAGAAATCCCATCTATTAAATTAATCAAAAATTTCCTGGCTCCCCGCATGATATCAATTGATTCTTTCATTTGTTGTTTATTTAAAAGATCTATACCAGTTTAATTCATTCCACCCGATAATCTCTCATCAATCAATTGTTCCGCATATTTACGAAGAGGCTCTATTTTTATTTGCTCCATAATGCTCACTGCATAAGCTTCCAACAACATTGCCTTTGCATGATCTTTCGAAATTCCGCGGGTTCTTAAATAAAACAAGGCTTCTTCATCCAGCCTTCCTACGGTACAACCATGAGAACACTTTACATCATCAGCAAAAATTTCCAATTGTGGTTTGGTATTAATCGTTGCTTTGTCGCTTAATAAAATATTATTGTTGGTTTGGTAGGCATTAGTTTTTTGTGCATCCGGCCTTACAAAAATTTTACCACTAAACACACCGGTTGATTTATCATCCATAACTCCTTTATACAATTCATTACTAAAACAATTAGGCTTTGTATTATCCACCACCGTATGATTATCTACATGGCTATTTCCCTTCAGCAAATACAAACCATACATGTGAGCTTCATTTCCTGCAGCTTCCATAATAATATTTGTATTGTTTCTTACCATTCCGCCATTGAGTGTAGCTACCACCGTATGCGCGTAGCTTTTGCCAATCTGCCTGATATGCGTCGTGCCTACATGACTTGCATTGACACCATCATTTTGAATTTTATAATATTCAACAATGGCATTCGTGTTTACCACTACTTCAATCACTTCATTGGTAAAACTATCCATTGATCCGATAGTTTTATACGTTTCTACCAATTGTAATTTCGCACTCTCATCTATATAAAAAAGGCTGCGTGGTTGCGATAAAATATGATTCTCTCTTGCATCTGAAAAATGATAAAGGTAAACAGGATTCTTAATTATTTGTCCTTTTACTGCATAAATAAAAACACCGCCATAAATAAAAGAAGTATTGAGCGCATGAATTCCATCTTTGAAAAAGAGGTTACTTTTTCCCAGGTGTTCGTTCACAATATCTTTATATTTTCCGTTTGCGGCATCCTCCAAAGGCAAAACAACAATTTGGTCTTCCGTAGATCGAATGGTAGAAAGTTTCGCAACATATTTTCCATTTATAAAAACCAATTCATTTGCATTTTCATTGCCAGGCAAACGAAACTCATCTATTTCGGAATTTGAAATTGCAACCTTTGATTCATCTTCAGATAAATGGTATTCCTTTTTGAATAAATCGCTGATACTTGTATATTTCCACTCTTCATTTTTATAAGTGGGAAGTCCTTTCTTCCTAAAATCATTGAATCCCTCACTTCTGATAGTACTAATAAAATTACCAGGATCCAGTGTTTGAAGTTGATTGAATTTTTCTCCGAAATATTCTATATTGATCTTTTCCATCTATTGTAAATAAGTTATGAGTATTGGGTAACGAGCAATGAATAATGATTAATTAGTTAAAAAATTTTAAACAGTAATCAATAATTAAAAATCTAAACCGCCTCTGATAAACTCAATTCATCTTTGATAAAATCATATCCTTTTTCTTCCAGTTCCAATGCTAGTTCTTTAGTACCTGATTTCACAATCCGTCCGTTTACCAATACATGTACAAAATCGGGTTGCAGATAATCCAACAATCTCTGGTAGTGCGTAATTACAATAATGGCGCGGTTTTCATCACGTAATTTATTTACCCCGCTGGCCACAATACGAAGTGCATCAATATCTAAACCGGAATCGGTTTCATCCAAAATGGTTAATCTTGGCTCCAGCATAGCCATCTGAAATATTTCATTTTTCTTTTTCTCTCCGCCGGAAAACCCTTCATTGATAGAACGTGTTAATAATGATTTATCAATTTCTACGAGATTTATTTTCTCCCTTATCAACTTCATAAATGAAACTGCGTCTAAAGGTGGAAGCCCATGATATTTTCGCTTTTCATTAAGGGCAGTTTTTATAAAATTCGTAGTGCTCACTCCGGGGATTTCTACAGGATATTGAAACGCGAGAAATAATCCTTCCCTTCCCCTGTCTTCCGGTGATAATTCTAAAATATCTTTTCCAAGAAATTCAATTGAACCTTCTGTCACCTCGTATTCTTCCCTTCCGGCCAAAACTGATGCAAGGGTACTTTTACCACCGCCATTTGGCCCCATTATAGCATGAACTTCTCCTGCCTGAACTTCCAGGTTAATCCCCTTTAAAATTTGTTTTCCTTCTACTGATGCATGTATGTTTTTGATTGATAACATATTCTTTATGATATAAAAATTAGTAAATGATTTTTGATTTTAGCCTACACTTCCTTCAAGACTTACTGCCAGTAATTTCTGTGCTTCAACAGCAAATTCCATCGGGAGTTGATTCATTACTTCTTTAGCAAAACCTGTAACAATCAATGCTACCGCGGCTTCTGTATCAATACCACGCTGCCTGCAATAAAAAAGCTGGTCTTCACCAATCTTTGAAGTGGTAGCTTCATGCTCTATAATCGCAGTATTATTTTTAGACTCGATATAAGGAAATGTATGTGCTCCACATTTATCGCCGAGTAACAAGGAATCACACTGAGAATAATTACGAGCATTCAAAGCATTTTTTCCTGCCCTTACTAATCCACGGTAGCTATTCTGACTCTGTCCGGCACTGATACCTTTTGACACGATTCTACTCCTGGTGTTTTTTCCAATATGCGTCATCTTTGTTCCGGTATCCGCCTGCTGAAAATGGTTGGTTAAAGCAACAGAATAAAATTCTCCGATAGAATTGTCTCCTTTCAAAATTACACTCGGATATTTCCAGGTAATTGCCGCCCCGGTTTCTACCTGCGACCATGAGATCTTAGAATATTCACCCTGGCATATTCCACGTTTAGTAACAAAATTATAAATACCTCCAACTCCGTTCTCATCACCCGGAAACCAGTTCTGAACAGTGGAATATTTTATTTCTGCTTTGCGCAAAGCCACTAATTCTACAACGGCTGCGTGCAACTGATTTTCATCACGCTTTGGAGCAGTGCACCCTTCGAGATAACTAACATAAGCTTCATCTTCAGCCACTATTAAGGTGCGTTCAAATTGCCCCGAATTTTCTGTATTGATTCTAAAATAAGTGGATAATTCCATCGGGCAACGAACTCCTTTTGGTATAAAACAAAATGAACCATCCGTAAAAACAGCAGAGTTTAAAGCGGCAAAATAATTATCTGTCATTGGAACAACAGATCCTAAATATTTTTTTACCAGGTCCGGATGATTTTGAATGGCCTCGCTCATAGAGCAAAAAATAATGCCCACTTCAGAAAGCTGTTTTTTAAATGAAGTAGCAATAGAAACACTATCCATTACCACATCTACCGCTACCCCACTCAACCTCTTTTGCTCATTTAATGAAATACCTAATTTATCAAAGGTTTTTAATAGTTCAGGATCCACTTCTTCAAGACCATTTACTTTAGCTTTCTTCTTTGGGGCAGCATAATAAATAATATCCTGGTAATTGATAGGTGGGTATTTCACATTGGGCCACTTTGGCTCTTCCATTTTTAGCCAATGAGAATAGGCCTTCAATCTCCAATCGAGCATCCATTCGGGTTCATTTTTCTTTTTGGAAATAAGTCGAATTACGTCTTCATTAAGGCCTTTTGGAACGATGTCCGTGTCAATGTTTGTAACAAAACCGTATTTATAATCGCTGGCAACGGTTTGCTCCAAAACATCCAATTCTTCTTTCATTCTTCCATTAATTTTTTTGTTGAAATTCTTTTGATTTTCTTGTGCAAAGATAATCCGTTTATCTGTTTGTACAAAATAGTATAAATAGGATTGAAAAATTATTTGACAAAGTTTCCAGGGATAAATGATAAGTTTAAGAATAACAAAAAATGCTATATATTATTTATGTCAAAATGAAAAAATAATTAAATCAAGTAATTCTATCCTTATGGAACTTCAAAGATCAATAGAAGGAATAATATATTTTCCTGTACTTCAATAACTGATATAAAATAAAAAATCCCCCGAAATATTTCGGGGGAGGGAAGTTCTAAAAAAGAATATTTATAAATTATTTCTTTGTTGCCTCTTTCATCTTATCAGCACCTGCTTTCATCTTATCAGCGCCTTCTTTCATTTTATCTGCGGCCTGGTTCATTTTATCTTTTGCTTTATTCATCATACTTTTAGCTGAATCAGCTACATTAGTGGCACTATCAGCCATTTTAGAAGCAGAATCACTCATACTAGCAGCAGCGCTGTCAGTAGCAGGGGCGGTAGTTGTAGTAGATGTTGAATCAGCAGGAGTTGTTGACGCACTTGAAGAAGAACCGCTGTTACAAGCAGTCATGAAGGCAGCAATAGCTACGATTGCAAGAAATTTTTTCATTGTTTGATTTTTTAAGATTTTTTTAAGAATGTGTGCAAAGTTAATACAAATTATAATATACTCCAATATCTTTTTAAAAGATTATATTCAAATATTATATATCCTCTGGAGTTTCCCTATAATATTTATTCAGGGAACAAACTTAGTTGAAAATCGCCTGACGAACTGCCAGTTTTTCCTTTAAACTTTATTTTTTCTATTCCGGTTCTTGTTTTTTTCAATAGTTCAAAAATACCATCTGCCATG
>DATKQQ010000213.1:0-5642 GCA_035532615.1 Hanamia sp.
GAAACCATTTTTAACAACCGTCAACAAAAAAAGCATAGATGAACAAAGCAAGGAACTGAACATTATTGAGTCACATTTTTTAAATGCCCGAAAGCAAATCCACAACATATCAAATCTTTACGGCCTGAAAATAGCAAGCTGGAAAAAGTGACAATTTGTTTGCAGTTTTTTTTGCCTAAGCGCCTAAAGTAGATGCTTAGCAAATCCGGTGAAAGATAATAATGATTTATTTTAGCACTTTACTAAACTGGAAAATTTTAACTTAATAAAAATTATGTCAAATAAAAAAAAGAATAAAACGCATCCCAAATGGAGTTATTCCACCAATATTTATGAAGTAAATGTGAGGCAATATTCAGCGGAAGGTACATTTGCAGCTTTTGCCCAAAGTCTTCCAAGATTAAAAGATATGGGTGTCCAGGTTTTATGGTTTATGCCAATAACGCCAATAAGTGTAAAAGGGAGGCTGGGTAGCCTGGGTAGTTACTATGCAATAAGAAATTATAATGAAATCAATCCGGAATTTGGCAATATGGATGATTTTAAAAACCTGGTAACGCAGGCTCATGAATTGGATTTTAAAGTAATAATTGATTTTGTAGCTGACCACACAGGCAACGATCACCCCTGGCTTGTGGAACATCCTGAATTTTATGTAGAAGATGAAAACAAAGATCCTCATCATCCTAACGGATGGAGCGATGTATCTCAATTAAATTATGAGGTTCCCGAGTTATGGGATTACATGATTGATGTATTACAATTTTGGATAAAAGAATGTGACCTGGATGGTTTCCGCTGCGATATGGCTCACCTGGTAAGGCTGGATTTCTGGATACAGGCAAAAAAGAAATTATCAAAATTAAAAGATAATCTTTTTTGGTTGGGTGAATGTGAAGATCCGGAATATCATAAAGTATTTGATGCAACCTACACCTGGCGATGGATGCATGCCTCCGAAGAATTTTATCATCAAAGGATGAATCTGCAAAGCCTGATCACCGTATTATATAAAACTGTAACAGAATTCCCGTGCAGCGCTATGAGAGTTTATTTTACATCCAACCATGATGAAAATAGCTGGAACGGAACCGAGTATGAAAAGTATGGGGACGCTGCGCAATTATTCGCCGTATTTTCATGCACCTGGAATGGAATTCCGATGATTTATTCAGGACAGGAATTACCTAATAAAAAAAGATTGAAATTTTTTGATAAGGATCAGATAGACTGGAATGGAAATTTTGAATTGCATACTTTTTATAAAACATTATTAGCGCTAAAATTCAATAATAAAGCGCTTCGTGCGGCTGACTCTAATGTGCTTACACAAATTATTTCGCATCCTGAAGACCACAAAGTTTTTGCTTATTTGCGTAAACATAAATCTGACCAGGTTTTGGTGATTTTAAACTGTAGTTCAGAAGGATTGAATTTCCAGGTAACAAACGTAAAAGGAGTTTTTCGCAATGTGTTTGGAGGTGAAGACATTAATTTTGAAACAACCACCCAGGTTTATCTGAATGCCTGTGGATATTTGGTTTTTGAAAGAATTTATACACAATCCTCATTTTAAACATCTTTCCAACTGCCTCCTTTTTCACTAATTATTCCGTTGGCTTTTAATAAATCAAAAGCTTTTACATGACGTGTGCCACCACCACAAACAAACACAATGGATTCTTTAATTTTTTTTTCCCTCTAATCTTTTTCCCAATTCCTGCAATGGAATATTAATGCTGTTTTTTGCATGGCCTTTTGCAAATTCGTCCGGCCTGCGTACATCTATAATCTTCCTGGCTTGTTTATTATTTTTCATCATTTTAAAAAGTTTGTATGGCTCCACCTAAATCAAAGACTTCTGTTGCAGTGTTTACAAAATTTTTGATAATACTTGTTGCTGCCGCACTTCTATAGCCCAGTGCGCAATGAACTATAACCGGCTTTTGGGTTGGAATTTCATTAATGCGTTCTCTTAATTCAAACAAAGGAATACGAATTGCATCTTTAAAGATTTCTCTTTCCTTCACTTCCGAAGGATTGCGTATATCCATAATAGTAAAGTCATTCAAAGAAGCTCTGAAATGGTCAACATCAGGTTTGTTTATCTTTTCTCCATTTATATTAGTTGCCACAAATGCCGATTCTATTTGTCCCTCATAACCAATTTTAGCGATACGTTCAATAATCGATTGCAAAACATCCTTACTTTTTGCAAGCAAATAAAATTTTTCATGTGGGGCTATAATACTTCCCAGCCAGGTTTCAAAAGGGCCATCTCCCATTAGGTTAACAGAGCCCTTCAAAAATCCTTTTTTAAATTCGGACTCATCTCTTGTATCTACAATTAGATACTCTTTTAATCGCGATGGAAGATTTTTACTGATCATTACTTTATGAATACTTTCCGAAAAATTTTCAGCACCTTTCTTATTTAATTCTACATCATAAGTAAAATATTTAGGAACAAAAGGTTGGTTGTCTAAAAGTTTTTTTACGAATTCTTCTTCAGACATTTTTTGTAAACACCAATTACCTGCTTTTTCGATTCCGATAGTACTGGTATTTTTATCACTTAATCCTTTTCCGCACAAACTCCCTGCACCATGAGCAGGATAAATCAGCACATCGTCTGGTAAATTCATTAATTTATTTCTGAGAGAATGATACATTTGTTTCGCAAGCGCGTCTCGTTTCGCTGTAAGAGTTCCTGCAGTTTCTCTAAGGTCTGGCCTTCCACAATCTCCAATAAAAAGTGTATCTCCTGAAAAAACAGCCTTATATTTTTTATTTTCGTCTATGGCTACAATACAAATGCTGTCGGGCGAATGCCCGGGTGTGTTCAAAGCTTTTAATGAAATTTTTCCAACTTTTAAGATATCTCCTTCATCAAAACTTTTATGTTCATATTCGGCTCCTAAAAGTTTGCTTACATAAATAGGCGCTCCCATTGTTTTATGAATCTCCAAATGGCTGCTTACAAAATCCGCATGTGGGTGCGTCTCTATCACAGCCACAATTTTAGCTTCATGCTGTTTTGCTAAATCATAGTAGATTTTGGGATTTCTGGCAGGATCAATTACGGCCATCTCACTATTGCTTATTATTGAATAAGAATAATGAGCGAGGTTCTTATCTTCCAATTGAATTATCTCCATTTTTTATTACAAATTTAGAAGAAGAAAGGGATTAATCAATAAGAGAAATAACAAAGTAACTTCGCTATTTACATGACGCTGAAAGAAAAACATACTGAATTTATAAAAACAACAGCACAATCTTTGGGTTTTGATTATTGTGGAATTGCGAAAGCAATTAAAATGGATGAGGAAGCAAGACGATTAGAATCGTGGCTCAATAATGGTTTCAGTGGAAAAATGAGCTACATGGAAAACTATTTTGATCTGAGAACTGATCCCGCCAAATTAGTTCCCGGCGCCAAATCTGTAATTACTTTATTGCTGAATTATTTTCCTTCGCAACAACAAAATACTGATGCTCCGCAAATTTCAAAATATGCTTATGGAAACGATTATCATGAGGTAATCAAGAGTAAACTAAAGATTTTTTTGCAATTAATAAAAGAAAATATCGGTGAAGTAAATGGAAGAGGATTTACCGATAGCGCACCTGTATTAGAAAGAAGTTGGGCAGTGAAAAGTGGATTGGGTTGGGTAGGTAAAAACGGAAATTTAATTACAAAAGATAATGGTTCATTTTTTTTTATCGCCACACTTATAACCGATCTGGAACTGGAAGCAGATAATCCTTTTATAAAAGATTATTGCGGTACATGCACCAAATGTATTGATGCATGCCCCACAGATGCCATACTTCCAGATAAAGTAATTGACGGAAGTAAATGCATTTCTTATTTCACCATCGAATTAAAAGATATGCTGATACCGGAAGAGATGAAAGGCAAGTTTGAAAATAAATTATTCGGTTGCGATATATGCCAGGACGTATGTCCGTGGAACCGGTTCTCAAAACCTACCGAGGAAATTGGATTTACTCCTTTGAACGAGGTATTAAATTTTTCTAAAAATGATTGGGAAGAATTAACTGAAGAAAGTTTTAAAATTATCTTTAAAAAATCTCCTTTGAAACGTTCAAAATATGAAGGAATTAAAAGGAATTTAAAATTTCTGGATTTATAATTAGCGCTCGTTACCTGGCAAAAAGAAAACTAATTTCTTTTATTTTTAAGCACGTATTTATTTAAATAGAAATCAGCATTATTTGTTCTTTCACTGAATGAAACGATTTTTAAAATTCAATTCCCGTTTTCAGCGAAATCCTTCCGTAACTTAATTTATAATTATACCAATATGCATCACAGTCCATACACATAGGCAAAATCTCGGCACGGCTTTCTAATTGTTTATAGCTATGTGCCAAGCTAAATATTATTGAAGATTTTTTAATAAATTTCGTTTTAAACCCAATTCCCAATTCAGAATACAATCCACCTTTAAAATGAGAGTTACCATAATTGATCATTCCTTTTCCCGGTTTATTTTTCAAAGGAAAATTATATCCCAGATCTCCATAGACATATGCTTTTTTTTCGCTGCCAAAATACCATCTTGCATCAAAAAATAATGGAAGCGTTTTATATTCGTAATTATCAATGCCAACACCGATTCCTGAAAACCAATTTGAAAATTGAATTCCATTTATCGTTTGAAATGAGGTGCTCACCTCACTTTCACCGCCAATTAAACCAAATGAATTAATAGAATGAAAATGAATTTTATTTTTCTGTGCAGAGACAGAAAAAGAAATTAACAATGCAATTACTAAATTAAAAAACAAATTCCTGTTCATAGCCTCTATTTATTTGAAATCCCTATTTTACTTACCAGGTGAATATTGTTCACATTAGAATAATCATATTGATATAATCCATCTTTTGCCACAACCAACGCAATATTATTATACGCAATTACATCATAAGTTTCGATGTTTGAAAATTGTTTTATCAACTTTAAATTTGTTACATCGGTGGCATCAAATATTTTTAATCCGTCTGTTCCATCACAGATAAATAATAGCTTTCCATCTTTTGACAAACCTTGCGGACTGGTGAGATTATAAATTTTTACCAAAGAAGCATCTGTAAAATTATTAAGCTTTACAACGTCCAGCTCATTATTATAACCAAGGCAAGTAGTTCCGGAATGAAGAGTTATAAACGCAAACAGGCTATCAGCAATAACCGGATCGCATGCACGGGCGTGAGTAAACTCACCGACGTTAGAGGGATTGGCGGGATCGGATTCAATGTTATAAATAAACATCCCATTGTTTGAACCAATAAATAATTTGTTTTCAAAAGGATAGATAGTTTCAACATGATAGTCAACCTGGAGTGTATGTGAAAATGCAGGTTCATTACTATTAGCAACATTAAAAATATTCAAATCAGATTCGTTAACTGTATATAAATAGTTATTGACTAAAGTTTAGGTGTTGATAAAATGTTGATAAACAGATATATATATTTTAAAATAAAGTTGCATAAGTAGAGATAAATTGTTAATTTTGAGTGAGTTATAAACAAAAAACAACAACTCATACTTATGCAACAGTCCAAAAGTATTCAAAAGTTATCAGAAATAGATTGGGAATTTAAAAAA
>DATKQQ010000214.1:0-5385 GCA_035532615.1 Hanamia sp.
AGGGGTAAATTAATGAATTTTCTGATGAAGGGTCGGAACACGTTAGCGGTCTAAACCATCAAGTGGGCAATCGTTCAGGCCGCCGAAGAAAGCGTCCCGGCCGCATAAAATCATTCACTGTTTTGTCCCTTGCGAAGTATAACTAGCATTTCGAAATACAAAAAAATGGCTGCCCTTTAAGGCAGCCATTGTAAGGATTCATGTTTTAATTATTTAAATATTTTTTGAATTATTTTTTCAGAAGGTGATATCAATTCTAAAATGTAAGTTCCATTATTTAGGTTCGATAGATCGGTAATTTTTATATAATTGTACCCTTTATTCATTTGTAATATTTTTGAGAATACTTCTTTGCCATCAGCGGCGAATATCTTTTCGGTGGCCATTTCAACCTGGTTCCATTCTACATTTATATTCAAATAATTGGAGAAAGGATTAGGAGAAACTGTTATCAATTGATTGATTGTTTTAATTCTCAGCGCTATTACTTTAGAAAAATTTTCTTTGCCATTTATATCAATTTCTTCCAATCTATAATACACCATACTCCCTGTGAATGAATAAATATTATCTAAAGCAGAATAAGAATGAAACAAATTAGTAGTGCCATTGGCGGCTACTGTTTCGGCATCAGAAAATATATTTCCATCATAACTTCTTTGTACTACAAACCGGCTACAATTAATTTCCATCGAAGTGCACCAATATAGTTTTACTTCATTTTCGGGTAAAAGCGAAGCAGAAAAATTTTCAAGAGTTACTGGTAGAGGTCCTGCTTCAGGATCAAGCATAGCTGTTGCAGGATTAATGATAGCCGTGCCATCATCTACAAATGGAACTCCTGCATCCGACAGAGAAGTCACCCTTGCAATGTTCATTATAGAAGGAACTGGTTTACCTGTTCCAGGGTCATTTACAGTTACCTGAAATTGAACCTGGTAGGTTTCATTTGCTTTTAATGTGCCACCTTGCGTGGCATTTGCACCTGTACCTATCCTGAAAACAACTGATTTTACTGAACCATCCACATCATTTTCTGCTACGTCATCACCTGGATTATCAGTTTTAATTCCCGCTGTAATTCCGGGAGAGCTAATCACTTTTAGTGTTCCTGGTAAATAAGTAACTGTGTTTGGTAATGTGTCGGTAACAATAATATGGTTGGCATCGCCGGGACCATTATTTGAACCCTGCAAAGTATAGGTAAGTACTTCACCCGATTCGGCCAACTGATCATCATTAGCATCCGCAACTGTTTTATCCAAAGTAATAGTTGGATCTTTCATTTTGATAGAGAATGTAAAAACTCCCGGATAATATTTATCCGAGCTAGTGCCAAATTGCAAAGTAACATTGGTCGCGTTTGGTAAAATACCGTAACCGGTTCCAACATCAAACCTATCAATATCAATTCCCATTTGGTTGGTATAGTTGGGATTTTTTGTGGTAACATGAACTCCATTGTTGGTAATGGTTCCATTCCAGGGATTGTTTGCCTGGTTCGTTGCATTTGAAAAAGTATTACCATTGATGGTAAGAAAATCTCCATATAAATTGGCATCTCCTTCCCACGCCATCACACCCATCTCTGCATCAGAGGAATCAAGCATTCCTGAAGGAACATCTAACCCCGAAAGTATAACAGTAGATATAGTAGGATTTCCTCCATTATTCACTTCCTGGAAGCCATCGTATAATCTTACGCTGTTATAAGGCAGATCATTATTTTCATAGACTACAACAATGCACCACCCGCCGTTATTACCACCACCGGAAATAGATCCTGTGCTTAAAGGAACATTGCCCACTTCGTAAGTACCTGCGCCATTGTTTTGCACCAAAGAAGTGATATCGGCGTAAGCCTGGTATTCGGTATAACCCGGGGTGATAGCAATATCATCAATACCCAAAGCCATAACATCGGAGTAGGGGTTTATAGTTCCTTTTCTGATCTTTACTATTTTATTGGCAACCTGGGTAAGATCAAAAACAGCATTTGCTACACGGCCGCCCCAATACAATCTGGCAAGTATAATAGTATTGGTTCCGGCGGGAAGAATCAAATCGGAAGACGAAGAATTACGTGTAGTGCTTCCGTAGCCAGAGTTTCCGTCAATATCAACGCACTGCATGTTTTCAAGATCGTTGCCATAAATACTGTTTCCATTGGCGCTGTTATCATTCATCTTTACGGTATTCACGGAGCCATTGTCAACAATTTGCAAAAGTGTATTTCCAAACATGGTGGTTCCTCCTCTAATATTATCTGAATAAACCAGGCCATAGCTTCTTGATTGTGATTTCGCTGCATAAGAAAAAATAAAAAACACTAAGATACCAATGGCAAATCTGTTTATTATTTTTTTTAAAAAAATCTTTAAAATAAAAGTTTGCATATCAGCGAAATTTTCTTCGGCTAAAAATTGAGAATCAGTATTACCAGTTTCGTTTGAGAATATTGATAAATCTGACTTTTACCGGATATGCGGATTGATATTAATAAAACAATAAAAAATATTAGAAGAAATTTGGAATGGTATAATCAACCAGTATAAATGCGGAAATTCAGTAAGCATTTGCTTTTCGGGAAGATAGATGGAAATTTTTTTAGGAAATCTTTTTGCGTTTTCAAAGGATATAGTACAAAATTAAAAACTACTTTGGAGAATCAAAGCTTTTTTCAGTTTATTTTCTGAAAGGAATGAGAGATGAGTTCATTTCGAATGTTGGTTATTCATGAAGGGGAAATAAAAACCTTAGTTATTTTTTGTTACTAAATTGTATAAGTTCATCATTTATATTTTCTCACATCAATGATTTCCTCGCAAAAAGAATATTCTTTTTTATCATTACTGCTGATAATGAGTAAACGGTTTTTGCAATATTTTTCTATTAGATCATAATAAAGCGCAACGCCTTCATCGTCAAGATTGGTAAGAGGCTCATCCAATAAAACAATTGGCACATTACTAAAAATCGCCTGAGCTAGTTTTACTCTTTGTTTCATGCCACTGCTATAATAGCGGATTTGTTTGTGAGCCGCATTTTCCAGGCTGGATAAAGAAATAATTTCTTTGGTATTTATTTCCGGCAACCATCCTTTCATATTTTGATGAAACAAAAAAAATTCGGTTAAGGTCATTTCTTCTATTGTGTCAATATAAGGAGCCGCAAATGATATTTTCTGAAATATTTTATCTGTTGAGATAGGGGAGTCTTTTTCAAAATAGCTGATACCTCCTTCGTTAAAAATGGAAGAGCCTGAAATGATTTGTAAAAGTGTAGATTTTCCTGAACCATTTGGGCCGGTGATAGCGTAATGCTTTCCGGCATTGAATTGAAAATCCAGGTTCCTGAAAATCCAATCCCTGTTGAAACGTTTGCCAAGTTTTGTTAGGTTAATTTTCATTAACAAAGAAGGTGCATTTTTTATTTTGATCTCTTTTAAGTTTTCGATGGAGCTTTTAAAAATTTAGCGCCCCGAAGATAAGAAACGCTGAATTAATCTTACTTTTTTGCAGGATGATCAATGTTCAATTGATTTCTTATCTTGATAAATCCCTATTTTAATATCTCCAATCCTTTTCTTTCTTTATAAGAACCTTCTATAATTTCGATTGTATAAACACCTGTCGGTAGATTGCTGACATTTAAAGTTGTTGTCTTTATTTTATTAAAAATTTTATGCATTTTTAAATTACCCACTTCATCATAAATATTAATTTCTGAAAAAGATGATTGGCCCGGATTTGAAGATTGAAAATTACCATTTGAACCAGTTGCTCTCAAGGTCAGACTGTAAGTCCCTTGACCACTTACATATGTCCAGGATGAAGGGTAAAACCAATTATAGGAAGTTACGCCAGGTAATTGATTTGTTGTGTAGGTAACATAACTATTACAATTTGCATTTGATGGGCCGGATATGGGATAATCATCTGAGCCATACGGCCCCAAATGAACAATTTTTGTAGCCGGGTAACAATTAGCAATATAAACGGAGGCTGCGAGAGTGAAAGCTCCTCCACCGACTTTGGTTACATCTACTGTAGTTCCATGAGGGGTTAGCGTTGCTAAATTGGAAGGCGTTGCACTCCAAAAGATAGTTGCGCCACCTGGCGCCCCGTTTAAAGTATAAGTTTGAGTGCCTGAGCAAAAAAGGTCAGCACCCGAGATTGACATATAAGGATAAGTTATTAATGCTGAGACATTAGTTGTATTAGTTGTCATTGCTCCACTGTTACTGGGATCCAGCCAATAGCTAAGTTGCGTAGAATAAGTACCACCGCCAGTCCAGGAAAGATCAAATCTCCCGTAATTCGTTCCGCCAGTTTGCTCATTACAAGGCGGTCCAATAGGCTGTGTATTTGTTGAAAGTTGCCCAACCACTTTTTTATTTGGATCAAATAGCGGAGAGCCTGATGATCCAGGTTCAACTATTCCGGAGGTCCATAACACCCTCCAAGCTGCATTTGGATAAGTACTATTGATTGTACCTATTGATGCAGGGTTTGCCGCAAATGAAATTTTCATTTGGTCTCCTTGAGGATGATGAATTCCAACAGATGAAGAAGGTGTAACTGAAGATCTTGACCATCCTAAATAAGTAATGTCATAATTAGATGGCGGTATTTGAAGTAATTGAAGTAAAGAAAAATCTGTGTTTGGATTTGACGCGACTAAATTAGCGCCGTTAAATAAATACGCGGTTTGGTTATATGTATTGGGTGTGCATGTTGAACTCCACCATCCAAAATAATATGATGCATTTATGTAGTCTATACCATCAGTAACATGTTTAGCAGTTAACAAATATGGAATATTTGTTGAACATGTATTCATGAGCAAAGCACCAGAAGCGAATTCGGACATGTCTTGTGATTCTATCATACATACAGCCTTTCGTTCATTTATATAGTTATTCCCTTGTGAGCACAAAACATTTATATTACAAGAACTTGGCGATTATATACATCTTCCCACAAGATAACACAGTCTATTTATTTTTAGTTTATTGCAATATTGCTTTTTTGAAAACATTGTGATTTTTTAAAATGGATAGACTGGCAGTTTTTGAAAGTTGTAAAATTTTTATTCAAATAGATTTTATTTAAAATTTTATTTTAGGTGAAAGTTTATGGCATACTTTCCTCGTTGCAATTTCTGCTTATTTACTTTTGGGAAACATGGAGTTACATTTTCAAGGCGCTGCATAAAATATCGCTATGATGAAAGCCCTACTGGGGGAACGATGTTTGACAAGTGCAAATTTCCGTTGCTTTTAGCCTTTCATATAGTGTTTAAACTTAGCACCAAAAAGAAAGGTATGTCATCATTAGAATTGTCCAGAGAGTTTGAATTGAGACAAATGACGGTCTGGGAATT
>DATKQQ010000215.1:0-43293 GCA_035532615.1 Hanamia sp.
CCTAAATTATTTCATCAGGCAATTCAAAATTTCTTTGACCAGATTAATCAGAAATTTAAATCAGAATTATCAACATTACTTACACTAAAATTCCAATTCTTTGATGATAAAGATTCACTAATTTACACCTTGTGAAGTATAAAAATTAAAAACATTAGAAGATCCAAAAATTTAACAAGACACAAAAGAAATTTTAAAATAGGATAAGATCATTTCAACAATGCCTGAATATCAGGATCTGCCTGCAGATTATCCATTTGCTTTAGTATCCACGGAAAGCGATATGCAACTCTTGCTGACATTGGTTGTATTGTAAATAATACCGGATTGGGGAGGCAAGAGGCAATCATGGCAGCTTCTTTTCTGGATAAGTTTTTTGAATGTTTTTTAAAATAATGTTGGGCAGCAGCTTCCACGCCAAAAATTCCTTTACCCGTTTGGGCAACGTTCAGGTACATCTGTAGGATACGTTTTTTGCCCCATATTTTTTCAATCATAAAAGTAAAATAAACCTCCAGTCCTTTACGAAAATAACCTCCATGTTGCCATAGAAAAACATTTTTGGCCACCTGCTGGCTTATAGTACTGGCGCCTCTTAATGATTTGCTTTTTCGGTTATGTTTCATTGCTTTCTCAATGCTTTTAAAATCAAAACCATTGTGGTCGGGAAATAATTGATCTTCCCCACTCATCACTGCGAGTTTTATATTATCGCCCATTTCATTATAACTAATATAATCTCTATGCAGTCCATTTCCTCTTAACAGGCTATTGATTTGAGTTATTGTAACAGGTGGATTTATCCATTTGCATAAAACGATATAAAACAATGAAAGCAGAAATCCATATATTATAATTTTTAAAAGAGTTCGTGCCAACCTTTTGAATAAGCCTTTTCTTTTAAAATATGATTTTTTGTCCAACTGAAATACAATTTTTTATTCCATTTTTATATAATCGATTGAGTACTTTTTGCCCAACTTCATATTCTTATTACCACTTTTCATTAGTAGATATCCAACTCCGGCAATTGCTGCTGCTCCAATTACTAATTGAGGGCTGGCATAATACTCGGTGTTTGGTTTCGTAACAACCCATGTTACTATCCCGACAGTTGTCAATAAAACTCCCGTCCCGAACAAAGCGGCACCCGAACTATTCCAGTCAAAGCTTTTTCTGTTTTTTTCAAAGGATCTAATATTATGATAATTGATTCCAAAATGGTATTGTGCTACAGTATCCAAAACATATACACCGAGCCGTGTAAAGGCTTGCCTTACATCATATTGAACCAGGAATACAGTATCATTTTTTATAGAGGTAATATAAGCGTCATAAAACCGGTCTGCTGTTGAAAACATCATTTCACTTCCGGGAAAAAAGGTTTTATAAGTGTGATTGTGATTTTTCAGAATAAGAAGATCAGACTGGGCACTGCATGTTATAGCAAATGCACTGAAGCTGAAAAAAATAAATAGGGAACGCATGATGTTACAATTTTCTTACAAAGAATAAAACTCCAAAAAGTAAGACAGTGCCAAAAATAACTAATATTAATCCTGAAATTTTATTGACTAACCTAATATTTTTGACAGTTAATTTTTTTCGCAATTTACCTGCCAGAGTTACTTTTACTATATCGGCGCTCATATTTAACAGAAGAGCCGTTGCAAAAATTATGATTCGATCACGGATGGTATGAGATACTGCAATAGCCGTAGCGGCTGTGAGCCAAAAGGCAATTACCGCAGGATTCAAAGAATTTAACAAAAATCCCTGTAACGCAATTTTTGCATGATCACTACTTTTAAGTGGAGGCAAGGAAATATCTTCAGGATGGATATGTACTTTTTTAAAGAAAATATAAAAAATTCCCATTCCCATTAAAAAAACACTTCCTGCAATACCAATTTGCAACTTAAAATCGAGAAGCATGGTTACTAATTCTGAAAAAAGATTACTTAGTACAACCAGTAAAAAATCACTAATCCAAACCCCAATCACAAAACTATACCCTCCTGCATGCCCGTTATTAACACTTTGCTTAATTATAGTAAATATAACAGGACCAACAGATATCACAAGCAATAAACCCATTGCCAGCCCTTTGAGTATAGCTTCAATAATATCTGCCATTTAGAGATAAAAAATTTTAAGTTTTAAAATAAAAAGGAAGAAAAACTTTAAAAGTTTTAAAGATAATAAAAGAACATGTGTCGGAATAATTAAAATTACACCTTCACACCTTTCAGGTATTTTTGCCATTCGTCGAGTATTTTACCTTTCAATACTCTGGGAAATTTATGCTGACCGCCTACTTTGCCTTTTAATCTCATAAAATTCAAAAAAGTTTCTTCACTCAAAACATCTACAAACACTTCCTTAAGCGCATGCTTCCTTTCAACCTCATAATCATCATTTAATTCTTTCAATTTTTCATCAATCAACTCTTTCAATGTTATTGAACTTATTTCATCATCCGTAGCAATATACCAATGGTGTGCAAAAAAACCCTTGTATGGAACACCTGCTACTGTAAATTCACCAATGGAGATATTGAGATCTTCACTAACCAGGTTGATAGCCTTATTCATGTTATCAACGCTTAAATGTTCACCAACCATGCTTAAAAAATGCTGTGTTCGGCCAGTGATAATAATTTCACATTTTTCTACATCAGTAAACTGAACTGTATCCCCTATAAGATAGCGCCATGTGCCTGCATTAGTGCTGATCAATATAGCATAATTCTTATTTTTCTCAACCTCGTGTATCATTAATGTTTCAGGATTGGAAATCATATTTCCATCCATGTCAAAATTGTAATGGTCGAAAGGGACAAACTCGAAAAAGATATTATTATTAATAGCAAGCTTCATTCCTTTTGCATTTTGCCTGCTTTGATAAGCCAAAAATCCTTCACTCGCCAGGTATGTTTCTATATAGGTAATAGGTTTACCCAATAACTTATTAAATCCTTTTTTATAAGGCTCTAGCGCAACGCCCCCATGAACATAAAAAGCCAGGTTGGGCCATATTTCGTGAATATTTTTAAGGTTATATCTTTCTATTACTTTTTCCATACACAATTGTACCCAGGCGGGGACTCCTACCAGGAAAGCAATGTCCCATTCAGGGGCTTTTTCTACAATTTCATCCAATTTTTTGGACCAATCCGGCTCTCTTGCTATTCTCTTTCCGGGTTTATACATTCCCTGAAACCAGAAGGGAATATTCTTTGCCTGAATACCACTTAAATCTCCTGCGTAGTAAGTTGTGCTTTTTTGCAAATGAGTGCTTCCGCCCAACATTAGCCAACCTTTTCCCACATATTTTTTTGGAACATTATTATAGGAAGCAAGGCTTATCAATTGTTTGAAACTTGTGAGGGTATTAGCTCTTATCAGTTCCTTAGTAATTGGGATATATTTACTTGAAGACTCACTGGTTCCGCTGCTTAAAGCAAAAAATTTGATAGCTCCGGGCCAGCATACATCTCGTTTGCCATCAAGCGCCCTGAACCACCATTGTCTAAAAATAGTTTCATAATCAAACGTGGGGACTACTAATTGAAAATTTTTTCCGGGATGTTTGCTCAAAAGAATTTGATCAAAAAGATATTTTTGCCCAAATTCGGTAAATCGCGCTCTCTTTAATAATTTTTGTAAGACTTTTAGTTGTTGCCTTCTGGGTGAACTTTCAGGAATATTGAATGCCCTGGATAATGATCTTGGAAGTTTTATATCAATAAATGCCATTACTATTTGATAGTTGTTGACTGCAACAAATTTAAGGAATAGTTAATGTAGATGTACTATAAATTTATAAATGGTTTATTTCAATAGATTTAAACATTATTTCGTTGTACCATTTCCCTGGCATTTAGACCTTCCATCTGGCAGAATACTTGCTTTCCACCCATTTAATAACTCTATTATACCATTTAATAAATATAAGTAAAATTCTGGTTGGGAATAATGAAATTTATAGCGGCAAAAAAAAATGACAACTATAAACATTGGTTGAACTTTAAAATATAAACAGGGGTCTTCAATAAACATAGTGTGTGTAGTTTTTAATCAGGACATCCTCTACTTCTTAGTGGGGGATTTTTTTTGATTTTAAGTAAACCCTGTACCTTTCAGGCCACTAAAGGCTTTTAAATAGCAGTTTTAAGCTAAAAAAACTTAATTTTTTATAATCTTAAAATATTTGCCTTAATTTTATCCGCGTTTCACTTACTTTTATTTGTATTTTACTTCGTCTGTTCCCGGATGTTGACAACTTAACTGATAAAAAATAAAATTATTCTATTATAAATGTATAATCACATCTGGAAAAAATATTTGCCAATTATCAGAATTTTAATGAAGAAATCAATTTCTGAACAACAAGTTCTGGATCTTAACAGAATTGATTTTGAAAGAGCGGGCACAGGACGCAAAGCGGGGTATAAATTTAAAATTGAATTTATCGATGGCAAGGTAGGAAATGTGATAAGCGGCTCAATGCTGGCGATGCACCTGGCACAAGTAGTGATGGAAGACGAAGTCGCCAGACAGATTATCACAGAAAATAATTTTGAAGTTAGCCTGAATACAAAATTTCAACTTACGATTAAGAATATCGGTAATTAGTTAATCAAAGCGTCATATAACTTTGTAAAGCCTTTACATAATTTTCAAAAGCAATGATACCTTCAGGCGTTATTTTGCAAATAGTTTGAGGATAATTATTGTTGAATTGTTTTATGATTTCAATATAACCTACTTCTTTCAATTTACTGATTTGCACACTCAGATTGCCGGATGTAGCATTTGTTTTTTCTTTCAAAAACGTAAACTCCGCTTCCTTTACGCTTATCAAAAGTGACATTACGGCCAGCCGCAATTGTGAATGCAATATGGGATCCAGCTCTTTAAATTCCATTATCTGCTTTCTTATAATTTTTCTTTAATAAATACCCGGGAATAATCCAGGCGGCAATAACTGCTGCTGCAATAAATAAAGATTGATACTCCGAAGTAACAAAAGAAGACAAAATAGCAAAGACCCAACAAGAGGCACCCCCAATTATCAAAGGCTTGAATTTTAAAATAATGCCTGATAAGAAAGTGGGCATACCATACATTACCAATATGAGCGGATAAATTATTTCATAATATTTAAAGTGAATACTGATAAAAATAACCAGCACCATAGAAATGAAAAATACCAGCCACACAAATCCGTTTATTTCGCCGGTGTAAGATTTTACACTAGAGGATTTTTTCTGTTTAATAATATAGAAAAATTGAAAGATTAATAAGACCCAGGTGGAGTACCATACATAATAGGAGTTGGTATAATTGAAAAAATGTAAGCCGGTAAACTGCACAATGCAGCACAACAATATCAGCCATCCCCAGAATAAATATAAAGCTCCCGATTCAGTTACCTTATTTTTTGCTTTATTAATCATGGACGTGATCAATTCTATGCTTTCTTTTTCAGATAATTGCTTTTCTTCCATATTTAATCTCCTTTTTAAATTTTTGGTTTAATAGATGTCCAGGTATTATCCATGCGGCTACCACAGCACATGCAATGAGTAGAAACTGGTAATCGTAATTAACAAATGGAGCAATAAACGACAGGTTCCAGCAACAAATTCCTCCAATTTTCAGTGCTTTGAATTTTAGTATGATCCCTGACAAAAATGTAGGCATCCCAAATATAGCAAGTATAGCCGGCGAAATTGCAAGTGGTGCTTTATTATAAATAAGGATATAAACAAGAAGCGCATAAGTAATAATAAAAACAAGCCATACATAGCCGATTATTTCTCCGGTGTACATTCTTACTTTCCGGCTTTTTTTATTTTTTTGCAGATAATATATCTGGTAGATAAACAGTATCCAGGTTGAATACCATGCAAAATATACTTTTTCATAATTGAAAAAGTGTAGGGAAATAAACTGGATCATACAACATGTAAAAATGAGCCAGCCCCAAAGAAGATATAAGACGCCGTTCTCGCTATAACGGTTTTTTGCCTTATTGATCATAGAGGTAATTAATAAAATACCTTCATTTTCAGTCAATCTTATTTCATCATTTTCCATAAAAATTTATTTGTATTGAGATAAGAAATAATTCAGGGCGCTTCTTCCCCAGTTAGGAGAAATATCAGACTCTGGTTTAAAATTGTCAAACAATTGTTTTGCTTTATCAAATAATGGTTTTGCCGCATCTTTGCCGCCACCGTAAGCTTCAGGAGTGTTGAATTTACTCTCAGCTTCAAATAAAACCGGACGAGGATTTGTTGGGTCAAGCGTTTCTGATTGCTGAACATTATCAGTGATCGCTGAGCCATAAGTCATATAACGGTTTTGCGGATCCACTAACATGTGGTCTGTTGCGATCATAGCTTTAATTAAAGCTGTTTCAGAATTGTCTTTCCCAAGGATATTGACAGCCTTGGTAATCAAAGAATCTGCTCTGTCAGCAATTGCGTCCTTTTTTGAATTGTCTTTCTCCATTAAGCCACCTGTTGCATAACAATAAGCCGCGTAATAATAAGGCAGCCATTGCGTTTTTTCGGCATCTCCTATTCTTATAAAATTATTGGCCAGTTCCACATAATTGTTATTTATCATCAGGGAATCCAATTGAGCAATATTGCTTTTCATGGCGCTTTCATATTTGGCACTTTGTGCAAAAGTGAAACTAGCAGAGCAAATGAGAACTGCAATTAGAATTGTTTTTTTCATTTTGTTTGTTTTTGATTTATTAAATTATTGTTGTTTGTTATTAGGTTTTTGATTTTTTTTCTGAGATAGAGTCGTGAACTCTTAGCCTTATAGGTGATTATTAATGTCATCCTGCGTTCTGTCTATTCCTAAACTTACATAATATCCCAGGTAGATAAATCTTTTCGAAGGAGGCGTTACTGCTACTTTATTTTGTCCGTTCACAGAAAAGTTATAACTATATACATTATTAAATCCTAAAATATTCGTAACCGAAAATATAAAAACTGAAAATGCTTTGGCATTTGTTTTCCCGATTGATGGCAGAAAATTTACACTAAAACTTAGGTTATTATAGTCTTTGGTTCTTCCCTGTTCTAATAAATTATATTTGTTTTGAGTATAATCATATATAAGGTCATAATAAGGCCTACCGCTTGCAAATGTATAAGAAGCATTGAATTGGGTTTTTAAAGGTGTAACAAATTTTTTCATCACGATTGATGCTGTATGTTTTGCAGCAAATGAAGGTTCCAATTCAAAAGGATAATTCAGAAAATCGCGTTTGGTATCGAGATAAGAGTAAGAAATCCAGTAATCAAAATTTTTAATTGTTTTTTTATCCCGCCAGAAAAATTCAATTCCTTTGGCATCTCCGAAACCATTATTATTTATGGCAGTAAAAGTTTCATTATTTGCATTATCAGTTTTTACAAGATCTGCATATTTCTTATAAAACAATTCTGTTCTAAAAATCCGATCCTTGGTAATCTTTTCATATTGGGCAATATAATGTGTGGCTTTTTGAAAATGCAATGCATTCAGTGAAGGCAAATACTCACTATTGGGATCCTGGTAATAAATTCCATAAGCAAGAGATACCTGGCTTTTGTCAGGAAATTTGTAGGCAAAAGATAAACGCGGAGCAATATCAGAGGTATTTAATAATTGAGAATGCTCTGCGCGAACACCTACTCTTGCTGCTATATTGTTGGTAACATATATATCTGTCTCACCAAATCCAGCCAGGATGTTTTCTTTAATTTTTTCGGGATAACTAATGCCGTTATATTGATTGTAAACTGAATTTTCATTGCTGAAATTATCCTCACTTCCGAATCGAATGGCACTCAGGTTTTTTAATTTTTTCTCAAAAACCACTTTTGCATTTATATATTGTCCTTTGTTGATTAGGTTGAAATTTTTATAAGCATAAAGTGGATTGTCATTTATTTCCTGTTTTTGATTATCGGCATTCTGAAGTTCATCATTGATATTGTTTTTATTCGTACTGTATGATGAACCTACATTTACCTTCCACCCTTTTCCTATATATTGTTTCCAGGATAAATTGTGATACATATTAAAATTCTTGAGGCCGAAAGCATCTTTCAAATTTAATGAGTCAACATCCTGGCTTCTGTATCCAACATTGGTGGTGCTGAAATAACCATAATATTTGAGCATGCCGGTATGAGAAGTTTTTATTCTGAAATTGGCATCAGCTTCCTGAACTATAGGTACCTGGAAATAATCGAATCTTTGTTTTATCACGTTATACACTAGCGAAAGATTGGTATAGCCATAAGTAATACCCCAGGATGATTTTTTATTCTTTGAAAGTTTTTGAATTCCTGCAATGCCACCGAGATAAGAAACTCCAAAATCTGCTGAAGTTTTTTCAGGAAGATCTATAGATTCTAATAATAGGACAGATGAAAGAGCCTGTCCATATAATGCCGAATAGCCACCCGAACTGAAAATAGTTCCTTTGAATAAAAATGGATTGAATCTTCCTCGGGTTGCCTGTCCGGGTTCGCTACTATAATAAAAATTATTTACTAATGAACCATCAATATAATATTTGGTTTCGTCCGCGGTGCCACCTCTTACAAACAAACCTTCACTTTCACCAACCTGTTGTGTACCTGGTAAAGTTTTTAATGCGGAAGTGATATCACCATTGGCGCTTGCAGTTGTTACAATATCAATCGGGTTTAAAGCAGTGGCTCTTTTAGCATCGCTGGCTTCAAAAGTTCCTGCGCTTATTACTACGGCCTTCAGTTCGGTGATGGCCTCTTTCAATTCTATATTTAAAATTATGGGTGAAGTATTAATATTTATTTTCTTTTCAAAAGGTTTGTATCCGGAGGCTGTGGCTGTAATAATTTGGTCACCTTTTGCAGTTGTAATAAAATTGTAACTTCCGGTTGAATCAGATGTGGCACCATCATAAGAATCTTTTATACTGATGCTGACTTCTGCTAAAGGCTTTTTTTTATTGTTCGTTACTTTGCCGCTTATTTTTACTTGTGCTAATCCGTAAGAACTAATTAGAATAAGTGGGAATAAAATAAATTTATACATTTTTATAAATTTAGCACAAAAGTAAAGTAGTTTATAATATAAACCAAATTTTTTTTTAAAAATTTTGAAAATATTTTTTTCATACAATTAATTGATAATCAGGTTATAGTAAATTAATACCTTAAAGTATTGATATATGGGAACAAGTAAAAAATTTATTCACATCCGGGAAATTTAATTTGTTTATCTGCCTGCAATTTGTAATTTAGCAATAGAATTTAATGGGTTAGTAAGTACAAAGAGCTGGTAGCAATACCGGCTCTTTTACTTTTCAGGCAAATTTTTCTTTTGTTTTTTTTGTAACGAATAAAATCGGGTATCTATTCTTCTGATTTTCTTTCAGCAACATTTCTTTCACTCATATTTTTCATTTCTCTTTTCTTATGTTTTCTCTTGGAGAGGATTGTTTAATTTCATCGGATAATTATCATCATCTTTATCACAAAAAAAAATTGGTAAATGAGTAAAACAAAGACTGCATTTTTTTGCAGCAATTGCGGACATGAAAGTGCAAAGTGGGTTGGCAAATGTCCATCATGTAATGAGTGGAATACTTTTGTGGAAGAAGTAATAGTAAAAGGAAATGAAAAGCAGGAAAGTGAATGGAAAGAATTTTCCGGATTAAGCAATGGACTTCGGACAATTTCATTACAAGATGTTACCAGCGGAGAAGAAAAAAGAATTATTACACAAGATGGAGAATTGAATCGCGTGCTTGGCGGTGGCATTGTTTTAGGGAGTATTGTATTGGTAGCAGGCGAACCAGGTATTGGAAAGTCAACACTCTTTTTACAAGCCTCATTGCAATTGAAAAATATTGTTACCTTATATATTAGTGGTGAAGAAAGTGAACAACAAATTAAAATGCGGGCCGACAGACTTCAAATAAGTAATGAAAATTTTTTTCTTCTTACGGAAACAAATACACAATCCATTTTTAAGGAAGTAAAAAAATTGAAACCTCAATTAGTAATAGTGGATTCTGTACAAACACTTCAGTCTCCTTATATAGAATCCGGGCCCGGAAGTGTTTCGCAGATAAGAGAAAGTGCGGCAGAGTTTCAAAGATTTGCTAAGGAATCCAACACGCCGGTTTTTCTGATCGGTCATATTACCAAAGACGGAAATATTGCCGGACCAAAAATTTTGGAACATATGGTAGATACGGTATTGCAATTTGAAGGCGACAGTCATTACGCATATCGGATATTACGAACTTTGAAAAATCGTTTTGGCTCTACATCCGAATTAGGAATTTATGAAATGACCAGTGAAGGAATGAAGGAAGTTACCAACCCATCCGAAATTTTAATTACACAAAAAGAAGAACAATTAAGCGGTGTTGCCATCGCAGCAACCATGGAAGGAATACGTCCTTTACTGATAGAAGTGCAGGCGTTGGTTACACAAAGTGTATATGGAACTCCTCAAAGAACTAATACCGGTTTTGATTTAAGAAGGTTACAGTTGTTACTTGCTGTTTTGGAAAAAAGAGGCGGTTTTCAATTTGGAGTAAAAGATGTTTTTATCAATATTGCCGGCGGGTTAAAAGTGGAAGATCCTTCAATTGATTTAGCAGTACTAAGCGCTTTACTTTCTTCTTATGAGGACGTAGCATTGCCTATGCAGATTTGTTTTTCAGGTGAAGTTGGATTGAGTGGAGAAATAAGGGCTGTGAACCGGATAGAACAAAGAATATTGGAAGCTCAAAAATTAGGGTTTGAAAAAATAATTGTAAGTAAATACAACACCAAAGGGTTAGGTAAAAATAAATTTAATATTGAAGTGATACCATTGGGAAAAGTAGAAGAGTTATATCAATATTTATTCTGAGAAAATCAATATATTATTCAGTACTAAACTGTTTTTTGATACCTTCCGTTTCTAAAACTTTTTTATGAAAAAAGCAATTTCATTCTTCGCATTCCTATTATTTTTCACAATCGTATTTGCACAAAATTATCCAAGTAGCTATACCGATGGAAAATATGTTGAAGTAAACGGAGCAAAATTATATGTGGTATTAGTAGGACATGGGGATCCGTTACTAATAATTCCGGGTGGCCCGGGCGGTGCTCATATTGGGTATCGTGTATTTGATACTTTGGCAAAGAATAATGAGATCGTTTATTATGATGCTTTTGGAAGAGGTAAAAGTGATACTGCTAAAAATGTAAAAGAATACACTTTGGCCAGAGACATAGAAGATGTGGAAGGGTTAAGGAAAGCACTCCATTTTGAAAAATGGAATGTGCTTGGCCATTCTTATGGCGGAGTGGTTGCGCAGGGATATGCTTTAAAATATCCTGAACACGTGAGTCATCTTATTCTGGCAAATACTTTTCACAGTTATCTTATGTGGCAGGCAAATGATGATAACAGCAATCATGAAATAAAAACCAATTATCCTGAAGTATGGGATTCTTTAATGATCATTCGTGAAAAGGGTGCCGTATCGAGCGATCCTGAGCATCAGAGATTATATGCTAAAGTTCCTTACGGATTTTTATATGCGTATAATCCCAATAATTTTTTATCGCGCGGCCAGCAGCCTTATCCCAATATGTTCAATTCAAAATTATATTACCAGATGG
Source organism: Hanamia sp. (assembly GCA_035532615.1). Taxonomy (GTDB): domain Bacteria; phylum Bacteroidota; class Bacteroidia; order Chitinophagales; family Chitinophagaceae; genus Ginsengibacter. The sequence continues at coordinate 11,693 of DATKQQ010000215.1, forward strand.
TGGGTAGGGATGGAGATTTTATTGTGGGAAGTGATATTGGAAAGTTTGATTACCGCAAAGAATTAAAAAATTTAAAAATGCCTGTTTTGATTTATGGTGGAAGATATGATCGCGTAGCCATACCTGTGATGATGGAGAAATTTAAAGAATATTGCCCGCAGGCAAAATTTGTAATGTTTGAAAGGTCAGGACATAATCCGCAGATTGAGCAACCGTCCGAACTTTTTCCTTTGATAGAAAGTTTTCTTCATCCATAATTTTTCTTAAAAATCATTTGCAATAAACCGACAAATAAGCAGGATTTTATAATAAGCAATTTACCAATTCAATATTCCCTTACAGTAAATGAACAAATATTGAAGATTCCTGTTTTAATAAAAATATAAACAATCTAAGCTCTCAAATAACCAAACTTGGCACTCATATTGTAATTCAATAAACTATATTTTATTAATAAATAAAACCAAACAATTATGGCAAAAAATACAAAAACACAGGACAATTTAAACACAGGTATTTCTAATGCAAATAGCAAAAAAGTGGCTGATGAGTTGAACAAAGTGCTGGCTGATGAATTTGTTCTTTATACAAAAACATTGAAATTTCACTGGAATATTGAGGGGCGCGATTTCCACGCTTTACATTTATTTCTTGACGATCAATACAATCAACTGCAAACAATTATAGACTCTGTAGCCGAGCGTGTGAGGAAAGTGGGGCATTTCGCAATCGGGAGCATGAAGGAATTTCTCTCTGAAACATCTTTAAAAGAACATGCATCTACTTCCCCTGTTGCAGAATCTATGCTTGCAGAATTAGTTTCTGATCATGATGAATTAATTAGAAAGACACGAACTTTAATTGATGATTTTGATAAAAAATATGATGATAAAGGAAGCTCTGATTTTATTACTGGTGTTATGAAAGAGCACGAAAAGATGGCGTGGATGCTGAGGGCAAGTGTGCCGAATGCGCGATAAGAAAATTTATCTTTCTAAATAAATTAGGATTAAACCGATTGATAAAAACTTCCAGGCTGTAAAACCTGGAAGTTTTTTAGTTTAAACCAAAGCGCTTTTCATTTATATTTGAAATGCTATAAATAGCCACGCAAAATGAATAGACCTTCTTTTATAAAAAAGATTGAAACCGAAACAGATAGCTGGGACATTATAATTATCGGTGGAGGCGCCACAGGATTGGGAATTGCGATGGATGCTGCCTCACGCGGATTTAAAACTTTACTATTGGAACGCGCAGATTTTGCAAAAGGTACTTCCAGCCGAAGTACAAAGCTTGTACACGGAGGGGTGCGGTATTTGGCACAAGGCAATATCGGCCTGGTTTACGAAGCATTACACGAAAGAGGTTTATTAATTAAAAATGCACCTCACCTGGTACATAATTTAAGTTTTATTATTCCATGTTATAAAAAACTTCAACAAATTTTTTATTTGCTTGGTTTAAAATTTTATGATTTGCTGGCTGGTAGACTAAGTTTTGGTAAATCAAAATCTATTAATAAAAAGAAAACTTTAGAAGTACTTCCGACTATAAAAAAAGAAAAATTAAAAGGAGGTGTTATTTATCACGACGGACAATTTGATGATGCGAGGCTTGCAATTAATATTGCACAAACTGCAGTAGAAAAAGGAGCAGTCGTTTTGAATTATTGTAAAGTAACCAACCTTTTAAAAAATGAGTATGGAAAAATAAACGGGGTAATTGTAAAAGATTTGGAATCTAATAAAATTTATTCTTTACATTCTAAATCTGTGATTAATGCTACCGGCGTTTTTGTTGATGAAGTTTTAAAAATGGATAATGAGCATAAAAAAGATTTGGTAAAATCGAGCCAGGGAATTCATTTGGTTTTTGATAAATCTTTTTTGTCAAGCGATGATGCCATCATGATACCAAAAACGAAAGATGGAAGGGTTTTATTTATAATTCCCTGGCATGAAAAGGCGCTTGTGGGTACTACAGATACTCCTATGGATAAACACAATCCTGAACCCAAAGCTTTGAAAAAGGAAATTGAATTTATTTTATCAACTGCTTCTGATTATTTAACTCATCCACCTACACGCAATGATATATTGAGTGTTTTTGCAGGACTTCGACCTTTGGCTGCGCCGGACAAAGAAACCGATTCTACAAAAGAAATATCGCGTAGCCATAAAATAATAGTTTCGGATTCCGGATTAATAACTATTATCGGTGGCAAATGGACTACTTTCAGAAAGATGGCTGAAGACACCCTAAATAAAGCCATCAAAATTTCAGGATTGCCTTTTGTGAAATGTTCTACTCAAAATTTACCTATTCATGGTTATCTGAATTCAGTAATTATAAATAATGATGTGCTTCAGATTTACGGAAGCGATGAAATAAAAATCAGGGATTTAATTTCGGAAAATCATGAATTGGGAGAGCCATTATCTCCCTCAAATATTTATATAAAAGCGCAGGCGGTCTGGGCTGTACGTGAAGAAATGGCGCGAACAGTTGAAGATGTGCTGGCAAGAAGATTAAGGGTTCTTTTCTTAGATGCGAGATTAGCTATTGATATGGCGCCTGGTATTGCTAAAATTATGGCAGAAGAATTATATTATGATAATGATTGGCAACAGAAACAATTACATGAATTTGTAATTCTTGCCAATAATTATTTATTAAATCCGTACTTTCCGTCATGGTTTCAATCCAATGTTCAGCAATTAAAACAGTAAACAAGTGAAAAAATATATTTTAGCTTTTGATCAGGGAACCACCAGTTCGCGTGCAATGGTTTTTGACAATTCGGGTACTATTGTTTCAATTGCACAAAAAGAATTTACTCAAATTTTTCCATCACCGGGATGGGTAGAGCATGACCCGAACGAAATCTGGTCAACACAATTAGGAGTAGCTGCAGAAGCGGTTTCCAGGGCTTCATTAAGTAGTAAAGATATTGCTGCAATCGGCATTACCAATCAAAGAGAAACGATTGTTGTATGGGAAAATGAAACAGGAAAACCTGTTTACAATGCTATTGTTTGGCAGGACAGAAGAACTGCTGATTTTTGCGATAATCTAAAAAAACAAAATCTCGAAACCAAAATCCGTGAAAAAACAGGGCTTGTGATTGATGCTTATTTTTCGGCGACAAAAATAAACTGGATATTAAAAAATATAGAAGGAGCGCGGCAAAAAGCAGAAGCGGGTAAATTGGCTTTTGGCACTATTGATTCATGGCTTATATGGAATCTTACTAAGGGAGCAGTACATGCAACAGATATTACCAATGCATCGCGAACTTTATTATTCAACATAAATACACAGGATTGGGATGAAGAATTATTGAAAATATTTGAAATACCCAAAAGCATGTTACCTGAGGTAAAACAATCAAGCGAAATATTTGGATCAACTTCCGAGGCTTTGTTTTCAACGGAAATTCCAATTGGTGGCGTGGCCGGAGATCAGCAGTCGGCCTTGTTTGGCCAAATGTGTACTTCACCGGGAATGGTAAAAAATACTTATGGTACCGGTTGTTTTATGTTGATGAATATTGGCGACAGACCCATCATTTCAAAAAATAATTTGCTCACTACAATTGCCTGGAAGGTAAATGGAGAAATACAATATGCTTTGGAAGGAAGTATATTTATTGCAGGCGCGGTTGTCCAATGGCTTCGTGATGGATTGGGAATTATTCGTACTTCTGCAGAAGTTGAAGTACTTGCAACGAGCATAAAGAATAATGATGGAGTTTATTTTGTTCCTGCATTTACAGGATTGGGAGCACCGTATTGGAACCAACATGCAAGAGGCCTTATTGTAGGAATGACCCGTGGAACTAAATCAGCACATATTGCCAGGGCAGCATTAGAAAGTATTGCTTATCAAACAATGGAAGTGTTGAAAGCGATGGAAGCGGACTCGGGTATCCACATTAAAGAATTGCGTGTAGATGGCGGCGCTACTGCTAATGATTTATTAATGCAATTTCAGGCTGATGTTTTAAATACAAAAGTGATTCGTCCGAAAATAACAGAAACAACTGCAATGGGAGCGGCCTACCTGGCAGGCCTTGCGGTAGGTTTTTGGAACGATATGAAAGAAATAAATGATCAATGGAAAATGGAAAGATGCTTTGAACCCAATCAAATTGGTAAAAGTATGGATGAAAATATCAAAGGCTGGAAACGGGCAGTGAAAGCGGCAATCGCATGGGCAGATAATAGCACAAGTTGATGTGTAAATAAATAGAAATCGAGGGAATTTGTTTGTTTGCAGTAATAAATAACGGTTACAACTAAACGAAGAAGAATTACTAAATTAAGACATTAGAAACTAAAACTACAACCTAAAAACTTTTAAACAGAATCCTTATGACACCTGTTCTCGCAGAATTTATTGGCACCACATTTCTTATCCTTCTCGGTAATGGAGTAGTAGCAAATGTTGTTCTTAAAGGAACCAAAGGCAATAATAGCGGATGGATTGTAATTACTACCGGATGGGCGCTTGCGGTTTATGTGGGCGTTGTATTTGCTGCTCCCTACAGTGGTGCGCACTTAAATCCGGCGGTCACGATTGGCCTGGCTCTTGCCGGGCAATTTGCCTGGAACCGGGTAGCCGGGTTTATTTTAGCACAAGTGGGAGGTGCCATGCTAGGCTCGTTTTTAGTTTGGCTTATGTATAAGGACCATTTTGATAATACGGAAGATGTTAGCCTAAAACTAATTGTCTTTTCTACTAAACCTGCTATTAAAAATCCGGTAATGAATGTATTGAGTGAAGCTATAGGAACTTTCGTGTTGATGTTCATCATTTTTTATTTTACAAATGCTGAGATTGTAAAAGATAAAACACCCATTGGATTAGGTTCACTGGGCGCTATACCTGTAGCGTTTTTAGTTTGGGCAATTGGTTTATCATTGGGAGGAACCACCGGATATGCTATTAGTCCATCACGGGATTTAGGACCGCGTATCATGCATGCGATTTTGCCAATTAAAGGAAAAGGAAGTAGTGATTGGGGATATGCATGGGTTCCAATAGTTGGACCTATAATTGGCACCACACTAGCCGCCGGATTGTATTTATTGATAAAATAATGGTTAGGACTTAGTTGTTTTGTTAATACTTCAGGAGGATAAAAGATAAACCCAAAATCACCAAACTCTTTTTGTCATATTCTCTCTTTGCTCTAATTTTGCTCACTATTCGGGCGGATTTGTTTATTGTTCGGCCCGTAAATCCTGGTAAAAGTTGTATCAACTTTAACTGAACTAATAAACGAAAACATTCTGCACAATTCTACAGGATTTTAAAATTTCGTTTACATATTTATTAAGTGATTCAACTAATGGATTAATTTTTAGGGGAATAAATTCCATTCTTAAATAATAAGTATTTGAAATGAAGATAACCAAGTTGTTCAAGGGATTTTTTGAAAGTGAAAATGGCGGCATATTGCTTATCGGGTGCACTATTATTTCTCTATTAATTGCTAACTCTTCTTTCGGGGAAACTTACCTTAATTTTTGGCATTTTATTTTTTCAGGATTAAGTATAGAACTTTGGATTAATGAGTGTTTAATGGCTATTTTCTTTTTGCTAATCGGACTCGAATTGAAAAGAGAAATTTTAGCAGGTGAGCTTTCTAATGTAAAATCTGCAATGCTTCCCGGTTTCGCGGCTGTAGGTGGAATGGTAGTCCCTGCGGCTATTTATGCTTTTTTTAATTACGGAACTATTACGCAATCCGGCGCAGGAATTCCGATGGCCACCGATATTGCATTTGCAATAGGAATTCTTTCTTTGCTTGGAAGACGCGTTCCGGCATCTTTAAAAATTTTATTAGCGGCTATTGCAGTGATAGATGATCTGGGTGCCATTTTAATTATTGCGATTTTTTATACCACATCTATATCATTGATTAATTTGTCAATTGTTTTGGCAATTTTTGTTGTTCTGCTTTTTCTAAATCGTTTAAAAATTAATCACCTCATTATTTATATTTTGGGTGGGATCGCAATGTGGTATTTTATGTTGCATTCGGGCATTCATTCTACACTCGCAGGAATTTTGCTGGCATTTGTTATTCCATTCGGAGAGGGAGAAAAAGAATCACTTTCTTACCGGATGGAGAGTTGGCTGCACAAACCTGTAGCATTGGTTATCCTTCCTCTCTTTGCACTAGCCAATACATCTATTGTATTTGCTAAAGGGTGGAATACTGGTTTGGCGGCTCCGGGCAGCATTGGAATTTTCACTGGATTAATTATAGGAAAACCTTTAGGTATTTGCTTATTTAGTTTTATTGCTGTTTCGATTGGTTTGAGCTCATTGCCGCTGGATCTCAAATGGAAACAGGTTTTGGGAATTGGATTTTTAGCAGGCATTGGTTTTACTATGTCAATTTTTATCACCTTATTGGCGTACCAGGATCCTTTCTTAATCACTGAATCGAAAATATCCATCCTCCTGGCATCGCTGGTTTCAGGTGTTTTAGGTTTTGTATGGTTAAAATATGGTTTAAAGAAACCTAAGTTAATTTCAATAAAAAAAATTAAAAGTAAATGAACAAACCAATTCAGGAATGTCTCAACGAACGCATCTTAATTATAGATGGTGCAATGGGGACGATGATTCAACAATACAAGTTGGAAGAAAAAGATTATCGCGGCGAACGTTTTAAAGACTGGCATAAAGATGTAAAAGGTAATAATGATTTATTGAGTATTACTCAACCGCAAATAATACAGGCAATTCACAAAGCTTATTTGGAAGCAGGCGCTGATATTATTGAAACCAATACTTTCAGCAGCACTTCCATTGCCCAGGCTGATTATGATATGCAATCACTGGCGTATGACTTAAATGTAGCCGCTGCAAAATGTGCAAGAAATGCAATTGATGAATTCTTGTCTTCCCCCATCTCTGCAGGAGAGGGGACGGGGGTGAGGTTCATCGCAGGAGCAATCGGACCCCTCAATAAAACTTTAAGTTTATCGCCCGATGTAAATAATCCAGGCTTTCGAACGGTGACTTTTGACGAAGTTGCTACTGCTTATTATGAACAAATAAAAGGCCTTGTAGATGGAGGTGTGGATCTTCTTTTGATAGAAACCATTTTTGATACGCTCAACGCGAAAGCAGCAATCTATGCGATAAAAAAATATTTCAGGGATAACAAAAAGGAAGAGTTTCCAATAATGATCAGCGGAACTATTACGGATGCAAGTGGGAGAACGTTGAGTGGACAAACACTGGAAGCATTTTATATTTCTGTGTCTCATGCCAATCCATTAAGTGTAGGTTTAAATTGTGCACTCGGTGCAAAAGAGATGCGGCCGCATATTGAGGAATTAAGTGAGATAGCGAATTGTTATACATCGGCCTATCCTAATGCAGGCTTGCCGAACGCCTTTGGAGAATATGATGAACAGCCGGAAGAAACTGCTCACATTTTGGAAGAGTGGGCTAAGGAAGGTTTTGTAAATATTGTGGGTGGATGTTGTGGTACTACGCCCGAACATATCAAACACATCGCTGAACAAGTGAAGAAATATGAAGCAAGAAAATTACCGGTGATGGAAGCATAGGAACAGGCCGTGGCCTGTTCAATACCTTGAGGTCACAATTTGTGACTTCAAGATGAAGTTTGATCTCACAAACTGTGATTTCAAACTTCATAGATAATAATAAAAAAATGGAAATATGAATCTCTAAGGTCGCAAATTGTGATCTTAGAGGCGGGAATTAGTAGGTTTTGATTGACACGATTTATAATATAAAATTTAAAAGAAATTAAATTATGCCAAAATCAAATTTGCCAATAGTGATGGTTTCTGAGAAAAAGATTCTTGAAAAGATTTATCTGAGTCGTGGACAGAAAGTAATGCTGGATAAGGATTTAGCAGAAATGTATGGTGTGGAAGTAAAAAGATTGAATGAAGCGGTAAAAAGAAATATTACAAGATTCCCAGAAGATTTTATGTTTCAGCTTGCGCAAAATGAGTGGCGAAACTTGAAGTCGCAAATTGCGACTTCAAGTTGGGGAGGGGCAAGAAAATCTCTGCATTTCCCGAACAAGGTGTAGCCATGCTTTCAAGCGTACTCAATTCAGAAACTGCCATCCAGATAAATCTCCAGATTATTCGCCTGTTTACTAAAATGAAGCAACTGATTTTGGACAACAAAGATCTTTGGATGAAAACAGAAAAGATAGAACAGCACCTTGTGAAAACGATGAGGAGATAAAAACCATATTCGCGTATTTAAAAAAATTATTAATACAGGAAACTAAACCGAGGAATCCGATTGGTTTCAGAGTTTCGGATAAAAAATAAAAAAATGTTAGAAACAAAAACAATAAGACCGTTTTTAAGGCTTTCAGGCTTAGAACCACTGATAGTGCGCCCTGAAACACTTTTTATTAATATAGGAGAACGAACCAATGTTACGGGCTCGAAAAAATTTGCAAGATTAATTCGCAGCGGCAATTTTGAAGAAGCCTTGTCTGTTGCGCGGCAGCAAGTGGAAGGGGGGGCCCAGGTATTGGATGTAAATATGGATGATGCATTACTTGATAGCGAAAAAGCGATGGTCACTTTTTTGAATTTATTACAAGCTGAACCTGACATTGCCAAAATTCCCGTAATGATAGATTCGTCCAAATTCAACATTATAGAAGCGGGATTAAAGTGCGTGCAGGGGAAATGCATTGTGAACTCTATTTCCATGAAAGAAGGCGAAGAAAAATTTCTGGATCAGGCTTTTATTTGCAAAAGTTTTGGTGCAGCCGTTGTAGTAATGGCATTTGATGAGAAAGGGCAGGCAGATACTATTGAGCGTAAAATAGAAATTTGTAAACGTGCGTATAAAATATTGACTGAGCAGGCAGGATATCTTCCACAGGATATTATTTTCGATCCCAACATATTCGCGATTGCCACAGGAATTGAAGAGCACAATAATTATGGTGTTGATTTCATAGAAGCAACACGCGAAATAAAAAGATTAATGCCACTTACAAAAATCAGTGGTGGTGTGAGTAACGTGTCCTTTTCTTTTCGTGGAAATGATACTGTGAGGGAAGCCATGCATGCTGTTTTTTTGTATCATGCCATAAAAGCCGGAATGGATATGGGAATTGTAAACGCAGGCGCGTTGCAGATTTACGAAAATATAGATCCTGAATTAAAAGAGCTTTGTGAAGATGTAATTTTAAACAGAAAAGAAGATGCTACTGATAAATTATTAGCCTTTGCAGAAACCGTGAAATCCAAAGGGAAGGAAGTAGTAAAAGATGAAGCGTGGAGAAAAGAAGATGTATTGAAACGTTTGACACATTCTTTAGTAAATGGAATCACTGATTATATCGAACAGGACACAGAAGAAGCGCGATTGTTGTTTCCAAAACCATTAGAAGTGATTGAAGGACCCTTAATGGATGGAATGAATGTGGTAGGAGATCTTTTTGGAAGTGGAAAAATGTTTTTGCCGCAGGTAGTAAAAAGCGCACGCGTTATGAAGAAAAGTGTAAATTATTTATTTCCTTTTATTGAGGCGGAAAAAGAAAAAACAAAACAGGCCAACATTGAAGCGGGAATTCTAAATGTTGAAGGCTCAGGTCCTGCAAAAATTTTAATGGCTACCGTAAAAGGTGATGTGCACGACATAGGAAAAAACATTGTAGGCGTGGTGCTTGGGTGCAATGGTTATGAAGTAATTGATTTGGGAGTAATGGTTCCGGCAGATAAAATTTTGCAGGTTGCAAAAGAAAAAGATGTCGCAATGGTAGGACTAAGCGGATTAATAACTCCCTCACTTGATGAAATGGTGCATGTAGCACGGGAAATGAAAAGAAATAATTTCACGATTCCTCTTTTGATTGGCGGCGCTACTACTTCGCGTTTACACACTGCCGTTAGGATAGCCCAGGAATATGATAATGGAGTCATACACGTTTTAGATGCATCCCGTAGTGTAACGGTAGCCGGAAATTTATTGAACAAAGAAAATAAAAGCGAGTTTTTAACCGGGATTAAAAATGAGTATGAAAAATTAAAAAATGATTTTGGAAATAAAAAATCTGCAAAGGTTTTATTGCCATTTTCTCAAATTATAAAAAATAAATTCCCAATCGATTGGGAAAATTTCAATCCTGTAAAACCAACTTTTACCGGGATAAAAGTTTTTGAAGATTATGATCTTAATGAGATTTACGAATATTTAGACTGGCAACCATTTTTCATTGCGTGGGAAATGCATGGAAAATTTCCTCAGATTTTGTCAGATGAAACGATTGGCCTTGCAGCTACAAAATTATATGAAGAAGCACAGGTATTTCTGAAAAAATTAATCAAGGAAAAATGGCTTACTGCAAAAGGTGTGATTGGTTTTTGGGAAGCAGATGCTATTGCTGATGATACACTACAAGTTAAGAACACGGATGGGAAAACTTATAATCTTGAATTTTTACGCCAGCAAATAAAAAAAGCACCAGGACAACCGAATATGTCATTAAGCGATTTTATAAAGCCGGGAAAAGGCGACCATTTGGGCGCATTTGCAGTTTCAATGCATGGGCTTGAGCCTCACATCGAAAGATTCAATAAAGAATTTGATGATTACAGTAAAATTATGCTGCAAGCACTTGCAGACAGGCTTGCAGAGGCTTTTGCAGAGTTATTACATGAAAAAACTCGTAAAGAATTTTGGGGTTATGCAAAAGGAGAAACTTTATCTGCAAAAGAATTGATCGAAGAAAAATATGCCGGCATTCGACCGGCACCGGGATATCCTGCATGTCCGGATCATACCGAGAAATACAAACTTTTTGAATTATTGGATGCCACGAAAAATGCAGGAATTACCTTAACTGAATCTTTAGCTATGTATCCTGCGCCATCCGTTTGTGGATGGTATTTTGCAAACCCTGAAAGTAAATATTTCGGAATTGGAAAGATCGCAAAAGACCAGGTGGAAGATTATGCTAAAAGAAAAAATATGCCATTGGAAGAAGTAGAAAGATGGCTCAGGCCTCAACTGGATTATGAAACATAATATTAACTGGTACCAAATTATTTTTATGTAAATCTTTTAAAATTTAGTTGATCTATTACATTTAAAATAAGCTGTACCCTAAAATAATATTCTTTAACAATTTCTATATTGTCTGTGTTGGAAAGAAAAGGTTTTAAAAATTCTTTATTTATTGTAATAGATAGGTAACAAATTCCTCTCATAATAGAGAACCTGATTTCTTTTCCGGTCTGTTCTTTTAAATTTATTAAACACTTCTTCAATTCCTGATCTATAAAGGAAGAGGTGTCCGAAGAGTAAGTGCTATATACTGAAAAAATACTTTCAAAAGTAGTATCGTTCAAATTTATTGAATATACTTCCGGTAATGGGAATAGCTTGTAATAGTCGTCCAAAAAATTTGTGGTCAATTGTTCTTCACCTTTAGGCCAAATGTAAATTACTCCTGGTAAGTAAATTTTTAATGGAATTGCAAAAAATAAACCATTAAAAATAGTAGTGATTGTATTTCCTCCGGGAGACTTGTCATAGCCAGTTTCTAATCCGGAACAGTAAAACTTTATATCGCTATAGTTTCCCGAAATAAGATCGCTTCCTTCATAGTAATCGTATATTCTTCTATACAGGCTGCTTTTTTCATAATCAACAGGCGATATATATTCGTTTGGTTTGTAAATTAACTCAGGTTCTAAATATTTTATTATCTCTCTGAGAGTAGTTTCTTTAAAATTCCTGATAAATAATTTTTTCTTTTTCCTGAACTTATAAATACTTATAAGTGTAAAAATCAATAACAATATTGCCGCAAGAATTTGCGATAGCAGAAAACACATAATTGCAAACATCAAAAAAAGTAAACCAGCTATTTTCCAGCCCGTGGCCTCGCTACTTTGCAATTTTAAATTAGAAAGAGCAGTGTTTAGATTTGTATCATAAAAACTCTCAAAATCTTTTATTTCTTTCATTTTACATAATAAATGTATTTCTTTTTTTGTAACTCTGCATGGCAAAAAAATTCATTCATGCGCATCATCTCGTACAATGTAAACGGAATAAGAGCTGCTATAAAAAGAGGATTTATTGATTGGCTTAAAACAGACCCGGCAGATGTTGTTTGCATCCAGGAAGTAAAAGCTCACGAAGCTGACATAGATAGAATTGCTATAGAATCCGCAGGCTATTACCCATACTTTTTTTTAGCTCAAAAAAAGGGATATAGTGGTGTAGGTGTCCTGAGTAAAATAAAACCTATGAATGTGGAATATGGACACGGCAAAGACCAAAGTGATTTTGAGGGAAGAGTATTGCGTGCTGATTTTGGTGATGTCACTTTGATCAATGCTTATTTCCCTTCAGGCACCACCGGGGAAGTACGGCAATCCTACAAATACATTTGGCTCGATGAATTTTTAGATTACCTCACTGAATTAAAAAAGACAAGGGAAAAATTAATTGTTTGCGGAGATTATAATATTGCACATAAAGAAATTGATATTCATAATCCTGTGTCTAATAAAAAGACTTCTGGCTTTTTACCGGAAGAAAGATCCTGGTTTGATAAATTTCTAAATAATGGATTTACAGACAGCTTTCGTTACATCAATAAAGATCCTCACCATTATTCGTGGTGGAGTGTAATGCGCCCCGGCACACGTTTAGAGAACAAGGGATGGCGTATTGATTATATCTGTGTTACGAATATCCTTGTAAAACAAATAAATAAAGTAGCTATTTTACCTGAAGTAAAACATAGCGATCATTGCCCGGTATTTCTTGACATAAAATTTCCATGATCATGTTTGTTTACAACATTACCACAAAAGTGGATCATACTATTTTAGCCGAATGGATCCGATGGCAAAAAGAAATTTATATTCCTGAAATAATGGGAACTAATCTTTTTACCGAATATAGGTTTTATCAATTATTAGGGCATGATGATGAAGGCGGCAAAAACTTTGTTGTCCAATTTATTGCTAATCACAGAGACGATTGCGACAATTATCTGAAGCAGTTTGCCTCTCAAATACAAAAGAAGATTTTTGCGAAATGGGGTGATAAAACAGCCTCTTTCAGCTCTCTGCTTCAAAATGTGCAGTAAGTGTTACTATTTTTTCCACTAAAAATTCATTTCGTAAAATTACTTACTTTACTAACCTCATTTGCCATTGTTTTTAATGATATTCTTTCGAAACCCGCTATGGCATTATGTTTTAGTAATAGTATTTTTTTGTAAAAATTAAAGTAGAATTCTCCCTATACTGCTAAAAGCCATACCAATTGCGGATTACATAGTATTAAGTGGAAAATTTTTTTTCTCAAATATATCATTGCATTGAAAAACCCTCTATATTTGTCGCTGTTAAAAAAATCAAATAAAATTATTATGAACAAAGCTGAACTAATCGCCAAGATGGCCGATGATGCTGGAATTACAAAAACACAAGCTAATGAAGCTTTAGACTCTTTTACAACAGCAGTTACCAAAACCTTAAAAGGTGGCGGAAAAGTTACCCTGGTGGGTTTCGGAACTTTCTCTGTAAGCAAAAGAGCTGCCCGTAATGGCCGTAATCCTCAAACGGGTGCGGTTATTAAAATTAAAGCTAAAAAAGTAGCTAAATTTAAAGCAGGAAAAGAACTATCATCGAAAATCTAATTTTGGTAAAAATTCTAAAAGCAAGATGCATTAGTGTATCTTGCTTTTTTTATTATTAAATACTTCATCTTACAAATTAAAATTTCAAATGGGACGCGGAGATAAAAAAACAAAAAAGGGGAAAATTTTTATGGGATCTTTTGGCAAATCAAGACCAGTAGCAAAAAAGTCCAAACCGGCCACAGCTAAAGCCAGCGATAAAAAAGAAAAATGATTTTTAAGGTGCAAGCCTTTTTATTATCCATTCATTATTTTCAGTAAGAGTATATTGCAATCTGTCGTGAAGTCTGCCTGGCCTTCCTTGCCAGAATTCGAGACTATTAGGTTCTACTATATATCCACCCCAATAAACAGGGCGTGGAATCTCTTTTGTTCCAAATTGCTCATTATATTTCTCAACATTTTTTTGGAGGTATTCACGGTTTTCAATAGCATCACTTTGTGGTGAACTCCAGGAGCCGATGCGGCTTTCTCTTGGTCTTGAAAAAAAATATTCGTCACTTTCGGCAGCACTTACCTTTTTTATCTTTCCTTCTATCCTTACTTGTCTTTCGAGCTCTTTCCAAAAAAATAAAAGTGATACAAAAGGATTTTGTTCAATTTCTCTACCCTTTCGGCTATTGTAATTGGTAAAAAAAACAAATCCATTTTCTTTAATGCATTTTAATAAAACAATTCTTGCAGAAGGCTTTCCGGAAGGATCGCAAGTGGCAAGTGCCATTGCATTAGGTTCTTCAATTTTACTTTCGATTGCATGCTGCCACCAGTTTTCAAATTGCTTTACAGGATGGGCATTTACATCTTTTTCCAAAAGAGATTGCAACCTGTACACTTTCCTGATATCTGCAATGGGATTATTTACATTCATTTATTTTAATCTTTCATTTACCTGAACAAATTTAAGGAAGGATTATTGATATCAAATTGTAATTAATAAAAAAGCATCCTAATAAAGGATGCTTTAATTTTTTATTCTTTTCTATTTACATTCCAAATCTTCCGAAACGGTTATAACCAATACCATATCCAATCATGCCACCAAAAATTGACATCAGGATAGCGGAGATAATAAATACGATAGCTATCATAATTATAAAGGCTATGATCATATATACTATCTTTTTATCTTCAGGAGTTTTCTTTAATGCCCCAGGCCGATATAAAAAAGATAAATGGAATAAATCCATCCGGCAATTACTAATAGAAATCCTATTGCCGGGATGAATGATAGTAAACCTGCGATCCATGTCGGTGTATTAGAATAGGCAACCAACTGTGCAGATTTATTTAAATTTTTTTCCGAACCAAAACTAGGTGCTAAAATATCAATTACATAAATAGAAATGTAAAATGAAATAATAATAGAAACGAATCCTATAACAGCATACCAGATAAAGTAAGAACCAAATACGCCTACCCATGTAAGGCCGGCCAATATTCTTCCTATTGAGGAGATAATGGCCATGGGCAAAACATAGCCGTTAACAAAGATGGCGGAGTTGCTGATTCAGAATCCACAACGAGCCATTCAGTTTTTGGAGTAATAAGTATGTTCTTAGCGCGTTCGATTAAGTTCATTTTTTAAAGTTTTGATTTTGAATAATAAGAAATGGGAGTAATCGATAAACTTAAAAAGCATTCCTTTTTCAGGAATACTTTTTTAATTATTTAAGTTTTTAATTTCCTTAAAGAGGTGGATTGTTATTTTCTGTATCAGGTGTATTACCTGATGGGGGTATTGTAGAATTAGGTGAAGAAGGCGGAGGCGTACTTCCAGCATTTCCAATTTTACTCTCTATATCTTTTTTCATGCTGTTGAAACTGTCTTTCAGATTATCAGTGGAAGATCTGAATATATAAGCTGATGCCAGAATTCCAATACTGGCAATGGCGGCAATGTAAAGGCCAAAACCTATGAACGATGAACCCATTATAGAACCGGAAGCCTGGGAATAATACCAAATAGTAATGAGCAATGCAATTGCCCCAGCCAACAAAGTAACCGCCCACATGGTTTTATCAAGATTTTTAGTTTGATCGCCATTCATGTATGCAATTACTCCGGTTGCTACAAAGCATAAAAAAACAAGTATTCCTTTATCATGCATTCCGTTAACACTCTGGCTATAACCCATCATAGAGAAGGAGAACCACGGTAAAAACATTGAGATAAAACCTACGGCCGCGGAGATTAAAACAAATTTTCTTTGTTTGTTCATTAATTGAAAATTCATAATAATAGTTTTAAAAGTTAATAATTGATCCCGTTTTCGGTCAGTCAGCAACTTTCATAAACTACGGTTAGTTTTCTGTGATGTAAATGTATAATAAATTTTATGAATAATTATCACGAATTTTTGGTGGCTGAAAAAAACTTATTCGGATGAACCATTTGCTCGAGATCTGCAATCATTTTGGTTTTTTCTTCTTTATAAACTGCGAGCTTGCTTTCTAATTCATTCAGGCGTGAAATTCCTCCTTCTAGCTCTTTTTCCTTTTTGTCCATTTCTATTATCTGTTGTTTCAATTCTTCATTTTCAATTTTCAATCGAAACTGTTCACTCTCCAGGAGAGCATATTGTTTTTTTGCACTAATTTCAGAAAGCAGCGATTGTTCTAATTCTTTTTCACGGTTTATTGCTGCTTCCAGTTTCTGTTGCAACAAACCGAGATTGTTTTGCATAGATTGCAAATCATTAAGTCTTGCATCATATTCACTTTGCAAGCTGATCCATTTGCTCTTATTTTCTTCTATTGAATTTAATTTTATTTGAGTGTCCTCAAGTTTTTGCCTGGTTTCATCCAACTCGTTTTCTAATTTTTCTTTTACCTCGTTTTCCTGGTAATACATTTCTTTCCAGTCTTCTTTGTCTTCTTGCCTCATGGCTTTTTCCTGTTGACTTTTATATAAATCCGCTTCCAGGGATTTTAATCTTTGCTGCAATTTTGAAAATTGAATTTCGTAGAAAGAAGAATTTTCTTCTACTCTTTGTAATTTATTTTTTATGTCCCAAATAGCTTCATTATTGCCAGGGCCACTTTCAGGAGGAAAGTTTCTTTTGAAGCTCAGGAGATTTTTGGAATCTCCCGGCATATAATCATAACTGCTCACTATCACACGGTAAGCAAAAATGAAACAGGCAATTAAAATTACCAGGGATATAATCCACCAAATCCACATAACGTATTATTTAAAGTTATCAAAAAATAATTCGGGGGCTGTGAAAATTTCGAAGGATAAATTGCGGTTTTTAGCTGCCGGAAGGATGTTGAAGAGATAAGCGGGGACTAAAGTAATACAAATTATCGAGAAACCAAAGTCCCTACCTTTTCACCGGTTATTACCCTAAGTAAAGTGCCGGGAGTATCCATGTCAAAAACGATAATGGGTAAAGAATTCTCCATACATAACGTGAAAGCAGTCATGTCCATTACTTTTAAATTTTTGGAAATGCATTCACTAAAAGTAATAGTTTCGTATTTTTTAGCATTTTTATCTTTTTCAGGATCGGCAGAATATATTCCATCAACGCGTGTCCCTTTTAAAATAGCATCAGCGCCTATTTCTATAGCTCTCAATGAACCTGCGGTGTCTGTAGTAAAATAAGGATTCCCGGTCCCGGCACCAAAAATTACTACTCTTCCTTTTTCCAAATGCCGGATAGCTCTTCGACGAATATAAGGTTCAGCAATTTGTTCCATTTTTATAGCGCTTTGTAACCGGGTATAGACGCCTTCTCTCTCAAGTGAACTTTGTAAAGCCATACCATTGATAACGGTTGCCAGCATTCCCATATAATCTCCTTGCGCTCTTTCGATGCCGGTCTCTGCTTCATTCATACCGCGGTAAATATTTCCGCCACCAATAACAATGGCTACTTGTACGCCTAATTCTGTGATCAGCTTTATATCCTGTGCATATTTGGAAAGTACCTGGGAATCGAGACCAAAATTTTTATCACCCATTAAAGACTCACCGGAAAGTTTGAGAAGAATTCGTTTAAACTTAGGAAGCATAAATTAATTGCGGCTTAGATAAATTACAAAATCGCTGCAAGATAATGGATTAATTTTTTATTGCCACAGATTACAGGGGTTGGCAAAGATTAAAGCCATTAAAGCAAATAATAAACATTTTTTTCTTCTGGTAATTTTACAGATTAGCATGAATTAAAAACAGTAAAACAGGAGATTCTATCAAAATAAAAAGAGAGCTTATAGGTGTTCTCCTGTTTATCTAAAGATTTAAGTATAGAAACAAATTTTATCCCAAGGCTACTCTTTTAAAAGCAACCACCTTCAAATCTTTATCTAAACTTTTCAGATAATCTGCGACAGATTTATTGCCATCTTTTACAAAAGCCTGGGCCATTAAAGTACTTTCTTTAAAGAATTTATTGATCTTTCCGGCGGCAATTTTTTCAGCCATTTCAGCGGGTTTGCCTTCTGCTTTTATTTGTTCGATGGCAATATTTCTTTCACGTTCAACTGTTTCTGGGGATACTGAGGATTGATCAATGGCGATAGGATTCATAGCGGCAATTTGCATGGATACATCTTTTCCTGCTTCTTCATTCACTTTGTTAAAACCTGCCAAAACTCCCATGCGATAAGAACCATGAATATAAGATGCCACAAAAGGTGCTTCTAATTTTTCAAATTTAGAAACGCTTATCTTTTCTCCTATCTTAGCTACCTGTTCATTTATTTTATCGGCTATGGTTTCATTACCAACTTTTAAACTATTTAATTCTTCAGTGCTATTTACATTATTATCTATTGCTGCATCCATAATAGATTGGGCAAATGCTATGTAATCTTCATTTTTACTTACAAAATCAGTTTCACAACTTACATTAATAATATAACCTGTTTTGTTGTCATTTGTGGTTTGAGCGATTATCACTCCTTCTTTTGCCTCACGGTCGCCCCGAAGCGCGGCTACTTTCTGCCCTTTTTTTCTTAAATAGTCAATGGCTGATTCGAAATCGCCATTCGATTCTACTAATGCTTTGCGGCAATCCATCATTCCTGCGCCCGTTTGCAGACGTAGTTTATTAATTTCTGCTGCTGTTATTGTTGTTGTACTACTCATATTATTGTATTTATTCAATGTTAGCTCTCATTGTCCCGATAGCTATTGGGATGTTCATTATCCTGATAGTCATCAGGATGATGAACAGGATATTGTCTCTCCAGATTATCTGCGTGCTCCACCAGGGCCTCTGCTTCCTCCTTGTCCCTGACCTGAAATTCTACGCTTCTGAGGACCGGCTGCGCCACGTCCTTTTCCACCGGCCGGTGATCCACTTCCCCTGTGACGTCCTTTGTCTTCATCTGCAACATCATCAAATTTGGTATCGCGGGTATTTGTTTCTTCGGCTTCCTCAGTTTCTTCTTCTTTTTCTGCTTGTCTTTCTGCCAGCCCTTCCGCGATAGCAGCTACAATATAATTTGTAACTATCGCGATTGATTTAGTAGCATCATCATTGGCAGGAATAGAAAATTCTACTTTGTTGGGATCGCAATTGGTGTCAACCATTCCGAAAGTAGTAATGTTTAGTCGTTTCGCTTCTGAAAGTGCAATGTGTTCATGGCCAATATCAACTAAGAATAAAGCTGCAGGAACACGGCTGATAGCTGCAATGCCACCCAAAACTTTTTCCATCTTTTCTTTGTCACGGGTAAGGGTAAGTCTTTCTTTTTTAGTGATACTGTCAAATGTGCCATCATTCAACATTTTTTCAATACTCTGCATTTTCTTTACACTTTTACGAACCGTGTTGAAATTGGTAAGCATTCCTCCGAGCCAACGCTCGGTAACAAAAGGCATATTCACTCTTTTCGCAGCTTCAGTTACAATTTCTTTAGCCTGTTTTTTTGTAGCTACAAACATAATCTTTTTACCACTTTTAGCAATAGATTTTGCAGCGGCAGCAGCTTCTTCCAGGCCTTCAACTGTTTTATTTAGGTCAATAATGTGGATACCTTTTTTTTCAGCAAAAATGTAAGGCAACATTTTTGGGTTCCACTTCTTTTTTAAATGACCAAAATGTACGCCTGCCTCTAAAAGTTGCTGTTGTAAGGAAGTATTGTTTTCCATTTATTTTTTATTAAGATTTGTTTTTTTTATATTTTAGACATCAGATATAAGGTAAAATAACTTATGATTCAATTTACCTCTTACTAAACTGGAAGCTCTTTCTTGCCTTTTTCTTGCCTGGTTTTTTACGTTCTACCGAACGTGAATCACGGGTAAGTAAACCGGCTTCTTTTAAGGTTGGTCTGTATTCAGGATTGACCAGCAGAAGTGCGCGTGCGATTCCCAATTTTACAGCTTCCGCCTGTCCTTTCACGCCGCCACCGGTTGCATTTACCGTTACATCAAACTTATCGGCAGAGGCAATAGCTTTTAAAGGAGCTTCTACCTGGTTTTGCAGATAGACTATAGGAAAGTAGCTTTTGTACTCTTTTCCATTGATGGATATTTTACCATCTCCTTTAGTAAGGAAAACCCTTGTTACGGCTTCTTTTCTGCGGCCTGTTGCATTTTTTTGTTTTTCCATTATATTAATTTGGCCTCCCCAACCCCTCATAAGGGGCTAAGGATATTTTTTAAAATTTTAAAGTTTGTGGATTTTGTGCTGTGTGGGGATGTTCAGAACCGGCATACACAAATAATTTTTTATACATTTTGCGGCCCAGTTTGTTTTTAGGCAACATGCCTTTTACGGCTCTCTCGATAATCGCATCGGGACGACGCTTCAGAAGATCACCAGCGGCTTCTTCTTTTTTCCCCCCGGGATAACCGCTGTAATTGATGTAGTTTTTGTTGTCTAATTTTTTCCCGGTAAATCTTACCTTATCGCAATTGGTAACGATCACATAATCTCCGCAATCAACGTGTGGGGTAAAGTAGGCTTTGTTCTTACCTCTAAGAACAGACGCGATTTTTGCGCACATGCGGCCTACGGTTTGATTAGTACCGTCAACAACGTACCAGTTACGCTGCACGGTAGCCTCGTTTGCATGTTGGGTGGTGAAATGTAATTTGCTCATTTTTGTTTTTTATTGGCCTCTTTTAAAGTAGAAACCTGTTTTAAAATTGAAAGCCGCTATCCCGGCTTTTTTTAAGGAGTGCGAAGGTAAGGTGAAACAGGTTGAAAATAATCCAATTTAAGAATCTTTTTTTAAAAGACCTTTATAACTAATTGATTATCTATGAAAAAAATGAATGAATTAGAAAACCATAAAGTTTTATAATTATACTGAGAAGCTATTGGTTTATAATTCAATTCAATCAGCATATCTAAAAGACATGTTAATACATAGAAAGAGCCTAATGTTAGCTAAGTTCACTATTTTTCATGTCCCAGGTTTCGTTTCATATCCTGTAACTCCTTTATCATGCCTTCTGCTGTTTGCAGATCTCTTTGAAAATATCCGGCATCGTTGTCTGACAAAGAATTGTAATATTCAATCTGCTGTTGACAATCTCGAATAACATCATTAGCAATTCGGTCTCCTTTCTTAGTATCCCCTGCCAGATAGTATGCATAAGCATATTGCAATGAGGTGATATCATGCATATTTCCTGAAGATACCATCCCATAAGGGAAGGAAGAAGGGTTCATCATTTTGTAGCCATAATTCAATACCTGTAGGGCGCTATCCACCTTACCTGTTAATGCCAGGGCGTTTCCGGTAGTTGAAAAAGCGCGCCGCATAGTCATTAATGATCTTCTGCTATTCTCATCAAAATAGATGTTTGGATATTGCGCTCCGCCAAAATAAAAATTCGACGTCTGATGTTTATAGGCAGCTTTTGTATCAACGGCATCGGCGCCACTTGCATCCGTTTGCTTTATTGGCTCCAGCCTGTAAGTCATCCCTTCATCTTGCAAAAAGCTATTTAGACCTAATCCCTGGGGTTCGGTAAAATATATTGGCCTTTTCCATTTATTGGCTGCAATGATATTGAGTATCATGAGGTCATTCTTATACAATGTATTTTGGGAGATAGTAATATTAACACGGTCCACTACTCTTGAACTATCTTTTGGTTCAACAGTGCCATTACGAAGCACTAATTCCTTATCAACGGGTATATAAAATTTATGAGTAGGAAAATAGTTAAGGCTATCGCCCGCTTGTGTAGCCAGGCGGTCGCTATCGTTTGCCATGAAAGCCATGGCATCATTCAGATTCATTGAACTGTCCTTTGGAAATATGCCGTTTTGGTCATAATATGGGACATAATCGCGATTATCACCTACATATTTATCGTGTGCCCAACTAATCGAAATGGGGTCGCTTTTATTAATTTTTCTGCGCAATTGGTCAATCATCCAATCTGTGCCTAAAAGAGTTGTAACAATAACACGAACATCAGGCCTTATGTTCTCAACTTCCTGGGCATACCAAAGAGGATAAGTATCATTATCGCCTCCCGTAAACAAAATCGCATTGGGTGCACAGGAATTCAGGTAATCCACTGCAACATCTCTTGCTAATGTTTTTTTGGAACGATCATGAGCTTTCCATTCCTGGCAAGCCATGAGCAGGGGTACAGCCAAAATGCAAATAGCCCCGGCTATTACTGACGATTGAATCCCGCTTAATTTTTTCTTCAAAAGTTCATACACATACAACACTCCAAGTCCGATCCAAATAGAAAACGCATAAAAAGAACCCACGTAAGAATAGTCTCTTTCCCTCGGCTGCGGGCCAGCCTGGTTGAGATAAAGAATGATTGCAATACCTGTGAAAAAATACAGGATGAATACTACAACCGCATTTTTGCGATCCTTTTTCCATTGAAAAGAAAGTCCTAACAATCCTAATATAAAAGGCAGCATGAATAAAGTTGTATGTGCCTTGTTATTTTTGAGTGAGTCAGGCATCTTACTTTGATCACCCAGGCGCCAGTTATCAAGAGGAGCAATTCCGGATATCCAGTTTCCATCGCGAGGATTACCTGTGCCCTGAAGATCATTTTGCCTGCCGGAAAAATTCCACATGAAATACCGCCAATACATCCAGTTAAACTGGTATCCAACCAACCATTTAATATTATCTAACGTACTGGGAGGCTCAGTTCCATCTATTCCCAACCATTCCTTATAAAAGTCCACATGCCCTTGAGAATTATCAGTATCCCATATCCTGGGAAAATAATGAATATCAGCGGGATCGTATTGGTAACCTATTTTCTTTCCTACAATATCATACCTGCCGGTGCGTTCATTTTTTTCATAAATGTTACCCTCATTTTTAGTGCCTATAGGCTGTGCAGTAAAATCAGCCCCTCTAAAAATAGGCCATGTACCATATTGAGATCTGTCGAGATAGGATACTAATGTCATTGGGCTAGTAACATTTTGCATATTGATTGATGGATCAGCATTCCCTCTGATCATAATTACTCCATAAGTGGAATAACCGATCATTATAAATGCAAAACAAAGTATCCCTAATTCTGCAAGATGATATTTCTTTTTTATAGCCCACCGTATCCCTAAAACTATAGCTAAAACAAAAAGTGCCAGGCAGAAAAACATACCGGAATTGAAGGGAAGCCCCATGCCATTGACAAATAAAATTTCGAACCAACCGATTAATTTAACTGTATCCTGTATAATCAAAATCTGAACTACCCCGGTTAATACACAGGCCAAAAGAAAAGCAAGTATGGCACCTTTAGGCGAATATTTATATTTTCGGAAGTAATAGGTCATCACAATCGCGGGGATAGCCAATAAGCTCAATAAATGCACTCCAATGGACAAACCCATCAGATAGGCCACCAATATAATCCATTTATCAGCATTAGGTTTATCAGCTTGTTCTTCCCATTTAAGCATAGCCCAGAAGGCTGAAGAAATAAAAAGAGGAGATACTCCAAACACTATTCCTTCCACAGCAGAGAACCAAAAGGAATCAGAAAATGTAAATGCCAGGGCACCCACAGCACCCGCACCAATTATAAGAATAGTTTTTTCAAGAGTAATTACTTCATCCTTTTTTACCACCATTTTTTTTGCAAAATGTGTAATGGTCCAAAAAAGGAAAAGAATGGTGAATCCGCTACTTATTGATGAAAGCAGGTTAACATCCACAGCAGCATGTAAATTGGCTGTTGCCGCATTTAGATTACCGCTGAAAATAATGATGAACAAACGACCGAGTAAAATAAAAAGAGGGGCACCCGGCGGGTGAGATATTTGTAACTTATAGGCGCAGGGAATAAACTCTCCGCAATCCCAGAAGCTCACGCTTGCTTCACGGGTCATTATAAATACAGTGCAGGCGATGGCACAAATAATCCATCCTGAAATATTATTAACCTTTTTAAAGTTCATAGTTGAAATTTGCTATAAATGTATTGATATTTTTATATTTCTCTTTTTACTTTCGTGAATTCTTTTCTTAAAAACTATGCATCCAATTACTTTTACTATTATATTTGCTTAAAATCTTTTCTGATGGATAATACTCAAGACAAATCACAGTCAGTTCGTATATATTGGATCATATTTGTGATATCTGCTATAGTGCAACTCATTTTTTTAATCTGGTTCCGTCAATATTTCTGGCTCATACTTCCCTGGGTTCTTACATCTTTTAGCAAGGCGATGAGGCTTATTTAATTTACTCACTTTTTTATTTGGCAGCTAATACTTCTTCTAGTTTATCATGAAGTTCACTACCCCTTAGTTCGGTACCGATTATTTTTCCATTCGGGTCTATCAATACATTGAAAGGAATAGCTTCTACGTGATATAAAGTAGCTGCTTCACTATTCCAGAATTTAAGATCGCTTACTTGTTTCCATACAAGCCCGTCATCTTTTATTGCTTTGAGCCAATCTTTTTTGTCTTTGTCGAGCGATACACCCACCACCGTAAAATTTTTATCTTTAAATTGTTTGTAATTGGCTACTACATTGGGGTTTTCTTGTCTGCAAGGCCCACACCAGCTTGCCCAAAAATCCAATAAAACATATTTTCCCCTAAGGGAACTTAAGGAAAATGGCTTTCCATTTACATCAGGCATTGTAAAATCGGGAGCCATTTTTCCAACAGTAATATCATTATCCTGGGAGGTACTATCCTGGGCAGCCGCATACTGATTAAACTTTTTTACCATTTCGACAACGGATGAATTTTTTGGAAATTTTTTGGTAAGATTTGCCATCAAATTTTTAATGGTATCCATGGGTACATCCTGTGTATAACCCAATGCAAACAAAGCATTAATCGGGCTGGCAGCGGTATCAATATAATTCACTAAAAATTGATTGTACCATTCGTTGCTTATATTAAAAGCATTATCGGCAATAAAAGCAAGGGAATCATTTTTTTGTTCCTGATCATTTTTTCTTTCCTGGGCTTCATTCATAAGGTCGGTTTGAACGGAATCCAGGGTTATTATCAGCCATGTAAGAGAAGAATTGGCCGGTGTATTAAATTTAACTGTGTTTAAAAGAGTATCATTTGCATTTGCTGAAAAACTAATATCATTTTTATCATTGATAAAAATATAACCGGGATTTTTTTCAAACCGGATACGATACAAACCTTCCTCAGCGGCATAAGCTTTTACCTTAAATTTCCCATTTTCCATTTCAGAACTATCCAACACTTGCGGTGGTTGCTGATTAAAAAATAGTTGCTCTAAAAATACTTTTTGATTGGGGGCATTTGTTAAATCACCCGTTAGTGTAAACAAGCCATTATGATGTTGAGACGAGCAGGAAAACAGGAAAAGCACGGAAAGGAAAATAATTATTTTTTTCATGATATTTTGAAATGATTGAATTTTTAATTAATGATTTTATTAATTGAGTTTTTGATTGATAATTTTAATTACGGCCTGCATATCGGCTTTGCCTTTGCTTTTCTTTTTTACTTCGCCGGCAAATAAACCGGTTAAATTCTTTTTTCCTTTTTTGTATTCGGCTACTTTATCGGGCATGGCTGCTAATACTTCGTTTATCCATGCATGTAATGTGTCATCATTCTTTTCCTGTAGAAGATTAAGTTTCTTTGCAATTTCCAGTGGATCTTTTTCAGGAGATTGAATTAATTCCGGAAATATTTTAGATGAGGCAATACCGAAACTTACTCTTCCTTCCTCCACAATGTCTATCAACTTTGCCATGTTTTTGGGGCGGACAGGGAAATTTTCTATTTCACCATTCTTTTCATTGAGATACGATTTTACCGGCCCGATGATCCAGTTGGCAGCCGCTTTATGATGTTCAGTTTGTGTAATAATATCTTCAAAAAAAACCGCAGTTCCCTTATCTCCTGAAATCACTTTTGCGGTTTCATGAGACAAAGAATATTGGCTGATCAATCTTTTTTCGAGAGCAGTAGGAAGTTCAGGGAATGAAGATTTGATTGAATCAATCTGTTGTTCTGTAATCAGAAACGGCGCAAGGTCCGGTTCGGGAAAATAGCGGTAATCATTGGCTTCTTCTTTGGATCTTAGCGAAAAAGTAGTTCCGTTATTTGCATCAAAACTTCTTGTTTGCTGAATGATCTCTTTTTTATTTTCCAACAAATTTATTAATCGGTCGATTTCGTAATCAATCGCTTTTTTTACATTGCGGATCGAGTTCAGATTTTTTACTTCAACTTTAGTTCCCAGTCTTTTTTCTCCTTTTGCCCGAACAGAGATATTAGCATCACAACGCATACTTCCTTCTTCCATATTGCCATCGCAAATCTGTAAATGTCGAACTGTTTTTCTTATTTCGGTTACATAAGCGAATGCTTCATCAGAGGAATGCATATCAGGCTCAGAAACGATTTCAAGCAAAGGGACTCCGGCACGGTTCAAGTCAATACAGGTATAATTCTCATCGGCATCATGGATACTTTTACCGGCATCTTCTTCGAGGTGGATCCTGTTTAGTAAAACATTTCTTTCTTCTCCATTTAACAGGATGGGAATTTTACCGTTTTTGCAAATAGGCGTGGTATGTTGCGATACCTGGTAGCCTTTGGGAAGGTCAGGATAAAAATAATTTTTTCGGACAAAATAATTGTTACGAATTATATCACAATTAAATGCCAGGCCAAGTTTGATGGCAAGTTCTACTGCTTTTTCATTCATCTTTGGCAAAGTTCCGGGATGCGCTAAAGAAATGGCGCTGACATTTGTGTTAGGCGGATTTCCAAATTGGGTGCTATCGCCGCAAAATAATTTACTTTTTGTGAGTAATTGAGTGTGTACCTCGAGACCTATCACGGCCTCATATTTTTCAAAATCCAGCATGGCTGCGAAGGTATGAAAAGAGATTTCCATTTTAATGGAATGAAAACATAAATTCTTTTAATTATGGTATTCCTTCATAATAATTGCATTGCTCCAGCGAGCCTAACCTTATGCACAATGGAATTTTGGTAGCTTTTTCTATTTTTAATTCCTGGCGGCAAAAAAATCCATACTGGCAGGTAGAAAAATTACCCGGAATTGTAATTGCATCAGTAATCCTAAAAGCAAAATAATCAGAATTCTTTTTTGATTTTTTTAAAAAAGAACTATTATTGAAATTGATAAATGCGTTATCAAATGAAATCAATTTTTTGGTGTTATAGAAGGCGAATGGTTTAGTTTTCAGAAGAATATTATTTTCTACTGAAAGTGATTCTAATGAATTTTGCCCAAAAGAAGAAACGCTGAAAATTAAAAATAATCCAATTATCCCACAAAATTTGTTCCAAAAAGACATATCCTTATTTTTGTGTGTAAATTTACAACTTATAAAAAGAAAAAAGATACATGTCGTTAGGTCAGCGTTTACAGCAAAAATTATTACAAAAATTATCGCCACAGCAAATACAATTGATGAAATTGCTGCAGGTGCCCACGGCTCATCTCGAAGAAAGAGTAAAAGAAGAACTTGAAGAGAACCCCGCGCTGGAAGCAGCAGAGGATGGATATAATGAGCCGGTTACAGATTCAGCAGATGATTTTGAAAATGCAGACGACTTTGAAAAAGACGGAAGTGAAGATGATTATGACAAAATAGATATAAGCGAATATGTGAATGATGGGGATGATGAACCTGGCGATTATAAATATCGTGATGATAATTACGGAGATCCTGATGACAAAAAAGTAATTCCGCATAAAGTAGAAGTTTCATTTTATGACAATTTGAAATCGCAATTGCTGATGCTGAATCTTACAGACCAGGAAAGAAGAATTGCAGAACAGATTATTGGAAGTATTGACGATGACGGCTACCTGCGACGTGAGGTAACTTCTATATGTGATGACCTGGCTTTTCGTCAAAATATCCACACTTCCGAAGAAGAAATAGAAAAATTAATTGCGTTAATACAACATTTTGATCCGCCGGGAGTAGGTGCCAGAAATTTACAGGAATGTCTTTTATTGCAACTGAGAAGAAAAGAAAAGGATGGAGCACAGGTGGGCATTGCTATTGAAATAATTGAAAATTATTTTGATGAATTTACCAAGAAGCATTATGAAAAAATACAGAAGAACTTACATCTGGATGATGAAGAAATTAAAAAGGTGTTCAATCAGATCATTAAATTAAATCCAAAGCCCGGCGGAGAAATGGTTGAAACCAATAAACTGCAGAGCTATGTGATCCCCGATTTTTTTGTGTTGAATAATAATGGGAAATTAGAAGTGGTTCTCAATTCAAAAAATGCACCGGATCTCCGAATCAGCGAGGGTTACAGAGATATGCTCAAAGATTATGACCGGGGAGAGAAGAAAGATAAACGCCAAAAAGAAGCCGTCCTTTTTATTAAACAGAAAATAGATTCTGCCAAATGGTTTATTGATGCTATCAAGCAAAGGCAACATACACTCCTGAGTACGATGCAAACTATTGTTGATTATCAAAAACAATTTTTTTTGACGGGCGAAGATATTGACCTGCGACCTATGATACTGAAAGATATTGCCGAAAGAACGATGCTTGATATTTCTACCGTAAGCCGCGTGGCCAACAGTAAATTTGTACAAACTGAATTTGGAACTTACCGGTTAAAATTTTTCTTTAGTGAAAGTCTGGTAACGGATAGCGGCGAAGAAGTAAGTACCCGTGAAGTAAAAAAAATATTAGGCGACATGATTGAAGAGGAAAGCAAACAGAAACCCCTGAGCGATGAAAAACTGACCGAGTCGTTGCAGGAAAAAGGATATAATATTGCACGCCGGACAGTGGCCAAATATCGTGAGCAGTTAAATATTCCTGTAGCAAGATTAAGAAAAGAACTTTAATAATGGAAGCAGATTTTTCAATACCCGAAAACGCAATACAACCCTCTAAGCCATTTCTAAATGAAGAAAAATTTCCATTGATGGTAAAATGGGGGGCACATTTATTTTCTTTTATCTTTCATCCGCTTTTTATTCCGTTAATAGCAACCTGGTTTTTGGCATATATTCAACCTGGATATTTTACTGGCATATCCCTACATGATAAATCCAGGGTAATGATTCAGGTGGGATTCAATACTATTTTTTATCCCGTGTTAACCATTTTATTATTAAAAGCCGTTGGCTTTATAAAAAGTATTTTTTTAAAAACACAACGTGAAAGAATTATTCCTTACATCACTTCGAATATTTTTTATTTCTGGATGTTTTTGGTCTTTAAAAACGAGCCGGAAGTACCTGTAGTGCTTACAGGTTTTATGTTTGGTATTTTTTTGACGTCTTCGGCTGGCTTGATTGCCAACATTTATTTTAAGATCAGTATGCATGCAATGGGTGTGGGTGCTTTGTGTGGGCTGATGCTCATTATAATTTTTTCGGGATTTTCTTACCCGGTTTTTTTATTAGCCATGCTGGTTTTTATGATTACAGGCCTCGTATGTACTTCCCGGTTAATTGTGAGTGATCACTGGCCTTCCCATATTTATTCCGGGATTTTTATAAGCATAATATGCCAGTTGATTGCGTATGGCATTTTTGGATAAGTGATTTCAGAGAAGAGGTTATTCTTTTATTTCCATTATCATTTTAAATAAGGAATTATATAAGTAGAGTTATATAAATAATATAGGAAATAATTCCTGATTTTACTCTTTCTATGATTTTTATTAATGAGTAGCAATAATAAATCTCGCTACATTGTCGTGCAATTTTTTTAAAGATTCAGGATGCAGATAGACCATGTGCCCGGAAAGGTAACGGTCGTATTCGATATTTTTTTGTAATGAAACCGGCATAGGAAGATGTTCCATTTCAAACTCTCCTTCAAAATAAGGGGTGCCTAAATCAAAATATCCCTGGTTAAGCATCACTTTCAAGTCCGGGTTATAGATCATGGCGTGAGCCAGATTGTTCATTACATTAGGAAAACCAATATCTCCGCCTCGTTTGTAATTCCACTGCCCTACATTTCCGTATATTTTGTATTTCATACCGTTGCCGAATTTAAGATCAGTACGCACATAATTATTAAAAGTAGCGGTAAAAGCGGCGTCAATGTAGGAATCCATAGGATCATATTGTGCATCCTCACCTAATGGATCAATGGCATCTCCTGTAAAACGGGAGTCTAACCGTCCGGTAATCTTACTACTATCACCAAGTAATGCATGCTCAAATTGAGGGCCTGTAATTCGCAGGTTTGCTTTTCGTATATACGTAACCGGTAGCCCTGTGTAGTCATGTAATTTTTCAACAATGGCATCAAAAGTAGTTGGGTCTATAGTAGCCCCTTTATTAAGCGCAAGCGCATAATCATTTAAAGCAAAATGCTCTACTTCTTTTAAAAATGGCACCAGGCCTTCAGTTTGATTGGGTAATTTGTGATGATACCATGCTGTTGCTGCGTAAGAGGGTAATGCCAGTATATACGGATAATCATCTCCCGGATTGTTTTTTGCTTCATCCGACATATTTCCATAAGTCAATAATTGAGAAAGAAGGATCACTCCGTTAAGCCCAACTCTGCTGTTTTGGAGCATGTCGGCAACCAAAGCCGAACGAAAAGTGCCATAGCTTTCGCCAAATAAATATTTAGGGGAATTCCACCGGTTGAAGTCTGTTATAAACTGGGTGATAAAAGAAGTAAAGGCACGTCCATCCTGGTCAATTCCGAAAAAATCTTTTGGCTCTCCTGCGCCACCCATTTTTTTGGTAATGATTTCTCCAAATCCTGTGCCTGGGGCATCAATAAAAACCAAATCACTTGCATCCAAAAGACAGTAATCATTATTAACAGTTTTATAAGGAGCATTGGTGCGTGAGGTATCATTAAGATAAACACGCTGCGGTCCCCAGGCACCCATGTGAAGCCATACGGTTGAACTCCCAGGTCCACCGTTATAAATAAAAGTGATGGGTCTTTGTGACGCATCTTTTTCATCTTCTTTGAAATAAGCTACATAAGACATGCTGATGGTGGGTGTATCATTATTATTTTTAAGAACCAGTGTTCCTGCTACCGCTTCATAGTTAATGCGTTTGCCCTCTACCATTACACTACCATATGTAACGGATTTTTGAGGTTTTTTATAATTATTGGTAACGCTGTCCTGGCGAATATCCACTTTTACGGAAGTGGTTTCTTTTCTTTGCTGTGCTTTTGTTGAGAGACTGAAACTAAAGAGAGTCAGGCTTACTATCAAAATAACTTTTAGTCTCATTCTATATTTTTTTTGGAGTTATTAAAATTGAACATAAAACCATGGGTGCCATTTTTCACTAGGTTAAATTTATATCAAATGTACCATAAATTACATTTGCTTTGCGAATAGGGGTGCATTTCAAAATGTCGCATTAAAAAAAAGAATAAATTTGGGAAACTAAACCCATACTACCATGACACGAGAAGAATTTCATCAACTTGCAGATAAGCGATATAATGAATTGCAATCGCTCAACAAAATCAACAATT
>DATKQQ010000216.1:0-3496 GCA_035532615.1 Hanamia sp.
TGAAATTCTTTTATAACTATTACTATCCGGCAATGTTTTGCCATCGAAATTGATACGATTAACAACAATATGAAAATGTTGGTGCTCTGTGTCATTATGTTCTACAGCAATAAATTGATTTTTATCAAAACCTAAATCTTCTGCACAATGGTTGGCTATTTGTGAAAGCCGTTGCTTATTTAATCGCTCTCCGGGAGCAAAACTTAAAGTAATATGCATAACCGGTTTTGATTGCTTTGCATTTAATCTTCTCACCTCATTAAACTGTTGTATCAATTCTACTTTATCGCCAAAGCATAAATTGTATTGTAAAATGTCCGCGCGGTTTTTCATGATCATTTTATCCATATCGTTTGCCATCTTTTTATCTTCTAAACAATACCGCAGGCAGCCGCCAAAAGATTTTCCGATAATCACTTTTCCAATCATTGTAAATAAGATTTAATATCGTTTACTAATTGTTTTACCTGTTGCGATAAGAAGTTTAATTCTGCCCTTTCTATAGCAGTTAGTTCATCATTACAATTTCGTTTGTGAGCAATCTGATTAATGTTTGCCGCCACATGGTTTAAGGTTGCGGTAAAGAATAAAACCTCTTTTGGAAGCACTTTAATTTTCATGTCAATTTTTCCGGAAAGCCCAATCGTTCTTAAATATTCCGATTTACTCATGTTTGCAGCATTGGCTTTTTCTTCTATCAGTTTTCTTTCTGTAAGGGTACACATTACCGCAAGCTGCTGGTTTTTTGTAACAGCTTGTTTCGGGCGTCCTCCTCTTTTTTTGTATATATGGTCAATTGATCTTTCCATGGTCTTTTATACTTCGTGAATGCTTCAGCATGAGCGAAGCTTCTTTCATGAATCCGCCCGGCGGATGAATGAAAGCCAGCGTTTCGACGAAGGAGAAACATAGCTGGCTCCTAAAATTTAAAGCCTTCTTCCACTGCGGCGCACTTGCTGCTGCTCTGATTTTTTTTCCTTCATTAGCCATTCATTAATGTCTTTGTCCTCATAGTACCTGTTAGATAAATCATTGTATTTTTGAGACAAGCCAAGAGCACGCTTTACGCAATTTTTTCCAGCAGTATCGTTGTCCAGTAACAAGTAAACGCGCTCATGTTGCTCCATGACAGGCGTTGCTTTTTCAAAAAAAGAAAGGGAATTAAGCACCAGAAAATTTGTCAGCTCGGGTAGCAGTTGTTTACCCGAAGCTATCAAAGAAAGGAAATCAGTGAACCCTTCAAAAACGGCAACAGCATCCCTTTCTTGAGTATTCAAAAAAGTAAAATCTTTGGGCGAAACGGTACTTTTGAAATTGGGTGAACGAAGTTCAAAGCCACCAGAATTATTTTTAAATCCGATCGCATAAAACAGTTTTTCACCATTCAGGTAAGTAATTTGCCGGCAATAGTTTTTGGCAATCTCCACAGGTATGTTTCTTGTTTCCAGGTAGTGACAAAGGATGGGATCAGTGAGTGGATCTGCCGCTATTAATTTTATTTTCTTTTCTACCACATCCTCCGGTTTTTGTAGTGGCATTACCTGCTGGTGAAAAGAAAAAAATTGCTCCTGGGTATTTAGTTTTTCTAAAAATTCCTGTACACTACAATGATGTAACAAAATTCCTAAATCAACCAATTTGCCACCTTTTCCTATGCCGTGATCATACCACACATTTAGCTTTCGGTTTATTTTAAAAGAGGGTGTCTTTTCATCTCTTAATGGAGATAGATACCAATAGTCATTACCATTTACTTTTTCAGGTTTTATGGAAAGGCTTTCCAGATAGGTAACTATGTCCATTCTTTTGGCTTCGCTACAGTTTAATTTTTTTAGTGTCATTCTGATATATTTTTTATAGTGTAGAAAATGCCTGCACTATTTGCACTTTGTGCATTATGGACCGGTTTTGCTTTCTCAAAGTGCAAATAATGCAGATAGTGCATGATTATATAAAGTGATTTACCATATCTTTTCATAGATACCATGCTTAAGCTTAGTGAATAAGTATTCGTCTGAAAGAATATTAAACAGGGTTCGCCTGCTCACTTTTTCTTTAGCGATTTCCCAGGCAACGCTTGTGGTAAATGAATAGGGTAATTGATAGTAGATAATTTTGTGTTCCATCGGATAATCTTTCAATGGATCACGGAACTTTTCCATCAATTTAAAAACCTTGAGTGCGTTGTGTTCAAAATATTGAATAAGTTCTGCCGCCTTTCGAAAAGTTTCTGCAGAAACCTGGTAGGGATTTATTTCCGGCTCTTTGCAGCCGGTGCGGATTACATGAAGTATCAAAGCTATCCGCAAACTATAGGTGTCTAATTTTGCATAGATACCTGAGATGGCATCACTCTTTTCATTATTAATAGTTTCATTGATTCTTCTTCTGAAAATCTTATAAGCTTCGTACCCGTCTTTTGAAAGAGTTATTTTGTGGGCAGGATAACCATCAGCTTGGAAAAAATCGGAAATCAAAATTCGATTGATACATGTTTGATATAGTTCTTCAATATATTCAGGCACATCATCATCAGAAAGATCTTCGCGAACAACCTGATCAGGGAAGGCAAATAAAAAACGATGCGTAAGTCCATTGTCAATCTTATTATTGCCGAGGAGATTTATCAATACCTGTGGTTGTATGCTGCCTATAATACTTACGAATGGCTTCTCAATAAAAATAGGTTCTGAACTCTTTCTGTTTACTGAAATACTTTTTCCGCTAAACAGGCTCAACATCACCTCTTCATCTCCGCCGCCGGATTTATATTTGTTGAAAGACTTTAAAAATGCCGCCAATTCATCATAGATGCCCGCAAATCCATGAGGGTTATCGTAGAGAGCTTTCAACATAGCTTCCTGCGTTGCATCTTTGATAACCAATTGTCTTCGTGCAGGCTCGTCCGTTATAGCGCTCAAATCACCGTTTTCTTTCTTTGCACTCCTACCCTTTTTAAATGTCGAATACTCATCTAAAAATCTTTTGAATAAATCCTTTTCTAATTTTTCCAACGGTTGCGTGAAGATGGAAATAGGCCCACTTTTGTTGATACCCGGCTTGCCTACTAAAGCAACAAACAATGTGGGTAGTTCGATCCATCCCCGTTTAACTGCAAGGCTGTAATGGCCACCGAGCGCAACAGAAAAAGCATACAATACGGATACTGCAGCATAATCTAAATTCAGATTGAGTGTGGTACAGTAACATCTGATTATCTGTTGTAGCTGTTGCGGAAAAATATGAATAGGAAATTCGGGGGGCGTTATTTGGCCACCGCCATCTTCCAATGAACGTGAGCTTTCCATCGAAATGAGTTTACATGATTAATTATATTACCGGTATAGTGATTACGATTAATCTTTCCGGTAGCGATTACGGTTTTCCATCATCAGACTGGTGGCAGTTATTTTGTTTTTAGTTTCATAAGCCGCCTGATAATTCTCAAACCATTTAATCAGTTCCTGATATTTTATTAGATAGCTTTTCCCAACCA
>DATKQQ010000217.1:0-2220 GCA_035532615.1 Hanamia sp.
AATCAATTTACAAAGTGAATCTGAAACACTCAAAGACTAAACAAAAGTTTACCAAAGTGGTGACCTTATCCAATAATCAAAAAAATATTTTAAAGGCTCTAAAGTGTAGTGTATAAAATTGACCCTAAATTTGGGTAATTACTTAGTAAGAAAATAAATAGAAAATTGGGTTATTTTTTTTTTACTGATCAGGTAAGATTATTCTCTTTGATCGGCGACTTAGTAAGGATTAACTTAACAATACATTCCCCAATCCAGCAAACCCTCCCCCTTGAAATGAAGTAAATTTGCAGTCGGTATAATTATTGATAGTTGTATTTTCTTATAAATATTTAACCTATGGCACAGCGCAGTAAGCAAGAAGTTTTGGATTATTTATCCCGCGCCGAAGTAGCGGCAGTGGGGACTTCCAATATGGGCACTCCGCGTCAGAGAATGATGCATTTTGGTGCAGATGATAATTTTAATATTTATGTGAGCAGTATGAAAGGTGATCCGAAAGTGATTCAATGGAGCAATATTCCTGAAACCGCTTTATTGATTCACCAAGGAAAATCATTTATGGAAATGGAAGAATGCGAAATTATTGGCAGAGCAGAAATTATAAAAGATAAAGCAGATCGTGAAAAAGCGCTTGAACTGATGAATGTTCGTTCGCCGATTGTTGCCAATTTCGTAAAAATAAATGCAACGGATCGTTTAGAATTTATCCGCATCAAACCTTTTACAGTTAAATATCGCTTTGTTCCTGAAATTTTACAGGGAGAAAAACCAACGATATTTGAATTTCCCCAAAACAGGGAATCTTTCAGTGCATGGGATGATGTAAAAGCCAAAGCGCGTGCATGGAAAGAGGCAGTGCGGCCTTTATCATTAACGGCTTCTTTAATTCCGCTTTTACTTGGTGGAGCAATTGCATTTTCTGTAATTCACACGCTCAATATCTTTTTATTTGTATTAACGCTTATTGGCGGAGTCATGATCCAGGCAGGAACCAACATGATAAATGATTGGAAAGATGCCGAAAGAGATAATGAAAATGTGGAAGGAATTCGTCCGTTCACTGGCGGCTCACGCATGATACAGCTTGGACTCGTTTCCCGTTCCGACATGGGATTTTTTGGATTGGTTTTATGTTGCATAGCTTTTTTAATCGGCGCATACCTGGTGGCTGTCGGCAGTTGGGGATTGGTTCCCTTAATTTTTTATGGATTATTTGCCGGGTTATTTTATACCAGTGAAAAAGGAAAATTTTCATTTATCAATCTCGCACCGGGACTTGCAGAATTTTTGATCGCTACCACTTTTGGTGTGATGATGACTATGGGCGCATTTTATGTGCAGACAGGTTATTATTCTTTACAGGCATTTTTAATTTCCCTGCCAGTTGCAATTTTTATTTCAAATGTATTATTGATCAACCAATTCCAGGATGCGGAGTCTGATATGAAATCCGGTAAAAATACGCTGGTAGTGCGTTTGGGGAAAAGAAGCGCAAAGAATATATTGATCATTTGTTTTATTGTCGCTTATGCCATCATCGCTTTGTTGCCCGTATTGGGTTATGCACCTTATACTTTTTATGTAGCATTTCTTTCTATTCCATTTGCTATTCAGGCGATGCGCTATGCTCAAAAAAATTATGATAAAAATTCTGCCGATCTGATTCCAAGCAATGCTCATACTGCCATTACTCATTTATTTACGGGATTACTTTTAGTATTCGCTTTTTTATTAAGTGGTTTAGGTTTTATTGTACCCGCATTGTACCTGGTTGCCTCTCTTTTGTTGGTGTTCTGGGTTTGGCACTATATAGAACGCCAAAGAAAAACGATGAATAATTTTCGAATTGCAATTGGGAAAAAAGCATAGAAGAAAAAATATTTAGTCTCTGCAAGAAAACTCTCAATCTCAATACTGGCAATTGTTTTGGTCTAAAATTAGTTATGAACATATGTGCGTAAGTGTTGATTCTACTGCATTTCAGTATAATTTTTGCTCATTATTGGCAGCTAAATCATCCATTATGCGCCAAAGATTCGAGCAACAAATGAGTTTAAGAACGGTAGCTATTTCAGAGGTAAAATTTCCACTAAAAAGCCGTGATGAGTTACCGCCGGTATTAATGGCTTTGCAGTATATTTTTGTTACCCCCGAATTAAATAAAAAAGTTTTTGAGTTACTTGAAAAAAAGATAGGTAGCGGTAAAAAAAAGACAGG
>DATKQQ010000218.1:0-5779 GCA_035532615.1 Hanamia sp.
ACTAGAGTTGTCTCTCCCAAAGGAAATGTACACTAATGTATATTACCAATTAAAAAGAGCTATCAGTGAGTTCGTAGAGGTAAGTCCAGTAAAAATAGCAGCTTGATTTATCGAAAAAATATTTTAGATATTTTCGCCTAAGCGCCTGAAAGAAAATTTTTTCCTGCAAATAAACCTTTGCAACGCAATTAGTTTTCTCTCAGTCAGAACTTCTAAGGTAAATTTTTATTCTTAATAAAAAACCTTTGTAGAATTCGCTTGTTATTTTTCAGCCGATGCGGGTGTTCCTTTAAAAAATTAATACCGCCGTCTTGTCTGTGACAAACAACATCAATTGACTCGCATCTTTCTTTTTATTTCATAGATTAGCATTATAAATTGGAATGTTGAAACATGATTCCGGAATTGATTTTGACTTTGTAATCCCGTGGATAAACCAGACAGTAATTACCGTTTTATTTCCCCTCTTTTTTTAATGAGGATTCTCTTATAATCAGTTCAGACTTAATTACCATCGTACTGGTAACGTTCATATCAATCGTGCCTTTCAAATGGCTCATAAGAGTTCGGGCAGCAAGTTCGCCCATTTCAAAGCCCGGATAATTAATGGAAGTAAGTTTGGGCTCGATCACTTTGCCAATAATATCATTATTAAACCCAACAATCGCAATGTCCTGCGGTATTCGAAGACCTGCACCCTTAAGCGCCTGCATAACTACCGCGGCACAAAAATCATTGGTAATAAAAATGCCATCGGGTAAAGTTTTCATAGAGAGAATACGATTGGCAGATCTCATAGCATCTTCTTCTTTAAAGCCATCAATTATCAAAAGCTTCTCATCAAACTTAAGTTTATGATCAAGCAATGCTTGTTTATAGCCTCTCAGTCGTTCTGCATAAACATTTCTTTTAAGACTCGATGTAATGTGTGCAATACGTTTGCAGCCTTGCTCAATAAGATGATTGGTTGCATCATACCCCGCCTGGAAATTATTGATAATGATCTTAACGCCATCGCAATTTTCAAAAACACGGTCAAAGAAAAGAACCGGTATGTTCTTATTTTGAAACTGTTCAAAATGCAATAAATTTTCCGTGTTGAATGAAAGTGAAGCAATAATACCATCCACACGTTTGTTAAAAAGGTTGCGGGCGTTGGCAATTTCGATATCTGCGTTTTCCGCAGAATGAACAATGATAAGATTATAATTTGCTTCGGTAACAATTTTTTCAATTCCGGCTAATACAGAAGTAATAAAGTAAGTGTTTAGCTCATGAAGGATTACACCAATAGTATGCGTTCTCTGAAGCCTGAGATTGCTGGCAAAAGGATTTTTCCGGTAGCCTAAACTTTTTGCTAAAGAAGTCACTTTTTTTCTTGTGGAAGCACTTACCAAATTGTTGTTATGAAGCGCACGGCTAACGGTAGCGGGCGAAATATTAAGCTGTTTGGCAATATCGTAAATTGTAATTTCTTTTTCTGACTTCACAATAATAAACTTTAAAG
This sequence comes from Hanamia sp., assembly GCA_035532615.1. GTDB lineage: Bacteria > Bacteroidota > Bacteroidia > Chitinophagales > Chitinophagaceae > Ginsengibacter. The sequence continues at coordinate 1,508 of DATKQQ010000218.1, forward strand.
TGATAAATATGTAAGACAGGTATAAAAAACATTTTTATGCAATCGGTTGCTATTTATAAAATAATACTTATTTTGCAGTTAGATCTACATTTTACGAATGATTAAGGAACAAAGATAATGATTAGAAGAAATATTTCCCCCTTTGAAATTATAAATTAGGGTATATTGTTTTGTAATCGGTTTCTTTTTATCTGAAATGTTTAACTTTATCGCCTGTTTTCAAAAATTTGTAATTAATGAGCTAAGGTTAAATTGTGGGAAGAGATATGTCATGACTATTAATCCTGGAAATGTCAGTTTTAAATATTGGAACTGACTTTTCTTATGACTATTGGTTTTTCAAATTGCTTGTTTAAAAATTCCTGATAACAGAGAAAAATTATTTTGCTATTTTCTTTTTTATTTTTGAATGGTTTCTGAAACCGGACTAATAGTAACTCTTAAAAATAATACTATTGTGTGCTTTATATATATATTACAGTGAAGTCAACTGTTGAGAAGTAAAAAAGTGAAGTGGGAATAAGGAAAGAATTCAATTTTTTATGATAGAATAAATCATATTACAGCCAATTAAAAATTAAAAAAATAAAACTATGCAAGTACTTACAGGGAAAAAAGAATTTTTTAAGAACATTCCTGAAATAAAATTTGAAGGGATAAAAAGTGATAATCCATTTGCCTTTCGTTGGTATGATGAAAATAAAAAAATCGGCGGCAAGACGATGAAAGAGTATCTTAAATTTGCGTGCGCCTATTGGCATTCTTTCGGCAACGTGGGTGCTGATCCTTTTGGCGAAGGCACTCATATATTTCCATGGAACACCAAAGAAGATGCTGTTAAAAGAGCGAAGGACAAAATGGATGCGGCTTTTGAATTCATTACCAAAATGAATTTGCCGTATTACTGTTTTCATGATGTAGATCTGGTAGATTATACCAATGATGTTGCTGATAATGAAAAGAGATTAAAAGCAATTACAGCTTATGCAAAACAAAAACAAGAGGAAAGTGGTGTGAAATTATTGTGGGGAACGGCTAATCTTTTTTCTCACAGAAGATATATGAATGGGGCTTCTACCAATCCTGATTTTAAAGTGTTGACTCATGCTGCGGCGCAGGTGAAAGCTGCACTGGATGCGACAATTGAATTAGGAGGATCCAATTATGTTTTCTGGGGTGGTCGCGAAGGTTATATGACCTTGCTGAATACTAATATGAAAAGAGAACAGGAACATCTTGCAAAATTTTTACACACTGCGAAAGATTATGCAAGGAAAAATGGTTTTAAAGGAACCTTTTTAATTGAGCCAAAACCTTGTGAACCTACCAAACATCAATACGATTATGATGCCGCTACATGCATCAGTTTTATGCGTCAATATGATCTCATGAATGATTTCAAATTAAACATTGAAGTGAATCATGCAACTCTTGCCGGGCACACATTTACACATGAATTGCAGGTAGCAGCTGATGCCGGAGAACTTGGAAGTATGGATGCCAATCGTGGCGATTATCAGACTGGTTGGGATACAGATCAGTTCCCGAATAATATTAATGAGTTGACTGAAGCCATGCTTATCATACTAGAAGCTGGCGGATTTAAGAATGGTGGTATCAATTTCGATGCTAAGATCCGAAGAAACTCTACTGATCCTGCTGATCTTTTTTATGCACATATCGGCGGCATGGATGCCATTGCCAGAGCCTTGATAACTGCAGATAATATTCTGAACAAATCTGATTATAAAAAATTGCGTGAAGAACGCTATGCATCATTTGATAAAGGAAAAGGGAAATTATTTGAAGAAGGAAAATTAACTTTAGAAGACCTGAGAAATCTTGCTGCAGAAGGCGGTGAACCCGAAGTAAGAAGTGGAAAACAGGAATATTATGAGAATATGATCAATCGTTTTATCTAATCATAAATTGCTAAACCAGGAAGCCCGCCTGGATGACCGGTCGGACAGGCGGGCTTCCTGGTTTTCTTTCATCTCTGTTTTTAAAATTTTATTCAACCATTTTATCTGGATATTATTAAATCAAAACTATGTCATTAGTAAACACTTCTTCCCCTTCTGCTGCGACGAGTTTCAATAAAGGAAACCCGCGCTATATAACGTTACTTACATTAGTGGCGGCATTGGGAGGTTTACTTTTTGGTTATGATACTGCTGTGGTAAACGGAGCAGAAAAATCCCTGGTTGCTTTTTATATTCAGGCCATAACCGATCCGGCACATTACCAATATGCCATAGCGATGATCTCTCAATACAGGATATTGATGACCGTTTGTCTCTTTATTATTTTCCTTATTATTTGCGGGCAAATTATTCGATTGGTGGGAGCAAAAAAAGGTGGAATTTCCTGTCTCATAATAATAGCCATTCTTATTTATTGGTCTGTAGGATTTATTGGAAAAGCAATTCCCTCTGACACCGCTTCATTGCAGGATGCCGCCGATGTAATAAAAGGTTTTCTGATTGCCAGCGCATTAATAGGATGTGTTATTGGAGGCGCTTCAGCAGGATTTGTTTCAAAATACCTGGGAAGAAAAAACGGGCTGTTTATTGCGGCGGTTGCTTTTTTTGTCTCTGCTATCGGCGCCTGGAAACCTGAAGCATTTAATGTTTTTGGAACAGAAAATGCTTATTCTTTTGTGATCTTCCGCATTATCGGCGGTATAGGAGTTGGAATTGCTTCCATGATCTCTCCGATGTACATTGCTGAAATTGCCCCGGCAAATATCAGGGGTAAATTGGTTTCTTTCAACCAGTTTGCTATCATCTTTGGAATGTTGCTGATCTACTTCGTCAATTATTTTATTGCACAGCAAGGAAATGAGCAATGGCTGCTGACTGAAGGCTGGAGGTGGATGTTTTTCTCAGGTGTTATTCCTGCAGGTATCTTCTTTATTCTTTTATTTTTTGTTCCGGAAACTCCACGTTATCTCGTGATGAAAGGAAATGACGAAAAAGCATTGAAAGTCTTAAAAAAGATTTCAGGTGATGGTAATGCTTCAAAAATCCTGGAAGAAATAAAATCAACTACTCACGAAAAAAATGTTCCATGGCTTTCTTATGGTTTCTTTATCATTTTTGTTGGCATCATGCTTTCTGTATTTCAACAATTCGTTGGAATAAACGTAGTGTTATATTATGCCTCCAATATTTTCCGTAACATGGGTTCTTCAACAGATTCTTCTTTATTGCAAACTATTATTGTAGGAATCGTAAATCTTCTTTTTACTATTGTAGCCATTTATACGGTTGACAAATTTGGCCGGAAACCTTTAATGATCATAGGTTCTATCGGTATGGCAGCAAGCATGATCGCTCTGGGTTTTGCATTTTATTTTAACCACCTGGGAATAGCAGCGTTAATATTTATGCTGATTTATACCGCTGCATTTGCCATGAGCTGGGGACCGGTTTGCTGGGTTTTGTTGGCAGAAATATTTCCCAACAGTATTCGCAGTGCCCTCTCTATTGCTGTGGCAGCACAGTGGATAGCCAACTGGGTTGTATCGCTCACCTTTCCGGTTATGAATGACAATGTATGGCTTACCGATAAATTTCATCATGGGTTTTCTTATTGGATTTATGGAATCATGGGAATTTTATCAGCCATCTTCATGTGGAAGTTAGTGCCTGAAACAAAAGGTAAAACGCTGGAAGAAATAGAAAGTTTATGGAAGAAAAAACCTAAGCAAACTGTGGAGCAGGCGCTAATGACAAATCCTGAATTTTAATAAAAAATGTCAGCCTGAGTCATGAGCTTGCCGAAAGGTCAATCAATGATAAAAAGTATTTTCATGATTATCAAATATCATATTCTATGAAAAAATTTATTTTCCTTTTTGTTTTATTTATTTTTTCTTATGCCATGAACGGTAATTCGCAAACCCCGGATTATTTGAACCCTGCATTATCTATTAAAACCCGGGTCAACGATTTAGTCTCAAGGTTAACGCTTGATGAAAAAGTAAATCAAATGCTGAATTCCACTCCGGCAATTCCGCGACTTGGTATCCCGCCGTATGATTGGTGGAATGAGTGTTTGCATGGTGTTGCAAGAACAAAGTATCACACAACATCCTACCCGCAGGCAATAGCCATGGCAGCCACTTTCGACGTAATCGCTATGAAAAAAATGGGTGATTACACTTCTGATGAAGGCCGCGCTATTCACAATGAAAGTCTTCGTAAAAAAGATTACAGCCGGTACACGGGTTTAACTTACTGGACACCTAACATCAATATCTTTCGTGAT
>DATKQQ010000219.1:0-6941 GCA_035532615.1 Hanamia sp.
ACCACGAGCTACCAAAGACATTGATATTATACTGGTAGTAGAAGCCCTGAGCGCTGATTTTGTAAAACGGTTTTGGCAGTTTATACAAGATGGAAATTATGAGCGAAAAGAAAAGAGTGAAGATGAACGCAGGTATTACAGGTTTATGAAACCTGAAAATAAAGAGTTTCCGTTTCAGATAGAATTGTTTGCCCGAAAGCCTGAGCTGATACAATTTGACGAAAACGCACACCTTACACCGATACCTGTAGATGATGATTTGAGCAGCCTTTCAGCTATTTTATTAAATGATGACTACTATCATTATATTCTCAAAAACAGTATAAATGAAAAAGGCATACATCGTGCAAATATTGAAGCGCTTATTTGCCTGAAGGCCAAAGCCTATCTTGAAATTGCGGAACGAATTGCAAATGGCAATAAAGAAGACGGCAAACAACTTCGCAAGCACAAAGGTGATATCTTCAGACTATCTGTGATGCTGACTGCAAACGAAGTTTTTGAAATTCCGGAAAATATAAAAGCGCATTTACAGAAGTTTGCTGATGCTGTTTCAAATGATTTGCCTGGTAAGGAAATTTATAAAGAAATGGGATTGGGCAGCATTGCAGTTGAAAATGTATTAAACCAGATTATTAAAAGCTTTCAACTGGATGGGGAATAAATTGGAATAAGTATTCTGTTTTTTACAGTAAAAGGACAAATAAACAGGATTTGTATTTTAAAAATTTATAGGGATAAACAATAATGGCAGGCAATATTTTATTTTAAAAAAGGAAAGAAATTAATGATTGAAAAGAAAAATACAGAATCTTTTTACAATTCAATAATTCCAAAAGATTGGAATGTGAAGGAAGTCGGAGAAGTGTGTAATAAATTTCTGAATGGAGGAACACCTTCAACACAAGTTGAAGAGTATTGGAATGGGGAAATTCCTTGGATAACCGGTGCTGATATTGTTGAGCAAAGAATTTCTACTGTAAGAAAATTTATTTCTGAAAAGGCGGTCAAAGAAAGTTCTACTAATGTAATTCCGAAAGGGAATTTACTTTTGGTTACACGGACTGGAGTTGGAAAAGTAACAGTTGCGACTTTTGATGTTGCAATCAGTCAAGATTTGACGGGATTGTTTCTAAATGAGAAATTGATAGATAAAGAATTTGCATTTTATTTCTTTGTTGGAAGCGAAAATAAATTGAGACAATTAAATCAAGGAACATCAATTAATGGAATTACAAGAGATGTTTTACGAGCACTTAAGCTAACTCTTCCACCCCTTCCCGAACAAAAAGCCATAGCTCAATTACTTTCCACATGGGATGATGCTATTACAAAAACACAATCACTCATTGCTCAAAAAGAACAACGCAAAAAATGGTTGATGCAAAACTTACTTACAGGTAAGAATAGGTTGAAGGGGGTTTGAGAGGAAGTGGGATAAAACTGAATTTAAAAACTGCTTTCAATTTATTAAATCATATTCTATATCACGAGATGGATTAACAAAGGATGAAAATGAGAATGGTATTTATTGTATTCATTATGGAGATATACATGCCTTTTATGAGGGAGAATTTTTAGATTTTTCAATTCAAAAACAAATACCCAAAATAATTGATAAAACATTTCTTGCCCAGGAAAGAGATTTGCTGGCAGATGGCGATATAATAATAGCAGATGCTTCTGAAGATTACAATGGAGTTGGCGCGAGGCAATTGAAGTAGTAAATATTGGCAACAATCATGCTATAGGCGGCCTTCATACAATTGTTATAAGAGATATTTTAAACGTGACAGTAAAAAAATTTCGTGCATATCTTTTTGCGAGTGAAGTAGTGCGAAACGAACTAAGAAGTAAAGCAACAGGTACATCTGTTTATAGTGTAACTAAAACAACCCTTGAAACTCTTTCATTTTTATTGCCGGAACTAAAGGAGCAATCAAAAATTGCTCAAGTCCTTCAAAATGCTGATTTAGAAATTCAATTACTGAAAAATAAAATGGAAAAATTGAAAGAGCAGAAGAAGGGATTGATGCAGGTATTATTAACGGGAAAGAAAAGATTAAAAATATGAAACCATATCAAGAGATAAACTGGTACGGGAAAGATGTAAATGATGTATATGATTTTCTTTACGAAAAACTTGGAGAAGAAGATCAATATCCATTTTTTGAATGGCTTATGCAGCATTTTCCCAACCTGAAAATTGACTGGATTGAAACTTTTGAGGATTTTAAAGATGATCTTTTTAAGGATGAAAAAATAGACGAAATTCTTTCGTTCACAGAATTTTGTAAGGAGCACCATCACGCAGATTACCAGCAGCAGTATGGATTTATTGAACGTGATTTATGCGACTATTATTTTTATAAAAACGATTTTGAAAAGCTAAAGAAAAGGATTGATTTTATTCAGCAAAATCCTGTGCGCGCTATTGATACGCTAACTGCGCGTTTGCTGTATCAGCTTATTTATCATGGCAAATACCAAACTGCGGTGAGTTATGCCGAAGTGGTGTGGAAACCCGTAAATGATTCAGAAGAATTGATGGGCTATGCAGCGTATCCTTTTGTAAACACACTATATGTGAACCAGCTTCAAAAATGTTATGAGGCGTGGAAGAATAAGGCTTATTTTGATGAAGAACAACTATTTGAACAAATAGTGTCTATGGGCTATGACAATAACAGAGAAGGCTTTCAGGAAGTATTGAATGCCCTTAAAGAAGAAGCGATTGATTTCCCCCGAATAAAAAAAAGTATAGAGGAAAAAGAAGATGGGCACATGCTGGTACTGAATATTCATTTCTTAAAATACATGCTGAACGATTACGGATTACCTTTCATTTTTTCTGAAGTGATATGGAATTTCATAGCAACCACCAAAATATTCGGCAAACTGAAAGGCATCGAAAACTGGTTTTATGTTGATGCAAATACGATGGATAAACACATCATGGAAAGGCTTGACTCTTTATTGTTTACTAACCACCTGGAAGTATTCGGAAAAGTGTGGGGGCTTGATTTTGTTTTTAAGTTTTTACATCATCATCAATTGATTTCGATTGAACATTATGAAAACATGCTTGAAAATATTACATATTTCAGAAATCAGTTAATAAGAATTTCAAGCGGCTTTCTTTGGCAAATGATGTTTGTTTTTCAATGGCCGCGCACCAATAATTATGCGGTTGATCTTTCAGAAAAAAATCTCTTTAACGATACTTACGGAATGGTGGAAACTGATGCGGTAGAAATAGTGAGGCGCTATTTATCCATTTATTTTATTCCCGAAAGAGTTCAAAATGAATTACGCCAGGCTAAACAGGAGAAAAAAATTGCATTGCCTTTTTGGACTGAAGATGCGCCTTACGTAAAGCATGATCAGGCTCCGGGACGAAATGATCCTTGCCCCTGTGGCAGTGGAAAAAAATATAAAAAATGTTGTATGAACAAATGAAGTACAATCAAAAAAATATTGCTGTAAATCAATCTTGAAGAAACAAAACTATTAAACACAAATATTAAATTGGACACACCATCATTTAAAGAAGATCACATTTCACAAATACCAGCGTTGCAATTCCTGCAAAAGCTGGGTTATAAATATTTGTCCCAGGATGAAGCGTTGCAATTAAGAAATAATAAAACTTCCAATGTAATACTGGAAAATATTTTGCGTAAACAATTAAAAGAAATCAATTCAGAAAAAAGAATCAGTTCCAGTAAAACAACTTATATCAGCGATTCCAATATTGAAAACGGCATTCGTGTGTTGAGAGATCTGCCAATGAATGAAGGATATATTTCTGCCTGTGAAACTGTCTATAATTTAATTACGCTCGGCAAGGCATTTGAACAAAATGTAGATGGCGATAAAAAAAGTTTTACTCTTCAATATATAGACTGGCAAAACCCGGAGAATAATGTATTTCATGTAACAGAAGAATATAGTGTAATGCGGAGCACGAGCAAAGAACACTATCGGCCTGATATAGTTTTGTTCGTAAACGGAATACCTATTTGTATCATAGAGTGTAAGCGCCTTGACATGAAAGAGCCGCTGGTACAGGCTATCAGCCAGCAACTGCGCAGCCAGCAGGAAGATGGCATCCGTTCATTGTATGTATATCCCCAGATTTTATTATCGCTTAGTTGTAACCATGCTTTATATGCAACGAACGGCACTCCGGAAAAATTCTGGTCGAAGTGGCTGGAAAAATTTGAAACAACTGAAGCCGAAAATCAATATAAAAATGAATTACAGCAGATAAAAAATGAATCTCTAACAAAAGAACAAAAGAATAAATTATTTGAAGGACGCTTTAAGTATGTCCGGTATTATTTTGATGCTTTGGAATCAGAAACTATTTTACCAACCGCACAGGATGAATATCTATATGGATTATGCAGGCCCGAAAGATTGCTGGATATTATTTTCAATTTTATTTTATTTGATGATGGTGAAAAAAAGATTGCCAGGTATCAGCAATTTTTTGCCATTAAGAAATCTATGCACCGGATTACACAACTTGAAAACCTGCCTGCCGGACAGGCAGGCGGCATGCGAAAGGGCGGTGTTATATGGCATACACAAGGTAGTGGCAAATCGTTAACGATGGTTATGCTGGCACAGGCAATCGCATTGGAAAAAACCATCCGAAATCCAAAAATAATCCTGGTAACAGACAGGACAGACCTGGATAATCAAATAACAGGTACATTCCGAAAATGCGGAATGTTTGTTGAAAACGCCACCACGGGGCAACGGTTGGTTGAACTTCTGGAAAGTAACAGTGATGCGGTGGTTACTACCATCATCAATAAATTTGTGGTGGCTCTCAAAAAAATAAGAAAGCCCCTGCTCAGTCATGATATATTTGTTTTGGTGGATGAAGGCCACCGTACCCAGCATGGCACTTTTAATATTGATATGCAGAAAACGCTGCCCAACGCATGTTTCATTGCCATGACAGGAACACCGCTATTTCACAAAGACAAAAGTACAGCAGGCAAGTTCGGCGGCATTATTGATTCTTACACGGTTGACCAGGCAGTAAATGATAAAGCGGTTGTTCCACTTTTATATGAAGGAAGAGTTGCCTTACAAAAGGTAAACGAAAATCCAATAGATACGTTCTTCGGTATGGTTTCGGAGCCGCTTACAGAATACCAACAGGCAGATTTAAAAAAGAAGTTTTCAAGAGCGGACCAGCTTAACGGAGCTGAACAAAAAATTTATGCCATTGCCTGGAACATCAGTTTGCATTATCGCGATAATTGGCAGGGTACACCTTTTAAAGCGCAATTAGTGTGCGATAAAAAAGTAAATGCGATACGCTACAAGGAATTCCTTGATGAAATAGGAATTGTAACAAGTGAAGTATTGATTTCTTCCTTAGATGACAGGGAGGGAGAGGATAGTGTTTTTGCAAAGTCAAATGAAAGGGAAAAACGTTTCTGGGATAAAATGATGAATCAACACGGAAACTCAAAAAAATATGAGAGAAACCTGATCAGCCGTTTCAAGAACCAGAAAGACCCTGAAATAATAATAGTGGTGGACAAATTGCTTACCGGTTTTGATGAACCGAAAAATACGGTTTTATACCTTACAAGAAACCTGCAAGGCCACAAATTGTTACAGGCAATTGCAAGAGTAAACCGTATTTATCCTGATAAAGAATTTGGTTACATCATAGATTATTATGGCGTAATTGAAAATCTGGATGATGCGTTGCAATTGTATTCGTCCTTCGAAGAATTTGATGAAGATGATTTGGAAGGAACTTTGGTAAACATAAGTGAAGAAATTAAAAAGCTTCCCCAAAAACATTCTGAGCTATGGGATATTTTTAAAACGATAAAGAATAAAAGGGACGCGGAAGCCTACCAGGTTTTATTAAAAGATGAAGCAATTCGTGTAGTATTTTATGATAAGTTGGCTATTTATGCAAAAGCTTTAAAGCTGGCTTTCTCTTCCATACAATTTCATAATGAAGTTGATGAAAAAACTATTGACCGTTACAAAGAAGACCTGGCAATGTTTCTTAAACTTCGTTTAGCAGTAATAGAAAGATATTCTGACAGAATTGATTACAAGCAATACGAAGGGCAAATTCAAAAACTGATTGACACTCATATCACAACAGAAAAAGTAGAAACAATCACTGAATTGGTAAACATTTTCGATAAAGAAAAATTTCAGCAGGAAGTTGAAAAGACCGTTGGGGAAGCCGCTAAGGCAGATAAGATTGCGAGCCGGACAGCAAAACATATTTCTGAAAAGATGGATGAAGATCCTGCCTTTTATAAAAAGTTTTCACAACTACTAAAAGAAGCCATCTCTGAATATGAGGCGAAACGAATTAGTGAAGCTCAATATCTGAAAAAAGTACAGGAAATTATGAATAGCGTTTTAACAAGGACAGATGCTGATATACCTGAGGCTTTAAAAGACAGGGATATTGCTAAAGCGTATTACGGATTAAGTATTGAAGCCTTTTCCGCAAAGATTAAAGACGACATTGTAAGAAAAGAGATTTCGACACAGGCTGCTTTAAATATTGATGAAATGATACAGGATGCAGTTTTGGATAATGGTAAACCAATCGTTGACTGGCAATACAAATCAAATATTACAGGGAAGTTGCAAATTGAAATCGGCGATTACCTTATTGATGAAGTAAGAGACAAATACCATGTTGATCTTTCTTTCGGCGAGATGGATAAAATTGCAAATGAGTGTATTGAGGTGACTAAAAAACGATACAAGTGATGATGTACTCTATCGAATTCGGAAGTAAACAAATTGATTTTGTGCTGGAATACTCGGATAGGAAATCTTTGGGCATAACTGTAACTCCGGACTTATATGTAATGGTGAAAGCTCCTGTAGATACGTCTTTAGAAAAAGTGAAAGACAAACTAAAAAGAAAAGCA
>DATKQQ010000220.1:0-16473 GCA_035532615.1 Hanamia sp.
AATCAATTTACAAAGTGAATCTGAAACACTCAAAGACTAAACAAAAGTTTACCAAAGTGGTGACCTTATCCAATAATCAAAAAAATATTTTAAAGGCTCTAAAGTGTAGTGTATAAAATTGACCCTAAATTTGGGTAATTAGTTAATTTAAAAATTGATCCTCTTATTCTGCCCAGCTCATTACATAATTTTCATCTTCTATTTCCAAAGCCTGTTTGGTAAGTTGCAATGGATGAAAAGTATCCACCATTACTGCCAATTCTTTGGTTTCTTTCATTCCAACGCTTTTATCAACCGCACCAGGATGAGGGCCGTGAGGAATTCCACCAGGATGTAAAGTAATCATTCCGCGGGTTACATGTTTTCTACTCATAAAATCACCATCAACATAATAAAGTACTTCATCGCTGTCTATATTACTATGATTGTATGGGGCAGGGATAGAAAGCGGATGATAATCGAATAATCTTGGAACAAAAGAACAGATCACAAAATTGTGCCCTTCAAAAGTGAGATGAACCGGTGGCGGTTGATGTACTCTGCCTGTTATTGGTTCAAAATCATGAATGGAAAATGCAATTGGATAGCAACATCCATCCCAGCCTATCACATCAAAAGGATGATGCAAATAATGAATGCCATATATCATTCCTTTCTTTTTTACCATTAGCAAAAAATCACCTTCTTCATCTATGGTTTGAAGATTTTGAGGAACGCGTATATCTCTTTCACAATAAGGTGAATTTTCTAATAATTGTCCGTAATTGCTCAAATATTTTTTGGGATACCGAACAGGGCTAAATGATTCTATAATATATAAACGATTATCTTCTTTTTCAAATTCAATCTGGTAAATAGTGCCACGTGGAATCACGAGATAATCGCCGTAAGCAAATGGAAGTTCTCCATATTGCGTTCTCAATTTACCCGTTCCTTCATGCACAAAAATAACTTCATCGGCATCGGCATTTTTATAAAAATAATTCTCCATACTCTTTTTCGGCGCTGCAAGGGAAATATGAACGTCATTATTTACCAAAACAGGTTTACGGCTTTTCAAATAGTCATTTTCGGGTTTAATATTAAAACCCTGGAAACTGCGGTGTTTCAGCATTTTCTCTTCCGCTATTTCGGGAATTACACTGAAAGGTTTATCCGTTTTTATGATCTGGGTTGGCGGATGGGAATGATAAAGCAAAGAAGAATCCGAAGAAAAACCTTCGGTAGAAAATAATTGTTCGGAATATAAACTTCCATCAGGTTTGCGAAACTGCGTGTGGCGCTTGTGAGGAATAGAACCGGATTTATGATAATGTGGCATTTTTATTAATTGAAAATTGAAAATTGAAAATTGAAAATTAAAAATTGAAAATGATTGAAAAGCTAAAACGAAGACAATTCAAGACTCAACATCAGGAAAAAATATTTCCAGTTTCTTTTATCAATATAATATGTAAAATTCCGGTGAAAAGGCATGATGTAAAGTTAGATAATTTACTGTACGAATATGGTCAAGGAATTGCAAGCGAAATTTAATTTTACGAACCAATTTTCAATTCCTAATTTGCCTAAATTAAAAATTTATTTTTTGAAAAGAATAGGACTCATATCAGACACACACAGTTACCTCGATCCATCAGTTTTTGAACATTTCAAAAACTGTGATGAAATATGGCACGCGGGAGATTTCGGGAATGCCTTAGTTGCTGACGAATTAAAAAAATCAAAACCTCTAAAAGGTGTTTATGGGAATATTGATGGTTATGATATAAAAAGCATTTATTCCGAACAATTAGTTTTTATGTGCGAGGGTGTAAAAGTGATGATACGACACATCGGAGGTTATCCGCCTAAATATAATCCTGAAACCAAAAAAGAACTTTTAATTCATAAGCCACAACTTTTTATCAGCGGGCATTCACATATTTTAAAAATCATGTACGATGAAAAATTGCAATGTCTTCACATGAATCCCGGAGCCGCAGGGAAACATGGCTGGCAAAAAGTAAGAACGATCGTCCGCTTTGCCATTGAAGGAAATGACATTAAAGATTGCGAAGTGATTGAGTTGGAATAGACTGATTAATCGTTTAATTTCCGCATAACTTTTGTATTAAATGACAATTCTTTGCAGGGTTAAACACAGTCTTTTCCTATTAAATTTAACCGCTTAGCTACCTATAGGCAGGTTTATCATTCAATTTACATCCGGAACATTAAATTTGCAATATGACCCGATTTAAATTTTTTTATTGCATTCCGGTTTTACTATTCTTTTTAATATCCTGCAGTTCACATGATTCGGAAATAAAATCCCCGAATGCAGACCCCAATTCAGTAGCTTCTATTAAGAACGTCATTAAAGAATATCCTGATTCATTAATGTTGGAAGATAATTTAATCGAGGCATACCGTAATGAAGGTTACTATGATTCTGCCATTGATATTGCCAACCAGGAGTTAGCAAAAGATAGCGGCAGCGCCTATTTGTGGAATATTAAAGCCGCTTTGTATTTTGAAAACAACGACACGGCCAATTCCATTAATTCGCTGGAACACGCCATTGACATTTATCCACTTCCCGAATATCTGGTAGCCATTGGTACTGTTTATGCTGAAACTAAAAATAAAAAAGCCCTGAAGATAGCAGATGGAATTTTACAAACAAATAAAACCAAATATGGCAGAGACGGTTATTTCATAAAAGGACTTTACTATAATTATATTAATGAACCTGAAATGGCGATTCAGGATTTAGACAGTTGCCTTGACCTTGATTTTACGTATATGTATGCATATCGCGAAAAAGCCATTGCCTTATATACTCAATCAAAATATCAAGCAGCATTGAATGTATTAAAACGAGCAGTAACTATTCAAAATAATTATGATGAAGGATATTTTTGGATGGGAAAGTGCTATGAAAAACTCAACCAGAAAGGAAATGCAATTCAGAGTTATAAGACTGCATTATTGTATGATAAAAATTATACTGAAGCAAAGGACGCTTTGAATAGATTAGAAAGTAACAATTAACAAGTAACAAGTAATGAATCAAAGTTCAATAACCAATAATCAATAATCAAAAAATGCCCATAATAGCTCCTTCAATATTAACCTCAGACTTTTTACATCTTGGCAGAGATTGCCAAATGCTTGACGAAAGCAAAGCGGATTGGTTTCATCTTGATGTAATGGATGGCCGCTTTGTTCCTAATATCAGCTTTGGAATGTCTATCATCAAACAAATAAGAAAAACAAGTTCGAAATTTTTTGATATTCATTTGATGATTTTGGAGCCTGAAAAATATATTGATGAATTTAAAGATGCAGGCGCTAACAGCGTAACTGTTCATTTAGAAGCCTGTCCACATTTGCATAGAAATATTCAGCAAATAAAATCGATGGGAATGAATGCAGGCGTAGCAATTAATCCAGCGACTCCCGTTAATTTATTGATGGATATTATTGCCGATATTGACCTTGTGAATGTAATGAGTGTAAACCCGGGGTTTGGTGCACAAAAATTTATCCCTCATACTTTTCAAAAAATTAAAGAATTAAAATCACTAATTAATAGCACCGGTTCTTCCGCAAAAATTGAAATTGATGGCGGCGTTTCATTGAAGAATGCTTCCAAAATTCTCAAAGCAGGAGCTGATGTTTTAGTGACGGGAAATGCAGTGTTTAGTTCGGCAAATCCAAAAGAAACCATTAAAAAATTGAAAGAAATATAAAAGCAATATCTATAAACTATCACGCATCTGCAGCAATACCGAAGATGATTGTTTTATCCAATTGGTTTCCTGTTGATCCCATTTATAATTTTTCGTGATAATATCTTCTATCATTTGCCTGCCTTTAAATGCTTGTTCTTCAGAATAAAAACAATTGATCCATTTTTTATCCAGATTATTTTCATTTTGGATGGAGATGCCACCCTGGTACCAATGAAAACAACAGGGCATCGCTGTAAAATCAATTTTATTAGCTCCACCATCCGCATATCCTTTAAGATAATAAGCATAAAATTGAATGCAACTCCTTACCCTGTTTTTTATGGCTTCGTCTGACTCAGGCTTTTCAGGCTTTACAACCCATTGATAATTTTTTTGAGAAAATGGATTTTTATTTGCTTCAGCCCAGTAAGTATGAGTGGGGGTATAAGTAAGTTCGGTAGAATGTTTATTTTCAGTTCGCTTAAGGAGTAGTTGATCTTTTTGCAAACGTCCGATGATATAAACCGCTTGTTTCCCATCATCAAAATTTACTTTGATACTATTTCCACTCACTCTAAATTTTCCATAACGCATCTCTCCTGTTGGATTTTCAAGTACCGTAGAATCGGTTATAAATACTATCCCAGGTTGGTATAAAATGCTATCATTTTTAAAAGAAACATCACCGAAAGTCGGATGATCTGCATCGGATAATTGCCACAATTGACATAAAAGATGAAAAGTATCATTGGGCTGTTGGGATGAGACAGCATCAGTTATTATCTCATTCTTTTTTGATGAAGGCATTACGCAATTGCATAAAAAAACCGATCCAACGAAAAACACAAAAAATAATTTTCGCATTTTTCAAAAATAATAAAAATGTAATGAAGAAAAATAACCGTTATTATAAATCAAAAAATAAATTTCTTTTCATAGGGAAGAAAAAGCCAAGAAATATTTTTTATGATTTTTATTTATGGAATCCCACTGTTTCTTTCATTCCTGAAAAGAGCGTCTTCCAAACCAGGTTGAAAAAGGATTTATAAATATCACGATCATAATGCGGAGTTTCTTTTCGAAGTCCATTATTTGTGGGGTTGTCATTTAGCACTATTAAATTAGCAGCCAGCGTAGCTAATCCTCTTTTTTTAATTTCTTTTGTGTCTTTGTCTCGTTTTAGCACAGCAACTTTCAATCCTTCATATTTCATTACCATGTCGCCTTTGGCGGAAGTATTATTTCCTGTAAAATGAAAATCAATAGAATTTATTTTACCTGAATTAACTCTTATCAAGCCCATAGGGACCGACACCTTATTTAGCTTAGATGCATCAAACTCTGTAGTGTGGCCATTTGCCATAAAATTACCACTATCACTATCAAGCATAAATTTAAAATTTCCTTTGAGAGGAATTACTCCCAACACCTTAGTATCAAAAGAGATATTTAGCTCATTATTTTTTTGAATTACAGACGGGATGTTGGTAATATTATGAATAGTAAAATGGGTATTCGAAAAATCAACAACCCCTGTACTATCACTTACCTTTTCATTTTCACGATATTCAATAAACGCATTATTGACAGAAGCTTTGGAAATATTGATCGGCGGACTTAATTTTTTTAATAATTGAGATACATAATTTCCAACCTTACTTTTTTTCTCTAAGGGTTTATGAAGATCTCGATATATTTTGGCATTAATTTTATTTATGCTTAGTTCTGATGCGTCAAGACGTTTATCTACCAGGCTATTCATATCAATACCCGAAAGAGTAATTCCTGACAATTTTACATCATACCAATCTTTTTGAAAATGATACTTATCAGCAAATTGCTTCTCAGGTGCAAATGGAATTATACTGAATGAGTTTATCTTCAGTTCTTTTTGAAGGGAATTAAGGAAAATATTTTTAAATTCAAAATTATATGCTTCATCTTTTGAACGAATAGAGAAGCTGCTTACTTTTACTTCTGCCTCCTTTGTATAATCCATAGGATGCAATTCGAGATTTACGAACTGATTGGCTTTCACGCCATTCACTTTTATAGCAATATTACCCAACTTGAATTTGCTTTCCACAAAGGGAATAAAGGCAACATTTGGGAAATAGAGATGTTGCATATTCACACCATAAACATTATTAAAACCCGTGCTATCATTAGTTTCTGAACTATTTCCCTTCGTAGTCTTTAAATTTTGGAGCGGTAATTCATAAACATATATCTGTTCACATAAAATAGAATCCACAAAAATGTTCTTATCCTTTACAATTTCGTTAGAGTTTACTCCACTTAATTTTAAAGTTTTAGCATCCAGGAGTCGAATGCCGGCGCTCGTATCATTCTCAAACCTGTCCACAGATATTTCACCAAATAAAAGTTGTTTTTGTTTCCCCAGGAAATTAACATCCCTCACACTTAATTCTTTTCGATCATGGTTGTACGAAAAAAATGAATCTACTGTGAAAGCCGCCTGTTTACAAAACAATACTCTGTTGGTATCATAATTATGCGCACTATCGATGAGTACATTTTCTAATAAAAATTTTCCATTTATAAAATTAAAATTGGTTTCTTTTGAATAAAAATTGATACCCTTTACATTAACATTGTTTACAAAAACAAAATCAGCTTTTATTACATCAAGTTTTCCTAATATTTGCTTATAAACTGTTCCAGCTTCCGATTCTATTTTGGTTTGTTTTTGCAAAGGCCGCATTGAGTACATTATTATATCAGGATTCTCAATAATAACTGAGTCTCCCTCGATTTTATTTCCATTCAATGCTTTTGCAGTTTTTACACCGGTAAGGGTAAGAGATTTGATATGAACATCCAATAAGATATCGGGCAAATTTTCCCCGCTTAGCTTCTTGGCCCGGGTAGTATCGGGAATAATTCTTATATTCTTCATGGTTGCATTGCCAGTAATTGCATCAAATGAAAGCGAATCATATTTAATGGAATATAAACTGTCACTTTGCTCTGCAACAGTTGTGGTTACAGTATTTCTTACAAATTTATACTTATAGCTCTGCCAAACGAAATAACCAACACAAATGATTATTGCAATTCCGATGCAAATAAATAAAAGCTTTTTTGAGATTCGCTTCATGTAATGAATAGCTTTTAGCTTATACAAATAAACAAAGCAAATGAAGTTCCAACTTTTGAAACCTTTGATTTCAAAAATAATTAGGCTAAATCTTTAAAAGATTCTAATGTTGAATGAGCCAAATTAAATTATCTTAAATCCTTCCAAAAATTTAGTAGTAAAATTTCCTTTCCTGAAATCTTCATTTTGCATCAGTTGAAGATGGAAAGGAATTGTTGTTTTTATTCCTTCAATTACGTATTCGCTCAACGCTCTGCTCATGGTATCTATAGCTTCCTCCCGCGTTTGCGCCATTGTAATTAATTTACCTATCATGCTGTCGTAATAAGGTGGTATCACATATCCGGCATAACAATGACTGTCCACCCGAACACCATGTCCACCTGGTTGATGAAGGACAGTAATTCTCCCGGGTGAAGGGCGAAAATCGTTGTAAGGATCTTCAGCGTTTATCCGGCATTCAATAGCATGCATTTCCGGATAATAATTCCTTCCGGAAATTTTATCACCGGCAGCAATTTTTATTTGCTCTTTTATAAGATCATAATTGATTACTTCTTCAGTAACGCAATGTTCTACCTGGATACGAGTATTCATTTCCATGAAATAAAAATTGCGATGTTTATCTACCAGGAACTCAACCGTACCCACACTTTCATAATTAATAGCTGAAGCAGCTTTGATGGCGGCCTCTCCCATTCTCTCCCTTAATTCGGGAGTCATAAATGGAGAAGGAGATTCTTCTACCAGTTTCTGATGACGGCGTTGAATAGAACAATCACGCTCGCTCAAATGGCATACATTCCCAAACTGATCACCGGCTATTTGTATTTCGATATGGTGGGGTTCTTCCACAAATTTTTCCATATAAATACCATCATTTTTAAAAGAGGCAGCCGCTTCAATCTTCGCATCTTCAAAAGATTTTTGAATATCTTTTTCTTGCCATACCACACGCATTCCTTTACCGCCGCCGCCAGCCGTTGCTTTCAGAATTACAGGATATCCTACTTCAGCCGCTGATCTTTTTGCATGATCTACATCTTTAAGTAAACCGTCCACGCCGGGTACTACAGGAACTCCGGCTTTTATCATCGTTTCTTTTGCCGTTATTTTATCTCCCATAGAATTGATCATTTCAGGAGTTGGGCCAATAAATTTAATTCTATGATCATGACAAATTTGTGCAAACCTTGAATTTTCTGACAGGAAACCATACCCTGGGTGAATGGCATCGGCATTAGTGATTTCTACTGCAGCCATAATGTGAGGCATGTTCAAATAGCTTTCTGCGCTGGATGGTTTTCCGATACAAACCGCTTCGTCGGCAAATTTTACATGAAGGCTGTCTTTATCGGCAGTAGAATAAACAGCAACGGTTTTGATGCCCATTTCTTTACAGGTACGGATGATCCTTAGTGCAATCTCTCCTCTGTTAGCAATAAGTATTTTTTTAAACATTGTTTTAATGTGCTAATTAGCTAATTAGCTGATGTGCTAATGTGCGCTAACCTTAATTTCTAAATTTATAAAAAGTCTTGTTCTTATTTCAATTAACGGCTAATTAAAAAATAAATAAACTCCTCAAAAAGCTAACTGTATTTCTCTTTTTGTTGTCCCTAATATTTTATTTAATACTTTTTGAATAGATTCAAGTTTTAAGAGTAAGGAATCACATTTTGGAAATTTATTGGAAAGATTGCAGAGTAGAAGCCAATATTGAGTTTCGTCAGCCTCTTTTGCTGCAATTTTATTTTATGAATGAAGTTTGCCCTAATTTCAGCATTCTGAGCTTCCATGGAATTTGCTCCTATTGAAGTTCCGGATTTAAGTAATTGGCTGCTAACCGTATATTTCTTAATAGTATCCAATAAATCGCAGTAATCTATAATCAATAATGAAAATTCAAAAGTGATCTTTAAAATAGGATTCGCTTCAATATCTTCTTTCTTCATAACGCTTAATTTAACGGTAAAAAATTGTATTCACATTATCACATTATCACATTATCACATTATCACATTGGCACATCAGTTAATTAGCTAATTAAGCAGGTTCTACCAAAAACAATGGTTGATCAAACTCAACAGGAGAAGCATCTTCAACAAGAACCTTGACAATTTTACCAGAAACTTCGCTTTCAATTTCATTAAAAAGTTTCATTGCTTCTATAATGCAAACAACCTGGCCAACTTCCACCTCGTCTCCAACACTTGCAAGTATTGGCTTATTAGGGGCCGCCTGACGATAAAAAGTTCCAATCATAGGGCTTTTAATGGTAAGTAAATTTTCTATTTTATGAGATTCGGTTTCTTTAGTTTGGCTTTTATTTGTTTGTTCAACCTGAGATTGTTGAACTTCCTGAGACAACTGAGGAACTTGCTGTACTATTGGTGAACCAAAATGCTGGGATGGCTCTTTTTTTTGTTTGATCAAAATTTTAAATCCTTCTTGTTCAATACTCAATTCACCTATATTACTTTTGTTCACTAACTTTATTAATTCATGAATTTGCTTAATGTCCATATTGGAATTTTATTTTATGTTAAGAAAAAGTATAGCTAAGATAATATAGATGTCTGAATTATAAATAAATTATTAATTATTAATAATCAGAATCAGAATCATAAACTTTAAAATTAAAAGTGAAAAAAGTGTTAGATCCATCTTTGTGAATCAGGGATTAAAATTCTTGTAATAGCATTCAATTCTGATAACTATGAGGATCACCATTAAAAGTAAGACAGAAAACCATCGGAATTGCGTTTACTACTCCTTCACCCTCTCTACATACTCACCTGTTTTTGTATTCACTTTTATTAATTCACCTTCATTTACAAATAATGGAACATTGACAGTGGCACCGGTTTCTACAGTAGCTGGCTTTAGTGTGCGGGTAGCCGTATCACCTTTCATACCAGGTTCGCTGTAAGTAACCTGTAAAACAATTTTGTCCGGAAGTTCGACACCCATTGGCAAATCAGTTTCTGTGTTTATTAAAACTGAAACTTCCTGGCCATCCTTTAAAAACTGGGGAGCATCTACCATTTCAGGAGACACTGCAATTTGCTCGTAATTTTCAGTGTCCATAAAAGTATAGCCAGTATCGTCTTTAAATAGAAACTGGTAAGGTCTTTTTTCCACTCTAACCGGGAAAATCGTTTCCCCACTGTTCCAGGTTTGTTCAATAGTGCGCGAATTATCTACACCTTTTAGCTTTGCCCATACTTTTGCACCTGCCCTGGCAGTTTTATTTTGGCCAAAATCAACAACGGTATAAAGATTGTTGTCAATTTTTAAAATGAGGCCGGTTCTCATATCTGAAGTAGTTGCCATAGAAAAAAAATTTAAGGGTGCAAAGGTAAAATAATTGTTTTATTGTTGGTTGCGCAAATTATTTTACGAACAATTTGGAAATATGAATTGCGAATAATTCATAGCTTTATAAAAATTACACAATTGAAAAAAATATTCATTCTTTTTGCATTGACATTTATTTCTTATGCAGGATTTTCCCAGCCCGATTCAGCCAAAGAAAAGCCAATCTATCTTCGGTTTCCTACAATTCCGGAATTCACGATATATAAAGCTCCCGACAGTACAGCATTTACAAGAAATGATCTCAAAAAAAATAAAAATACTTTGTTCATGATCTTCAGTCCGGATTGTGAATATTGCCAACATGAAATAGAAATGTTGTTAAAAGATATTGATAAGTTTAGAAACACCCAAATTGTAATGATTACGTATTTGCCTTACAATGAAATGATAAAGTTTTATCACATTTACAAAATTGCCAATTACCCTCAAATAACGATGGCACGTGATACTAAATTTTTCTTCCCTGTTTTTTTTAAAGTCCAGAATTTACCTTCTTTATATGTATATGATAAAAAGGGAGATTTTAAAAAAGCATTTGAAGGTGATGTAAAACCAGACACCATTCTGGCGCAATTATAGCGGAGAAAAAATAATACTTTAAAAAAAATCATTGCTAATGATTCCTTAAAATCATTACTAAACTTTCTATTTTGTAGTTTTTTATTAGTTTTATAAAAAAAACTGATGAAAAAATTATTATTTATTCTCTCCTGCTTTCTGGTTTCATACTCCGGATTTTCTCAAACAAATACATCAAAAGACAACCAACCTCCATATATCAGCAATCCTGATATTCCAACATTTTTGTTGCACAAGGCACCCGACAGCACAGCATTTACTAATAAAGATCTTCACAAAAAGAAACCAACTTTAATTATGATCTTCAGCCCGGAATGCGGGCATTGCCAGCATGAAACAACAGTGCTATTGCAGAATATTGATCATTTTAAAAAAGCACAAATATTAATGACTACCTGGCTACCTTATCCCGAAATGATAAAGTTCTACAGAGACTATAAAATTGCCGACTATCCTGAAATAACTATGGCATGGGATAAAAAAGATTTCTTTCTTCCCTATTATCGCGTACAAAGTTATCCAGACTTGGTAGTGTATGATAAAAAAGGAAAATTTGTAAAATCTTTCAGTGGTGAAATAAATTTGCAGGAAGTATGGGAAGCTATGGGAGAATAAGAGTTCTCCACCTTAAACGCAAGAATTCAGGAAATTTATTTTCAGTTAAAATACCCATTGTTTGTTAATCATTGGTTGACATTATATCTCCTCCAAAGACATGAAGGTCAAAAAGTCTTCTTCCTTATAAGCCTGGCGGCTTTGTGAAAAATCCGTCAATCCTGAAAAGTTTATTTTTGCGGAATAATTTTCTTGCCATGAAAAAAATAATTCTTGCCGTGATTCTCACTTTGATTGTTATTATTGCCGCATTCACAGTTTATATTTACTCAGGCTCGTATAATGTGAGTCAGTTAGCACCACATAATACAATTACAAAATGGGCAATTAATACGGCAAAGGAAAAATCAATCAGTAAAAGAATACAGAATATAAAAGTGCCCCCTATGAATGATACTTCAATGCTTGTTGAAGGCTTTAGGCATTACAACGAGATGTGTTCAACTTGTCATGGCGGCCCTGGTATAAGTCCTGATGAATTGGCAAAAGGTCTTTATCCCAAACCTCCCAAATTCTATAAATCAAAAGATATGCCTAAGCCTTCGGAGGCATTTTGGGTCATAAAAAATGGAATTAAATATACCGCTATGCCTGCTTTTGGGCCTACACATAACGATCAGAAAATCTGGGCCATCACTGATTTTGTACTAAACAAAATGAATAAGATGTCTCCGGAAGAATACCAGTATTGGATAAAAAAATATTCAGGTAAGGATACTGATTGAAAAGTTTAATTACACGTGGTGCTTTTAGCACCAGGCATAGTTTAATTTTTATTTCTTTTTATTCAGAAGTCCACAGAAAATATATAACGTCCAAGATTACACGTAATTATAATTTCCCAAAAAAATCATCTATCGTATTTCATTCAGTCATCTTCTAACTATTCACTTAAATTAGATTTTGAAAACAATAAGATTAAACAAATAATTTTTTTCCAATCTTCAATTATCAATTAAATAATACCTTTGATTGGTAATTATATCTTTAAAAATAAATAAAAATAAAATGAAAGTAACCGTAGTAGGCGCCGGAGCAGTAGGCGCTACCTGTGCCGACAATATAGCCAGAAAAGAACTTTGTGAAGAACTGGTATTGCTCGACATTAAAGAAGGAATCACAGAAGGAAAAGCAATGGATTTTATGCAGAGTGCTACCTTATTAGGA
The DNA here is from genome assembly GCA_035532615.1 of Hanamia sp. Taxonomy (GTDB): domain Bacteria; phylum Bacteroidota; class Bacteroidia; order Chitinophagales; family Chitinophagaceae; genus Ginsengibacter. The sequence goes on from DATKQQ010000220.1 coordinate 12,583, forward strand.
AGCGACACAAAAATTATTGGTAGCACCAATGATTACTCTAAAACAAAAGGAAGCAATGTGGTAATAATCACTTCGGGAATACCTCGTAAGCCTGGAATGAGCCGCGAAGAACTAATCGGAATTAACGCAGGAATTGTAAAAGATGTAGCTTCAAAAATATTGCAACAATCTCCGGATGCTATTTTTATTGTAATCAGTAACCCGATGGATACCATGGCTTATCTTACCTTAAAATCTACGGGACTTCCGAAAAACAGGATCATAGGAATGGGTGGCGTTTTAGACAGTGCCAGGTTTAAATATTTCTTATCAACCGCTATGAAATGCTCGGCACATGACTTACAAGCTGTAGTGATAGGCGGTCATGGAGACAAGACCATGATTCCATTAACAAGACTGGCAACTTATAATGGCACTCCGGTCTCTAACCTCTTAGATGAAGCTACATTAAATCAGGTAGCTGCAGACACGATGGTTGGTGGTGCTACGCTAACTAAATTATTAGGAACAAGTGCCTGGTATGCTCCTGGTGCTGCAGGCGCAACTTTGGTAGAATCTATAGTACGCGATGAAAAAAAATTAATTCCATGCAGTGTGATGCTGGAAGGAGAATATGGGCAAAAAGATATTTGCATAGGCGTACCGGTAGTGATTGGGAAGAACGGATGGGAAAAAATAATTGATTTTAAACTGAATGATGAAGAAAAGGAAAAATTCAAGCAAAGCGCTGAGGCAGTTAGAAGTATGAATGCGGCATTGGCTGGACTAAAATAAAAATGGAGTTCTGAAATCAATAGACTGGTAATTAGAAAGTTTTTAAAATCCGTTGTAATATTTTACAATGGATTTTTTAATTACACCAATTGAATTATTGAAATTTATAAATATTAAAAAAATAATTATCTAAGTGCCTTTAGTGTTATTTAGACAATTATTTTAATAAATTAATAAAAAATATATTTTATATATACTTGATTTGCATTAAATTAATCAAAATTACTTTTTTGGCAACATTTTTGTATTATTATAACAATAAGAAGACTATTGAAATACATTATTAGCAATCCAATATCTTACCGATTTATTCCAATTTTTATGATTTATTGTAAGGTTCAATAAGTTTGAAAGACTACCGTTTTAAGTTATTATTGAAGAACCTACGAATTTTAGGGCGACATTTTATGTTGCCCTTTTTTTTATGTAAGCCTTTTCATTTTTCTAAAGAAAAAGGTCATAAAAAATATTAATTAGTATTCGTTTATAGTTATAATTTTCAAATTGTTGGGTTTATCAGAAAAAGATATTATTTTTCAATAGGCATATTCTGTAAACTTTTGGCGTTTCTTTCATCAATGGCAAGTTGAGTTACCAATTTTTCCAGGCTATCGAATCTTTCTTCTTTCCTCATAAAATGGGTTACATATATTCTTAAATAAGAGCCATAAATATCTTTATCAAAATCAAAAATATTTACTTCAATCATTTTTTTATTATCACCAATCGTGGGCCTGAAACCAATGCTCATCATTCCTTTGTGATTAGATGCCGCAATAAACTTTAAATCAGTATCCATATTTTCTTTACCAATACTCACATTCACAGCATAAATCCCATCTGCAGGAATTAATTTGTTGGCATCGTTAATTAAAAGATTGGCAGTAGGATATCCCAAGGTGCGTCCTAATTTATTTCCATCGATAACCCTTCCTTCAAAAAAATAATCATACCCAAGGTATTCATTGGCCGTATTGATATCACCTTCATTTAAAGCCTCACGAATCTTTGTAGAACTAATAGTGACGTGGTGTAAAACATGTTCCGGAATTTCTTTCACTTCATAATTATATTGATTCTGAAATTGTTCCAGCAATTTATAATCACCCGTTCTATTTTTGCCAAAACGATGATCGTAACCAACAATAATTGTTTTTGGATAAAATCTAGAAACCAAAAAATCAGAAATATATTCTTCAGCAGATTGATGTGAGAATTCCAGCGTAAAAGCAACTATAACCAAATGATCAATACCCTTCTTTTCTAAGAGTTCAATTTTTTCTGAAAGTGTATTTAATAATTTAATGGGTGGCTGTTTTTTGGGAGGATTCAATATCATCCTCGGATGAGGATCAAAAGTGATGATCACACTTTCTCCGTTGTTTTGCTTTGCTTCTTTTTTTAGTTGTTGAATAATCTGAAGATGTCCGGTATGTACGCCATCAAAAGTGCCGATTGTGATGGCCGCATTTTTAAACGAGGGTAAGTTATTTATTTCCCGGTGTACCTGCATATCTTTTGCAAAATTATATTATTTATATGTTGTTATTTTCAATTGAAGATAAGATGCGGAGATGTTTTATTTTCGCATCCACTAAAATAAAATCATGTCTTTATATTCTAAACGGGGAGTTTCAGCACAAAAAGAAGAAGTGCATGCAGCAGTAAAAAATCTTGACCCAGGAATTTATTCCAATGCCTTTTGTAAAATTTATCCTGATTATCTTGGCGGTGATGACGATTTTGTTAATGTGATGCATGCGGATGGCGCCGGCACAAAAAGTATTTTAGCATATTTGTATTGGAAGGAAACCGGGGATATTTCCGTATGGAAAGGCATTGCCCAGGATGCAGTGGTAATGAACCTTGACGATCTTTTGTGTGTAGGAATTTATGATAACATCATTTTTAATTCTACTATCGACAGAAATAAAAATTTGATTCCTGGCGAAGTACTGGAACAGATTATCACAGGCACACAGGAATTTTTTGAGCTAATGAAAACTTACGGAATTAATATTCATTATCTCGGTGGAGAAACGGCGGACGTAGGTGATGTGGTTAGAACAATTGCTGTAAATGGAACTATGACTGCAAGATGGCCAAAATCAAAAATCATTTCCAACGAAAACCTGCCTGCGGGACAGGCAGGAATAAAAGCAGGAAACGTAATTGTGGGCCTTGCCTCTTTTGGGAAATCTACTTATGAAAAAAAGTATAATAGCGGAATAGGCAGTAATGGATTGACTTCTGCACGCCATGATATTTTAGATAAAACTTATGCAAAAAATTTCAAAGAAAGTTTCGATAACAATTTAGCAGATGAAGTTGTTTACATTGGGAATCATAAAATTAAAGAAATACCTGAATTACTTTCGCCTACACGAACTTTTGCACCTTTAATTAAAAATATATTAGAAAATGATTTTGATAAAATAGATGGTTTGATACATTGCAGTGGTGGCGGTCAAACAAAATGTTTAAAATACATTCCGGAAAATGTAAAAGTGGTAAAAGACAATTTATTTGAGCCACCAGAAATATTTAAAAAAATACAGGAAGCCAGCAAAGCTGATGATCGCGAAATGTACCAGGTCTTCAACATGGGTTGTCGCATGGAAATATATACAGACACTGATTTTGCTGAAAAAATAATTCAACAAGCATCAGTATTTAATATTGATGCACAAATGATCGGAAGAGTGGAAACGAGTGAAAAGAAAGAATTAGTGATTGAAGGAAATTGGGGGAAATTGGTTTATTAGATTAGATAATGCCAACTATTTTATCTCTAACTAATAAACAACATCCTAAAAGTCCAGCTTTTTGCCCTATAGATGATAAAACTATCTTTGTGTCTTCGTTTACCAGGTTTAGAGAATATTCCATCACAGATGATTTCACAGGTAGCAAAAGAGACTCTCCTATTGCTGCGAGCATACCACCCAAAACAATTACTTCCGGGTTAAATAGATTACAGGTATAATCGCTTAGGTCGCACGTTTTCTTTTCCTTCCTAACCTGGCCGTATTGGTGTTTACCATTTTTCTAATAATCACATCAAAAATTGTATCTAACCTATTTCTTCTGTTATAGCGAAAATGGTATTCATCTAAA
>DATKQQ010000221.1:0-65169 GCA_035532615.1 Hanamia sp.
ACTCCTAAAATAATTCCGCCAATCCATATTTTATTATATCGGTTTTTTATTTTTGAGAAAGATTCATGAATATAATGATTCAATTTGCTGAAAAAAACTGAATAAATCCCGGCGAGAATACCTAAAACAAGATAATACCAAAAGGATTCTACAGTCCAGCCACTTGTTACCAGCACAAACAATGGCTGCTTATAAATAATTTGCGATACTACTGATGAAAAAGCTGATGCAATTAATAAAGGTATTACAGCTGGGATAGTGAATTCCGGCATGATTACTTCAATGGCAAAGATCATTCCGGCTACAGGACTATTGAATGCGCCAGATATGCCGGCACCTGCACCACACGCTAATAGCAAAGTGGTCTCCCTGTAGTTCAACCCAAAAAAACGACCAATGTTGGAACCAATAGCTGCACCACTAGCCACCGCAGGCGCTTCAAGTCCGGCAGAACCGCCAAGTCCTACTGTGAGTGCACTTGAAATAATCTGGCTATAAATATTATGAAAATCAAGCTTGCTGGAATTATGGGAAATGGTTGTCAATATCGGAGGAATCCCATGTTGAAACTTACTCCTCCTTATAAATACACGTATATATAATACTGTAAGAAAAATACCTATAAGCGGGAAAAAAAGGTATAGGTAATATTTATATTCCCAATGCAGATCGTTTTGCAGAAAATTAGCCACGTAATTAGTAAGTTCTTTCAATACAGAAGCAGCAATACCACCAAGTATGCCAACTACTGCTGCTGCTAAGATTAAAAAATTGGCATTAGAAACCCTTTTTTTACGCCATTGATTGATAATCTCAATATATTTTAGCAGCTCATCATATATTTTAGCCGAGGAAATGATTATCTTTTTTTTCAAAATTTCCGCGAAGGTAAATACAAAAAACATTAATATTAATTAAATAATAACTGAATTTCGTCCGGAGACCGTTATAGTTTTTTAAATTTTATCGGTTTCGTCATCTGATAAAACAATCCCGTTACTTCTTCTTTGACCTAACTTTGAAAAGTAAAAACAATTTTAAATATTTGGATCATCTATGAATAAAATCATTGATAAAAAAACCGCTGTTCATTATTTGTGGGGCGATAAATGTGATAGCTGGGTTTTGGCCAATACGCCAGGTTTATCAGTTAAACATGAAAGGATGCCTGAAAGTTCTAAAGAAAAATTGCATTACCATACAATTGCCCAACAGTTTTTCTTTATACTAAAAGGCAGCGCTACTTTTTATCATGATAATAAAAAAGAAATCATAAAGGAACAGCAGGGGCTTCTGGTAAACCCAATGACGCAACATTATATCGCAAATGAAACATCTGAAGAACTTGAGTTTTTAGTTATTTCACAACCTGAAACCAGCAACGATCGGATTAATATTGAAAAGTGAAAAGAATGTAAGAATACAAAATTTCAAATTTGAATATTAAGAAATATACAAAGTCGAAAATTCTAAAATCTTCTTATAATATATTCCCCAATTCTTTCTTAACCAATCTTACATTAATAAAAATCGTTAATGCAAATAAAAATAGGGCTGTAAGCCAAACACTCCAGTTAAGAACATAAGAAAGGTTATCATTATTTATGAAAGACAGTTGCATAAATAATAAATGAAGTATTTCGGTAAGTATTAATGCGACTATAATGATGGATAAATAAACAGGCAGCCATGTTTTGGCAACACTATTTGCCAGCCATTTTGGAGAATAACCTAACGTAAGCAATAGACGAAGATTATCTTTGCTCTTTGCAATCATCAGTTGCAGATAGAATGAGAATAACATCAATGCGAGTACAATTACTAAAATTCCAAATACTCCCAAAGCGCTTACAATATTTTGTAAAACACTTTTGATACGGCTGAATTTTACTTTGTCTTTATTGAGGTGATAACCTTGTTGATCCAGGTAGGAAATCAATTTGGGATTGTTGGCGTCTTTTGTTTTAATATATACCCTTGAAGGATGAACAGAGGTATCTCCCATGAAATGAAGATTGCTCCAGTTCATAAAAGTTTGTGGTACTAACAATGAATTGATGCGATCACTTAAAGCCACAATACTTCCTTTAAAGTTTTGTGAACCATACGGGCCTGAACATTCTAAAATAATATTTACAGATGAAATCGTTTTCGCCGAAAGTTGGGGTAAACCCTGTGCCGGTGCAAATACATTATACATCTCTAAAAAATCCGATGAGAAAATTATGGGTACCGTTATTTGTCCGGGGCGCCAGTTAAAGGATGGAGGAACGGTGTCAATGTAATTGTTGTTGATGCTTTCCAAAAAAAGATCGGTACTGAAAGGAATAATATCCCCGGCAGTGGCGCGCACTCTGAATTTATTAGAGATCAATGGAGCTACTCCTGCAATGGTTGATTGGTTTTTTAGATTTTCTAAATCTGCATTTGTAAAACTATTATCCTTACCCATATTATCATTGGTAATAGTTTTGGAAATTGAAATATAATCATAAGCACCGTTTTTTCTTGGGTCGTTTTCATGGAGTAATTGCTGAATGTTTACAAACATTTGTATAGAAATCAGCAATATTAAAACACCAATTCCCAACCCAAAATATCCCAGCCATTTTGAGAAAATATTTTTTCCGGAGATAATTAAGGGCTCGATATTTTTATATGATAAAGGCATTTATTTTACGAATTAATAACACAAATTACATTGACGTTGTCCAATCTTGAGAAATTACAACCTTCAAGGCTGACAATAAACCAATAAATTAATTAGTCTATTTTAATTGAAGCCTAAGAAATACTTCCCCTCTTCATTGGAGAGAGGTTGAGGTGAGGCTACAAATAAATAATCTTTTCATCTTTAAAAAAATCCAATGGTTTCAGGTCTGCAAAAATCATTGCTGCACCACGTTTCTCACATTCTTCATAAATAAGATCCATCGCTTTTTTTCTATTCAATTCATCAAGGTGACTATAAGGCTCGTCCAGCAATAAAAAATCAAATGGCTGCATCAAAGAGCGTATAATCGCAATGCGTTGCTGCTCGCCATAACTGCATGTTTTTACCAATTGATTCAATTTATTTTCTACCCCAAGTTTTTTTAACATTTCAATAATTCGTTCAGGCTGATGATAGGGATTTAAAATTCTTTTTATTTCAATATTTTCTTGTACTGTCTGGTTTTCAAACAATCTCAGATCCTGGAAAATAATACTTATTTTATTCTGGCGAAACGTGGAAAAGTCTTCTGTGGAAAGTTTTTTAATATCCATGTCATCATAAAAAACAGAGCCGGAATAATCTTTCCTTAATCCATAGATAAAATGTATCAAAGAAGTTTTACCACTGCCCGAAGGGGCTACAATATGCAAATGTTCGCCCTTATTTATAGCAATGGTTTGTTCCCAGATTTGCGAATCACTTCTTTTTTTCTGCTCAATATAATCCGGCGTTATCTTTCGCAGTTGTATCTGCATCATTACTTTTTTACAAAAAAATTATTTTACTTAACTGTATCAATTGGCGGAGGAACTAATAATGAATCCAGTTTGTTATTATTTTCATCTTTTTTTGCCTCATTGATTTTATACATTGCATTTATATAATCACTAAGTTGTTTAAGACTGCTGGTATCCTTATTGATTAAATTTATTTCGGTGTGAAATGTAAATGCATTGTCTTTAAAATCTCCTCCGTAAGCTGTAATATTATTCCACATATTCAGGCTTTTGTCGAGCATTGCCTTATCATCCGCATTTGCGGATTCAGTTGTAGCGAATTGAGAAAGTATTTTATGAATATCCAGGAAAAATCCGACAGGATGACCAGAGAATTTATCTGTAAATTCATATTTATTATTGTTGCCGGCAAGGTATTGATTCGCAAAAGAAAGAGAACTTCCGATTGCAAATGTTTTATCATTCATCACATAATTATTCACAAACGAATCTTTACCCATTTGAGAACCCATTTTTTTTATTCCGTCAATTATTTTTTGAAGGCTTGCCTTATCTCCTACTCCTACTGAGAAGATGTAATTGAAATCGGGTTTGTTTAAATTCCCTAAATTTCCACCTGAATCATTACTATTTAAAAGACTTTTATTCATTTTGAAATCGGTGAAAGCAAGAAGAAAATCTCCATTTGTTGCTTTGGAAATGTCATCAAGGCCAAAGCCCATTTTTTGTGAAAAGCTATTGACCAATCCATCTGCGCCAGTCAATTTGATAAGTTGGACTAAACCTTCAGGCTTGAAATTAAATGCTAACAAACCAAGTATATTTTGTGAAGGAATGTTTTTTATCATATCCATATTGATAGAATTGCCCATGTATTTTTTAAGTACATCTGCCAAATCCTTACTTACATAGCTTTTTTGGTTGACATCAATTTCACCTTTATCAAAATTTACTGTATAAGTGCTGATATTGTCTTTGATAAATGCATCTAATTTCACCATACCTAATATTCCCATATCCGGCCTGCTATTTATTATCGCTTCATTATTTTGCCATAGATGTATATCTCCATTTTCTTTTAAAAGTGAACTGAATTTATCATTATTTGCCAATGAGCTGTCCGTCTTTAATGAGAAAAGTTTTTTACAAAATTCTGAAAGTTCTGCGCTTTTATCAACCGGCATGTCGGGTTGCAGTTTAGAAGAGTCTTTCCACCTATACATTTCGGAAGCGGTTGTTTCAGGATTCATTACATAAACAAAATCTTTATCTTTCCATCCAACAACATTTTTATCTTTTAGGATAAGTAAATTAATGCCATCTTCTTTTGTTACTGCTTGCGAAGAATCAAAGTTTTTATTGAATTGTTCAAAATCATTTTCATTTTTTATTTTTCCTTCGGCTGCCAAAAAATAATCGTTTCCGTTACCTTTCGAAACAAAAAATGTTAACCCATTATCAAAATCAATTCCGCTGGCGGAAGGATTGTCAAGGATTTTTTTTCTCCAATCAGGGGTTGATGCATTTGAATATGCTTTTTGATACCAGGCTGTTTGTTTTAATTGATCCCAGGATAATTTACTGTTAAGAGATTTCATGGTTAGTTGGGCTACAAAAAGTGCATTACCGGGAATCATTTTCCCTGCTTCATTATTTTTTCCACAGGATGAAAATAAAATAATCATTACACCGAAAGCAATCGAAAGTTTATAAAATGATTTCATAAAAAATTATTTAAGATGAATGAAAGTTTTTGTATAAAAATAAGGTATCTAAAATGGATTACAAATTTTACATAAAATAACCCATTTATTTTTTAAAAAATTGGACAATTTGATGATCGGATATAGTTTGTTGCTCGCCTGTCGCAAGATTTTTTACTATACAAGTTTGTGATTCTATTTCTTTTGAACCTATAATTACTGCGAATGAAATATTCTTTTTCTCTGCATATTTGAATTGTTTTTCCAATTTGGAATTTTCATAAAATAATTCGCATGAGACTCCCTTATGTCTCAGTTGTTGCATCAGATCAAAAGAATACTTGCTTTCTTTTTCACCCAGGTTAAAAAATAAAACGTGTGTTGATTGATTGATGTTTTCGGGAAAAAGATTTAATTCATTCATTACATCATAAATCCTGTCTAATCCAAAACTGATGCCTACTCCCGGAATATCAGGAACTCCAAAGAGCCCGGTTAAATTATCATAACGGCCACCACCACCTATGCTACCCATCTCTACATTTTTTGCCTTCACTTCGTAAATAATACCTGTATAATAATTAAGCCCGCGGGCTAAAGTAAAGTCTATCACAATTGCTATCGGAATTTCTTCTTTATTGTTTTTTGGATTGGCGTTTAAAAATTCTAAAATGTATTTTAATTCTTCAATTCCTTTTTTGCCGGTTTCCGAAGAATCAATAATTCTTGAGATTTTTCCCAATTTTTCTTCATTGCTACCATCAATATTTATATACCTTTCTATTATGGAAATATTTTCAGACGATAGGCCGTTTGCAGAAAGTTCTTCTTTTACTTTCCCAATACCAATTTTATCGAGTTTATCTATGGCTATGGTAATTGCGTTTATTTTATCAATACTGCCACACACTTCAGCCAATGCATATAAAATTTTCCGGTTGTTAATTTTGATCTCTACAGGAATTTTTAATCTGCCAAAAACATCTTTATAAATTTGGGTAAGTTCCACATCGCTAATTAAAGAATAGGTGCCGGCAATATCCGCGTCACATTGAAGAAACTCGCGGTATCTTCCCTTCTGCGGCCTGTCGGCACGCCAAACAGGTTGAATCTGGTAACGTTTAAAAGGTATGGTTAATTTCCCATAATTCATGGCCATGTATCTTGCAAACGGAATCGTAAGGTCATATTTTAATGCCCTTTCTGTAATACTTTTATCATTTTTCCCATTTAAGATATTTTCAAAATCTTTAATCGCTTTTTCTTTTTTTGCAGGATTATCAAGACCGTTGTTCAAAATTTTAAAAATTAATTTATCTCCCTCATCACCATATTTCCCCATGAGCGTTTCCAGGTTTTCCAGGGCCGGAGTTTCCAAAGGTTCGAAACCATATAATTCAAAGACGTCTTTAATAGTTTCAATAATAAAACCCCGTCTGCGCAATGTTTCCGCTGCAAAATCTCTTGTCCCCTGTGGTAATGATGGTTTCATAACTGTATGCTTCAATACTTATCAATTTGGATGTGCGAAAATATTGTTTAATTATTGTAAAAGAAAAAGGGTGTAAAGTTATTTGTATGGTAATAAAAGAAACTTGTTTTAAATTTGGTAATTATATTGTTGTGGAAAATAAATGTTTACGCATCATTATATTGTCTTAAAAATATTACCTGAGAATTAACAATTCTCTTGCAGCAATTATAAAATTATGATCATCTTTAATTAAAGAATTTATTTTAATGCAGGTAAAAAATAAGATGATTGAGGTAAAAAATATATTGGAACAGTAAAAGTGGCAATTTCTCTATTTTATTTTAACTTGCCGCCTTTCTCTTAAAATGTAGGATATGAGTCTTGAAGAATTTGAGAATACTCCAGATAACAAAACCAGGCGTTATGTTCTGATGAGAAGTATAACGGATTTGGGGATGGGATTTATTTATGTTGGGGTAGGAATAATTATTTTGTTTGCGAAACAATTAAATTTAGCCTCTGACTTTGCTGCAAGTACTCTTGCCAAAATTTTTGCGGTAATGGTTATTATTTATGGTTCATGGAGATTATACAGAGGATTCAAAAAAAAATATTATAAAGAATGATTGGTTTAAATTACAGGATGATAAGCCCTTTGAGCATCATTTTCATGATGGGTTTAATGTGGATTTTTTTTGCAGGATGCCATGAAAACACAAGGCCTGACCTTGATTCTCCTGACAAAGGAACCATACATATTAGTGTGGACGAAGCTTTTGAACCGGTTATAGATTCTGAAATTCAGGTTTATGAGGCGTTGCATCCGGGTACTAAAATAATTGCGGATTATAAACCCGAATCAGAATGTTTTAAAGACCTGATAAAAGATAGTACGAAAATGATAATTGTAACGCGTGTGCTTACTCCTCAGGAAGAGCAGTATTATAAAGATAGCATATCCATCTCACCCACCTGGGCCAAAATTGCTTTTGGTGCTGTTGCTGTGATAGTAAACAGGGATTCACCTGACTCTATTTTTAGCACTAATGATCTAAAAAATATTCTTGATGGGAGTTCTGAAACAAAATTGGTACCGGTGTTTGACGGATTACAACAAACAAGTACGCTTCGTTATATAATGGATTCTGTTTTAAGAGGAAAACCTTTAGATCAAAAAAGAGTATTTGCCGAAAAAAACAGCGAAGCTGTAATAAACTATGTGGCCAACAATAAAAATGCATTAGGTTTTGTGGGAGTGAGCTGGATCGGAAACCCTGAAGATACTACTCAATTAAGCTTTTTGACGAAAGTTCGAATTGCATCTATTGAATGTAATATTTGCCCTGAAATAACCTTTGTAAAACCTTACCAGGCCAATATCATGCTAATGAGATATCCAATGGTGCAAAGTTTGTATTATATTATTAAAGAAGAATATAATGGTCTTGCCAGCGGATTTGCACATTTTATGCAATTTGAAAGAGGGCAATTGATTTTCAGGCGGGCATATTTATGGCCGGCAAGAATGAATTTTACCATACGTAATGCAAATAACTACTAAATTTAAAATCAAAACCAGTTATTAATAAAAAAAGTAAAAATTGTAAACATGAAAAAAATCGGACTCTTCGCTTCCTTAATTTTAATGGGCAATATGTTATTCGCCCAGAGTATCAATGATGGAAAACAATTCTTGAATTACGAAAGATATGAAAGCGCAGAAGGCGTATTTCAAAAATTGCTGGCTTCTGATCCTAATAATATAGAGGCGGCTTATTGGCTTGGGCAAACATACCTTGAAGACCAGGATATTGTAGATACTACTAAGGCTAAAGTTTTGTACCAGAAAATGCTACAGGCTAACCCAAATAATCCTTTACTTATGGTAGGAATAGGACAGGTAGAATTGAGGGATGGAGATACAACGGATGCCCGTAATCGCTTTGAAACTGCTATAAATTTGACCAAAAAAAGAGATAGGGATGCAATTCAGGAAGCGGTAGGAAGGGCAAATGTATTGACCAAAAACGGTAATATTCTATATGGAATTGATATGTTGAATCAAGCGGCAGATAGAGATAAAAAAAATCCCGAAATATATAATCTAATAGGTCATGGATACTGGAGATTAAACGATGGCTCCAATGCCATTATCAATTACCAAAAGGCTTTGGCACTTGATTCAAAAGATGCCAGGGCGGAATGGATGATTGGCAGAATTTATGAAACGCAGGGCTACGGACAGCAAACAATTTATATGAAACACTACCTGGATGCCATCCAGGAAGATCCCAATTTTGCTCCGGTTTACTATTGGCTCTATGGTTATTATTATAATCGCGATGTAAATACTGCGGCTGAATATCTTGATAAGTATATAGCTCATGCAGATAAAGAATCTAAAAACTGTTATGCACAGACCTCTCTCATGCTTGTTTCCAGTAAATACCAGGAAACTGTTACACAGGCAAATTCATGTATAGCAGCAGCAGGTGAAAAAGCCTATCCTAATTTATATGGTTTAAAAGGATATGCTTATGACAAATTGGGTGATTCTCTAAAGGCAAAAGAAGCCTTTGAACAATATTTTGCAAAAGTAAATCCGGATAATATTGGGCCAAAAGATTATGCTACTTACGGAAGAATCTTATTAAAATTCCCCGGCCAGCAGGCATTGGCGGACTCAATGATTGACAAGGCAATTGCCATGGATACTGTTATGTCTAAAAAAATTGGATATATAAAAGATGTAGCCCAAAGTTATGTTGATAGTAAAAATTATCTTCAGGCAGGCAAATGGTTTGGTAAAGTTTTAAGCATTGATACCGCTTATGGAAAAGTAGATTTATTTTATGCAGGTTATAATGATTATCGTGGCGGAAACTATGTAACAGCAGATTCTGTATTTAAGCTTTACCAACAAAAATATCCTGATGATATTTTAGGCTGGTATTTAGGTGGTCATGCCGCCGAAGGTATAGATACATCAAACACTTTAGGTTTGGCCAAACCGGATTACGAAAAAGTAATCGCTATTGCAGATACTACCAAAGATAAAGCCTCTGTAAATGACAAATTGATTCCGGCTTTAAGATATATGCTTGCGTATTATTATAATATAAAACACAATACGGATTCTGCTATTTATTATAATGATCAAATATTAGTAGCGGATCCTACTGATGCTACTGCCTTACAAACGAAAACTGCTTTGGCTGCTGTACAAAAGCAGGAGCAAGAGGCAGCTAACAAAGCAAAAAAACCTTAGGCAACAACGAATACTAAAAAAAATAACACAAATAAATTATCAAAAAAACTCCCACCAACGGGAGTTTTTTTATTACGGATTTTAGGAGAAATGATTTATGAATTATGATTGAATAAAAATAAAAAACTTTATTTCCCGTTAATTCTCTTATGGATAATTGATGTTGCTCCCTTACTTTTGCAAAACAAAAATCTCAGTTTTGATACAATTTTTTTTACAGGCTCAGGTTATCAATAGTACTTCTAATTATTTGCCAATCGGCATACAACTTATATTCGCTTTGGCCTTGTTGTCTTTAATGATCTATGGTACAAATGTTTTAGGTCCCAAAAGAAAAACAGCAGATAAACTCGTAAATTTTGAAGGTGGAATTGAAATACAGGGAAATGCAAGAAAGCCAATAGCGGTTAAATATTTTTTAGTAGCTATTTTATTTGTTCTTTTTGATGTGGAAGTAATTTTCTTTTATCCGTATGCCGTCAACTTTAGAGAATTAGGATGGAGTGGTTTTGGAGCAATTTGTATGTTTATCGGATTTTTTCTTACCGGGTTTATTTATATCATTAAAAAAGGAGGATTAAACTGGGAAGATGAAAATTAATGTGCTTATGAGAAAATAGGAAGGTGTAAGAATTAAGCTTATGAAAAAATAAATTGAAAACTGTGTTTAGCTAGTTAGCACATCAGTTAATTGGTTAATCAGCAAATTAAAAAATTATGGCACGTCCTGTCCAATATAATATCACTAAAAAACCTCTGGAGAAACCCATATCTTTTGTATCGGCTCCTGAAGGTCTTACCGGTGAAGGTTTTTTTGCAGCAAAATTTAGTGATGTAGTGGGTCTGGCAAGAAAAAATTCTATTTGGCCTTTGCCTTTTGCCACCAGTTGCTGCGGTATAGAATTTATGGCGCTTATGGCCTCTCATTATGACCTTGGAAGATTTGGTGCCGAGAGAGTTGCTTTTACTCCCAGGCAGTGCGATCTCTTAATGGTAATTGGTACGATTGCCAAAAAAATGGCACCGGTTGTGAAACAAGTATATCTTCAGATGGCAGAACCGCGCTGGGTTTTGGCTATGGGAGCCTGTGCAAGCAGTGGTGGTATTTTTGACACCTATTCTGTGCTCCAGGGAATTGATCAGGTTATCCCGGTAGATGTTTATGTTCCAGGTTGTCCGCCCCGGCCAGAAGCTATCATAGATGGGTTTATAAGAATTCAGGATATTGTAGGAAACGAAAGTTTGAGAAGAAGACATTCTGAGCGATACAAAGAGTTGATGGATACTTATGGAATACAATAATAAATAAGTGTAGTAAAAAATAATAAGTAAAAATTACTAAGTGATTTTCAAATTGGAATATGGCATTAACAAACGGAACAATCAAACAGAAATTAACTGAAAAATTTGGTGAGCAACTTACCGGATGGGAAGAACCTTATGGCATGCTTACCTTTTCCTCTGATAAAAATTTGAATTTAAAAGTACTTCAATACCTTTTTGATGAACCTGCTTTGGGTTTTCAATTTATGACCGATTTATGTGCGGTTCATTATCCGGATAATAAAGGAAAAGAATTGGCAGTCGTTTATCATTTGCATAATCTTTCTGAAAATGTTCGCATCCGTTTTAAAATTTTTACTGATATAGAAAAACCGGACGTATTTAGTGCTACTGTCTTGTATTCTGCGGCTAATTGGATGGAGAGAGAAACTTATGATTTTTATGGAGTAAATTTTGTAGGACATCCTAATTTGAAAAGGATTTTGAATGTAGATGAAATGGATTATTTCCCATTAAGGAAAGAGTTTCCGTTGGAAGATCAAAAGAGAACGGACAAAGATGATGAAATGTTTGGACGGTAGAAGAAGGTTTAGAAAAGATTAGAAGCGTTTAGGAAGTAAATTAAACAGGCAATCCCGATTGTTTTTGAGAAAAGAAAATTTGAAAAAACAAAAAATCGGGAATGAATTTTACAAAGGAAAAATTTCTGAAATAAATAGTTAGTTGAAAAAGAAACGAAAATAAAATGAGCGAGCATGTTACTTTACCGGAAGGAAATGTTGAAAAACAAACTACTACCATCAACCTGGGACCCACGCATCCCGCTACTCATGGTGTGTTTCAGAATATAATAGAGCTTGATGGTGAAACCATAGTGAGCGCAGTACAAACGGTGGGTTATATTCATCGCGCATTTGAAAAAATAGCAGAACACAGAACACCCTACCAGATTACCACTCTTACCGACAGATTAAATTATTGCTCCTCTCCCATTAATAATTTTGGATGGCATATTACCTGCGAAAGATTGCTTGGAATAAAAATTCCTAAAAGGGTAGATTATCTTCGGATTATTATCATGGAGCTTTCGCGTATTTCTGATCACCTGATCTGCAACTCTATTGTTGGTGTTGATTCAGGCGCTTTCTCGGGGTTTCTTTATGTGATGCAATATCGCGAGTTGATATATGAAATCTATGAAGAAATTTGTGGCTCTCGCCTTACTACCAATATAGGTCGTATCGGAGGTTTTGAAAGAAACTTCACCAACCAAGCTTTTGAAAAATTAGAAAAATTTATCAAAGAATGGCCTCCCGTTCTAAAAGAGTTCGATGAACTTTTTGTCCGTAACAGGATATTTATGGATCGTACAATTGGAGTAGGACCTATTTCAGCTGAAAGGGCTTTGAATTATGGATTCACCGGCCCAAATCTTCGTGCTGCCGGTGTTGATTATGACGTACGAATATTGACACCGTACAGCAGTTATGAAGATTTTGATTTCACGATTCCAGTAGGCTCTACTGGTGATTGTTACGATCGGTTTTTAGTTCGCGACCAGGAAATGTGGCAAAGTCTTGAAATTATAAAACAAGCCTATCAAAAAGTACAGGAATTTAAAGGCGCCGAAGCCGAAGTTTTTCATGCTGATGTTCCTGATTATTATTTACCGGATAAGGAAGATGTTTATTCAAAAATGGAAGCACTTATCTATCATTTTAAAATTATCATGGGCGAAACCAAAATGCCGGTAGGTGAAATTTATTCTTCTGTAGAGGCCGCCAATGGTGAACTGGGGTTTTATTTGATTACTGATGGAGGACGATCACCTTACAGGCTTCATTTCAGAAGGCCTTGTTTTATTTATTACCAGGCTTATTCTGAATTGACAAAAGGAGGATTGTTGAGTGATGCAATAATTACGATGAGTAGTTTGAATTTAATAGCCGGAGAGTTGGACGCGTGATAAATTGAGAATTAAAGAATACGAATTACGAATGCAGAAAGAAAGAAAAATTAGAAAGGTAGTAAGAAAAGTAACTTTTGCCGAAGCAGAGATTGCTGATGATAAATATTGGGCGAATGCAACCGCTGAAGAGAGATTGAAGGAATTAACAGAATTAAGAAAAATGATCTTTGGAGATGCTGATGGAAGAATAAAAAAGGTGGTTTCTAAACGAAGCATTTATGACGACGAAAATTAGCCTGGAAAGAGATATTATCGAGTTCATAGAATTATGCAATAAACACGATGTAAGATATTTGGTGATTGGCGGTTATGCTGTAAGTGTTCATGGTTACCCGAGATCAACAAAAGATATTGATGTTTGTATTGAGATGTCGGAAAGGAATGCTTCAAAAATGGTTCAGGTTATAAATGTTTTTGGTTTTAGTTCTTTAAAATTAAAAAAAGAAGATTTTTTAAAAAAGAATTTCATAACTCAATTGGGTTTCCCTCCATTAAGAATTGATATTTTAAATGATCTGTATGGGGTGCCTTTTGAAGAAGCCTGGCAAAATAAAAAAATAGTAAGTTTTGAAAATGTTCCGGTTAATTTTATTGGTTATTCTGATTTATTAAAAGTAAAAGAAAAAGCCGGAAGGCCACAGGATATTGCCGATATTAATAAATTAAAAAAAAGAAAAAAGAACAAATGACTTTTTCACCCGAAAAATTAAATAAAGTAAATGAGTTGATAAGCCATTATCCCGAAGGCAAACAAAAAAGCGCTTTACTGGGAGTATTACATTTAGCTGAAGAAGAATTCGGATGGCTGAATGTAAACGCAATGGATTATGTAGCTTCTTTATTAAATCTTCAACCGATTGAGGTTTATGAAGTAGCTTCTTTTTACTCCATGTTCAATTTAAAACCTGTAGGCAAATATGTATTCGAAGTATGCCAAACAGGGCCATGTATGTTGAGAGGAAGTGATCAGATAATTGAATACATTAAGAAGAAATTAGACATTGGAGTTGGTGAAACTACTAAAGATGGGATGTTTACTTTAAAGACAGTAGAATGCCTTGGTGCATGTGGCTATGCGCCAATGATGCAGATGGGAAAATTTTATAAAGAACATCTCACCACTGAAAAAGTGGATCAGATAATTGAAGAATGCAGAAATTACAGCGCCAGAAATAATTAAATAAAAAGTATTTTCATGGAAGCAATTATTCCTTATTTAAACTTTAATGGAGATGCCTCAGATGCGCTTGACTTTTATTGTAAAGCTTTAGACGGAGAAATTGTGTTTAAGCAAACTTTTGGAGAATCGCCTGTGAAATCTTCTGAAAGCCAGAAAAATAAAATTATGCACGCGAGTTTTAAATCAGGCGATTTAAATTTTTTAGTTTCCGATGGAATAGAAGGCCAGACCGTGTCTAAAGGAACAAATTTAAGTTTGTCGTTGAATTTTGAAAATGTAAATGAATTGAATAAAGCTTTTGCTAACCTGGCTGATGGAGGGAAAGTTACAATGGAATTACAGGATACATTTTGGGGAGCAAGGTTTGGGATGCTTACCGATAAATTTGGGTTCAACTGGATGTTTAATCATGATTATAAGAAATAGTTTTCTTTTTAAATTATAATATGTCAAAAAAATTATTATTAGATAAGATAAATATTCGGGGAATAAAAACCTTTGAAGTGTATCGTCGTGAAGGTGGTTATCAAAGTGTGGAAAAGGCATTGAAAATGCAGACCGGAGATATTATTGAGGAGGTGAAGAAAAGTGGGCTGAGAGGCCGTGGTGGCGCTGGCTTTCCAACAGGTTTAAAATGGAGTTTCCTGGCAAAACCTGAAGGAGTTGCGCGCTACCTGGTTTGTAATGCTGATGAAAGTGAGCCGGGAACTTTCAAAGACCGCTATTTGATGGAATTTATTCCGCATCTTTTGATTGAAGGAATGATTGTTTCCTCTTTTGCTTTGGGAAGTACGGTTTCGTATATCTATATCCGTGGTGAATATGATTGGGTAGCCGATATTCTCCAGGTAGCTTTGGATGAAGCAAAGCAAAATGGTTTTCTTGGGAAAAATATTTTAGGCAGTGGGTTTGATTGCGAAATATATCTTTATCGTGGAGCAGGTGCATACATCTGTGGCGAAGAAACCGCGCTTCTTGAAAGCCTTGAAGGCAAAAGAGGTTTACCGAGAATTAAACCGCCATTCCCGGCTGTAAAGGGAGTATGGGGATGCCCTACTGTCGTAAATAATGTAGAGACAATTTGTGCAGTGGTTCCGATAATAAATGAAGGCGGAGAAGCCTATTCAAAAATTGGAATTGGAAGGTCAACAGGTACTAAATTAATTTCTGCCTGTGGAAATATTAATAAACCCGGTGTTTACGAAATTGACATGACCATTACTGTGGAAGAATTTATTTACAGTGATGAGTATTGTGGAGGAATCGCGAATGGAAAAAGATTGAAAGCCTGTATCCCTGGCGGTTCATCTGTTCCTATTTTACCAGCTAATCTTTTATTAAAAACAGCTAAGGGCGAACCACGTTTAATGAATTACGAAAGCCTTGCTGATGGCGGTTTTATTACCGGGAGCTCTATGGGGTCAGGTGGCTTTATTGTTTTAGATGAAGATCAGTGTGTGGTACGTCATACTTATACTATTTCCCGTTTTTATCATCATGAAAGTTGCGGCCAATGTTCTCCATGCCGTGAAGGAACCGGTTGGCTCGAAAAAATATTTCACAACATCGAATATGGAAAAGGCAAAATGAAAGATATAGATCTTCTTTGGGATGTGCAACGAAGAATTGAAGGAAATACAATTTGCCCATTTGGCGATGCCGCCGCATGGCCTGTAGCAGCTGCTATCAGGCATTTCAGAGATGAATTTGAATGGCATGTTTTGAACCCTGAAGAATGTTTGGTAAGAAATTATGGACTAGCTCATTATGCAGATCCTTTAGAAGTAGCAGCAACATAAATATGTAAAGTAGAATTTGAAAAATTAATTTACAATGCCTGAAGAACAAGAACAATTATTTAAAATAACTATAGACGGTATTACAATAGAAGTACCTAAGGGAACTACAATCTTAAACGCTGCACGCAAAATAGGACCTCATGTGGCGCCGCCTACCATGTGTTATTATAGTTCACTGGAAGGTAGCGGCGGTAAATGCCGTACTTGTTTGGTAGAAGTAGCTGCCGGTTCTTCAAAAGATCCCAGGCCAATGCCTAAGCTGGTAGCTTCATGTAGAACAGAAGTGATGGATGGCATGATCGTAAAAAATGTTACAAGTGAAAAAGCGATTGATGCGAGACATGGTATTGTAGAATATTTATTGATCAATCACCCTTTGGATTGCCCTATCTGCGACCAGGCAGGAGAATGTTATCTACAGGATTTAAGTTACGATAATGGAGAAGTTGGTACCCGCTATGAATTTAAAAGAAGAACATTTGTAAGAGAAGATATAGGTCCATATATTCAACTTCACATGACCAGGTGTATTCTGTGTTATCGTTGTTTGATGGTTGCTGATCAGTTGACTAACTCAAGAACCCAGGGAATATTATTAAGGGGCGATGCATCTGAAATATCTACTTATATTTCCAAAGCTATTGACAATGACTTTAGCGGAAATATGATTGATGTGTGTCCTGTTGGCGCTCTAACAGACCGTACTTACAGGTTTAAAAATCGTGTTTGGTTTTTGAAGCCCGTGGACGCTCACAGGGATTGCGATAAATGTTGCGGAAAAGTTACTTTGTGGTATCGTGGGGAAGAAGTATTCAGGGTTACCTCACGTAAAGACCCATGGGGTGA
Organism: Hanamia sp.; assembly: GCA_035532615.1. Lineage (GTDB taxonomy): Bacteria > Bacteroidota > Bacteroidia > Chitinophagales > Chitinophagaceae > Ginsengibacter. The sequence goes on from DATKQQ010000221.1 coordinate 16,977, forward strand.
GGTTCAACATATTGATGGCAAAGCTGCATGGATATGTAATACGTGCCGATTTGAAAAGAAAAAGACTGCCGACTGGGTCATAGAAGGACCTACCAAAATCAGCAGGCATTCAGTAATTTCCACCAATCATTATGTAGAAAAAGTGGTTCCTCCGGATCCGTTAAATAAAGTTCTTTTTGGCCGAAACCCATTATTATTATTGGATATTAATGAAGTAAGCCAGGTAAATACTTCTGATATAGATTTAAGTATTTTGCCCGGGCCTGCTACTTCAACTACATTTGTCGAAAGAAATGAAGAAAAGGAAATAGAGGAAGCGGATGCCGAAAGATTATCCATTAATGATCATAAACAAGTATAACTAAAATTTTAGCTGTAACGACATGTATCTGAATCAAATACTTTTAAACATTGACTGGACTTTATTCACAGAAAAATTGGTTTTAATTATAGTGGTAGTGATGGTTTCATTATTTGTAGCTATGTATTCTACTTATATGGAACGAAAAGTTGCAGGATTTATGCAGGACAGGCTTGGCCCAAATCGTGCGGGCCCTTTTGGTATTCTTCAGCCAATGGCAGATGGCTTAAAATTATTTTTTAAAGAAGAAATTGTGCCTGAATTTTCTTCTAAATTTTTATTTATTCTTGGCCCTATTCTCGCGATGCTCACAGCAATTATGGTGAGTGCTGTAATTCCCTGGGGAGATAAATTTCATATTTTTGGCCGCGATGTTTCTTTGCAAATAGCCGATATCAATATTGGAATTCTCTACATTTTTGGTGTAGTGAGCCTGGGTGTTTATGGAATTATGATAGGTGGCTGGGCAAGTAATAATAAATTTTCACTTTTAGGTGCAATGCGCGCTGCTTCTCAGATTGTAAGTTACGAACTGGCAATGGGAATTGCATTGATCGGTCTGTTGATGGTGACCGGTACTCTCAATTTGCATACGATGGTAGGGCAGCAAAAAGATGGGATGTGGAATATTTTCAAGCAGCCTTTGGGATTTCTTATATTTCTTATTTGTGCTTTTGCAGAAACGAATCGTACGCCATTTGATTTACCGGAAGCAGAAAATGAATTGATGGGCGGATATCATGCAGAATATTCGTCTATGAAACTTGGATTTTATTTATTTGCAGAATATGTAAATATGTTTTTAAGTGGAGCGGTCATGGCTACTTTATATTTTGGTGGTTATGATATTCCTTTTGTGAATGACGCAAGCCTTATACATTCTATAGGAATGAATTGGGTAGCAATTATTGAAGGCGCAGTATTTTTTGTTAAAATATTATTATTCATTTTCCTATTTATGTGGGTGAGATGGACAGTGCCAAGATTTAGGTACGATCAATTAATGAATTTAGGTTGGAAAATACTGTTACCATTATCGCTTTTTAATATGCTGCTAACAGGCGTATTAATATTATTAAAACAAAATCACTGGCATTTCTAAAACTTATACAATATTTTTGCAGCGAATGATTTTAAAACAGGAAAATATTAAACAGATTGTGCAGGATTATTTTAAAGATAAACCTGTAAAGAATGTTTATTTGTTTGGGAACTACGCACGGGGAGATGCTAATGCAGATAGTGATGTGGATTTGATAGTGGATATTGATGATACGAATAAGAGAATGAGTTTGTTTGATTTTATCAAGTTGCAATTGGGAATCGAAAAATCATTAAATAAAAAAGTTGACATGGTGGAAACACACTTATTTTTCCCAAGGATAAAAATACAGGCAGAAAAAGAAAAACTTATTCTTTATAAAAGATGAATAGTGATTTGACTTTTTTAGAATTTATAATTGACTGTATAAACCATTTAGAGGTATATATACAGAATATTGATGAAGAAGATTTTTTGAGAAATGAAGAAAAAAGAGATGCTTGCATTACAAGGTTAATTATGCTTGGTGAGTATAGCGCTAAGATTTCTGATGAACTAAAAAGTAAGTTTTCAGAAATAGAATGGCAATTGATGAAAGCCACAAGAAATTATTATGTACATGTTTAAAAGGGTATTGATTGGAGAAGAGTTTGGGAAACACTTGTGAAAGATATACCTGTATTAAAAATAAAAGTTGAAAAGGTTTTAACACAAATATCATAATGGAAGCATTAACAAATAGAATAAAACCGGTTGACAGAAGAAAAATGAATCTTTGGGAACGAATGTATTTACCTGCTATTTTTAAAGGAATGGCAATTACATTTCGTCATTTTTTTAAAAAGAAAGTTACCATCAAGTATCCTGAACAAAAAAGGCCATTCAGCCCGGTATTCCGCGGTTTACAGATTTTGAACAGGGATGAAGAAGGGCGTGAAAGATGCACTGCCTGCGGTTTGTGTGCCTTAGCTTGTCCTGCAGAAGCTATTACTATGGAATGCGCCGAACGTAAGCCGGGAGAAGAACATTTATACCGTGAAGAAAAATATGCGGCAAAATATGAAATCAATATGCTTAGGTGTATTTTTTGTGGATATTGCGAGGAGGCTTGCCCGAAAGACGCTGTTTATTTGACTGAAACTTTTGCTCCGGCCAATTATCAGCGTAAAGGATTTATTTATGGAAAAGAAGATTTGTTGATTCCGGATCCTAAAACAGACCCCGAGGGTTTTGCAAAAGCAAAAGGTAACAGAATAGCGCATCCTGAAGGTCATGGCAATGAACATTAAAAATGATTTGAAGAATAATAAAAAAGTAAACGAACAAATAAAAGAACCCTGCTTATCAAAAATTCTTTCCGATAGTCGTCGGGATGGATGGCAAGGAGGCCGGTATGAATTTTAAAAAATGGAGATAACACAAATCCTATTCTGGTTCTTATCTGCGCTGGCACTATTTGGCGCAATAGGTGTGGTGGCCAGTAAAAACCCTATCTACAGCGTATTATTTCTTATTATAGTATTTTTTGCCATATCTGGCCATTATATCTTAATGAACGCTCAATTTCTCGCGATCGTAAATATTATAGTATATGCAGGCGCCATAATGGTTTTGTTTCTTTTTGTAATCATGTTAATGAATTTGAATACAGAGACTGAGCCAATTAAAAATGTTTACCTGAAACTGGCGGGAGTTATTTCGGGCCTGATGTTAATGATTGTTTTGGTTGCGGCTCTGTCTCATTCTGACACACGAAATATTATTATGAGACGGGGAACAAGTGTTGGACTTACTGAAAATCTTGGAAAAGCCTTATTTAATAAATACGTAGTTCCTTTTGAAATAAGCAGTGTTTTATTTTTGAGCGCTATGATAGGCGCTATTTTAATTGGTAAAAAAGATCCTGTAAAAAAAAATAAGACGTTGGATGTTAAAGCATAATTTTCAAAATGCAGTAAAAGATTTACGAAAAATGTGTTTCTAAAATGAAATAAATTATGGAAATTAAGTGGTATATATTTTTGTCTTTAGCCTTATTTTGTATTGGTATTATCGGAGCGCTTACCAGGAGAAATTCTATCATTGTTTTTATGTGTATTGAGTTAATGTTGAATTCGGTGAATTTATTATTAGTTGCATTTTCCAAAATGCATCTTGGGGAAGTAAATGCTTTCAGCTATTCAATGGCAACAAGCGCCCAGATATTTGTTTTCTTTATTATGATTGTTGCTGCAGCCGAAGTAAGTGTTGGGCTGGCTATTATTGTAATGTTATACAGAAACACCCGTTCCATTGATATTAATTTTTTGAACAGGTTAAAAAACTAAAAACTGATTTTATTTCAAAAATGAAACTCAATAAATAATTTAAAATTTTAAAACAACACTGAAGCCTGTTTTATGGATGCAATTCAACTTATTTATTTGGTTCCTCTTTTTCCGCTTATTGGGTGTTTAATTAATGGTCTTGGAAGGAATATTCTTCCTAAAAAAATAGTTGGTATTATTGGCAGTCTTGTTGTATTTATACCTTTTTGCATCAGCGTTTTAATATTTCTAACAGTTTCAAAGGAAGGATTTATAACACAAAATATTTCTTATTTTGATTTTATTCATGTGGGTAAATTGAGCATCCCTTTTGAGTTTCAGATAGATCAGCTTACTTCCATTTTTCTCTTAATTATCACAGGAGTTGGATTTCTAATCCATGTGTATTCCGTTTCTTACATGAAAGATGAAACGCAATCAGGTTTTGGAAGGTACTTCTCTTACATGAATCTATTTGTTTTTTCCATGTTGCTACTAGTGTTGGGAGGTAATTATGTGATTATGTATATTGGTTGGGAAGGGGTTGGCTTATGTTCCTACCTGCTTATTGGCTTCTGGTTCAAGGATCAGGCCAACAATGATGCGGGTAAAAAAGCATTCATAATGAATCGTATTGGAGATGTTGGTTTTCTTTTGGCTGTTTTCTGGATGGTATCTTCATTTGGAACAGTTTCTTACCATGAACTTTTTAATTCGCAAAACGGAATTATCACTTCCATATCAACAATTAACTCACCTGTAATTGTAGGAATCACTTTATTATTATTTGTAGGAGCCATTGGCAAAAGTGCTCAGATCCCTTTATATACCTGGCTTCCTGATGCGATGGCCGGTCCCACTCCTGTTTCAGCTTTGATACATGCAGCCACAATGGTTACTGCGGGTGTTTACATGGTTGCACGCAGCAACATAATGTATTCTCTGGCGCCCATATCAATGGCTGGTGTCGCAAGTATAGGTTTAACAACAGCTATTGTCGCCGCCATAATCGCTTTGAAACAAAATGACATTAAAAAAGTTTTAGCCTATTCAACAGTTAGCCAGTTAGGATATATGTTTCTTGGATTGGGCGTAGGTGCTTATTCTGCTGCGGTATTTCATGTAATGACACATGCGTTTTTCAAAGGGCTTTTATTCCTGGCAGCAGGCTCAGTTATTCATGCTATGGGCGGTGAACAGGATATTACCAAAATGGGCGGATTGGGTAAAAAAATGAAAATTACTTATGTTACCTTTTTTATCGCATGCCTTGCAATTTCTGGTATTCCGCCATTTTCAGGTTTCTTTTCAAAAGATGCAATTCTTTCGGCCACTTATGCCCAAAGCCCGATCTTATATATCCTCGGTTTAGGAGGCGCTTTACTCACAGCATTTTATATGTTCCGGTTGATGGCTATGACCTTTAATGGAAAGTTTAGAGGAACTGCAGAACAGGAACAACATATTCATGAAAGCTCTGCAATAATGACGATTCCTTTAATTATTCTTGCCATACTTGCTACAATCTGTGGCTTCATAGGCTTACCAGAAATTTTTGCAAAAAATGGAAATAAAATAGATGATTTTTTATCTCCTGTTTTTGCTCATTCAAATCAAATACTAACTACAAAGGGGATTCCACATCAAACAGAATGGATCCTGGTAATTGTTTCGGCTTTGTTGGTAATTATTGTTTCTATCTGGACCTGGAATAAATTTAAAAATTATGCATCTTCTACTCCCGGAGAAAACGGATTTGTAAAAGCAATTAAAAATAAATTTTACGTGGATGAAGCGTATGACTTCCTCTTTGTAAAACCTTATCGTTCTTTATCCGCTTTCTTAAATAATATTTTTGATAAAAAAGGAATTGATGGAATTGTAAATGGTGTTGGACGCGGGGTTAATTATGGAAGCCGGCAATTGAGATTATTACAAAGCGGACAAGTGGGGTCCTATTTATTATTAATGGTTATTGGATTACTTATTTTATTTATTATTCAACTGTTTACAAAATAATATTAATGCTGGGCAATTACTATACTTTTCCTGAATTATTGATTTGGATACCATTTGTGACCGGTTTGATTGCTATTTTTATTAAAAACAGTAATAGCGTAAAAATGTTTGCGCTCTTATCTTCAATAGCAACACTGGTGGTATCTGTTATCAGCTTATTTTACTCCGATATAGCTCACCACCCTGAGTTTTTCTATTATAGTAATGTATCTTATGTGTGGATGCCTTATATTGGGTCGAGCTTTTCTGTTGGCCTTGATGGTATGGGATTTCTACTCACTTTTTTAACCGCCTTCTCCTACCCTCTTATTTTTGCGGCCACTTATAAATCTGAACGAAAAAATGCGAATGTTTTTTTTGCATTGATGCTACTATCACAAGCTGGGATAATGGGTGTCTTTGTTGCTACTGATGCATTACTCTTTTATTTCTTTTGGGAACTGGCTTTGATTCCACTTTATTTTCTTTGCAGCAAATGGGGTGGCGAAAAAAGAATACAGGCAACTTTTAAATTTTTCGTTTATACATTTTTAGGCTCGCTACTGATGTTGGTTGGTATTATATATGTATATGTACATACCATATCCATATCTCCTGACTCTAATCACTCTTTTTCACTACATGCTTTTTATAATGTGCTTTTATCGCCACACCAACAGGATTGGTTATTTTGGCTTTTCTTTATTGCCTTTGCGGTTAAGATCCCGATTTTCCCTTTACATACCTGGCAGCCTGATGTTTATGAACAATCTAACTATCCTTCCGTAATGATATTGAGTGGTGTTATGGTGAAGATGGGTATTTTTGGTATGATCAGGTGGCTTCTTCCTGTTTTTCCTGTGGCAGTAGGCAAGTTTGATCATTTTGTAATGATACTTTGTATCATAGGAATTCTTTACGCAAGTTGTATCGCCTTATATCAAAATGATTTAAAAAGATTTGTAGCATGGTCTTCCATTGCCCATCTTGGGTTAATGGGTGCTGCCATTTTTTCAACAAACAGATTAGGTCTTCAGGGTGTAATGCTCGAAATGCTCAATCACGGTATTAATATTCTTGCTTTGTGGGTCGTAGTAGATATTATTGAAAAGAAAACCGGCGTTAGAAAGATTTCTGAATTGAGCGGGCTTGGCACAAAATCACCTACCCTTGCTATTTTCGTAGTGATCATCGCCTTCGCAAATATCGCCCTCCCTCTTTCCAATTCATTTGTGAGTGAATTCCTGATGTTAAATGGGATATTCCATTTTAATAAATGGTTTGCGGCATTTGCTACTCTTGGCATTGTACTATCAGCCGTATATATGCTTTCAATGGTGCAAAAAACTTTTTATGGTAAAGCAAATGCATTAGTTGATAAGGTAAAGAAAATGAGTGCAGGAGAAAGCATTGTTTTGGTGATATTGGTAATAGCAATTTTGATATTAGGTATTTACCCCGAACCTGTAATTCATTTAACTCAGTCAAGCGTTTCAGAAATTTTAAGTAGAGTAAATATCAGGTAGGAGAGGATTAGTAGTTTTTGATTTGAAGATTTTTTTAAATAACTATAAAATAAAACCCTTTGGGTGTTAGAATAACATTATGAATGCAATTATATTGACTGCAATTTGGGGGGTAGTGATGATGTTTGGTGGCGTGTTTTTAAAAAAACGAACCACGCCAAAATATTGGGCCATAGCGGGCATTCTAATTATATTGATTGCTAATATTCTTGAATTTTTCGGGCATTCTATTTTCAATATTGATACCAAAGGGATGTTACATTTCGATTCATTTGGCCTTCTTTTTAATTCGGTTATTTTTATTTGCACTTTATTAATATTTCTTTTGAATGGAAGTGATTTTGAAAAAATAGGTCTTCATGTTTCAGAATATTTTAGCTTGATTTTCTTCGTTTTATGCGGTGCTTCTATTTTATCTTCTTTCAATACTCTGTTGCTGCTTTTTCTCGGGATTGAAATTTTATCCATACCATTATACATACTAACTGGAAGCGATAAACGAAATTTAAAAGGAAATGAGGCATCCTTAAAATACTTTTTAATGGGTGCATTTTCCACCGGTCTGTTACTGATGGGAATTGCATTGATATATGGGGGTAACAGCCTGGGCTCTTTTTATATTGATGCTATTAATTTAGGCAAAGGGAATCTTCCTGTTCTGATTGCTGCAGGACTGGTTTTGTTATTGGTAGCTATGTCATTTAAAGTGTCTGCTGCGCCTTTTCATTTCTGGGCTCCTGATGTGTATGACGGAGCGCCTTCGGTAATCACTTCATTTATGATGACGATTGCAAAAGTAGCTGCTTTTGCTGCTTTCTTTCGTCTTTTTGAAACTTCCTTTGGCGCTATGCAATATCAGTGGCAAATGTTGATTGCAATAATAACGGCTGCCACTTTATTAATTGGAAATATAACTGCAGTTTTCCAGCGAAGCGTAAAACGCATGCTTGCTTATTCAAGTATTTCACATGCGGGTTTTATGATGTTTACTCTTTTTGCTATTAATGAAGCAGTTTCCAAAGATGGATTGCTTTTATATGCCGGAGCTTACAGTTTGGCCACTATCGGAATTTTTGCCATCATTATAAAAATGACGGATTATTCTATTGAAGGATTTAATGGTTTAGGTAAAAAGCAACCTCTATTGGCATTAACCGCTGTTATTTTTCTTTTATCACTTACCGGAATTCCATTAACGGCAGGGTTTACAGCCAAATTTTATGTACTGATGGCTGCCGTAAAAGACGGGCACCAGATATGGCTTGTAATTTTAGCAGTAATTTGCGCAGCTACTGGCGCCATATATTATTTCAAAGTAATTCAGGCTATCTATTTTAAAGAACCTTTACCGGGCTTGAATGACGAAATTGTGGTTAGCCGCTCATTCAAATGGATGCTTGTAATTACAGCAGCGCTTATTATTTTGCTTGGTATCCTTCCCGGATTGTTGGTTGATTGGATTTATTATTAAAGCCTCTTTGTCCACATTAATCTAAAGGTTTGAAGATTCAATTCCTTTGCAATGATTACCTGGTTGCGAAGTTTTCCCAATGAAAATACATAATTCCTGTCTTATTTCTTAAAATAAAAATCGGGCTTAAATTAGTTTGTGGAAAAATATTATATACAAATGGTAATGTGCAAATAGTTTTGAAATAGTACCTTCACCATCTATTTATCGATCGAATAGTTTTATAATTTTTTTTGCTATCATGCGATTAAAAGATTCACTCTCATTGGCTTTTCGTACCATAAAAGGTAATAAACTTCGAACAGGCATCACCGTTGCTATTATTGCTTTTGGTATTATGGCCCTTATTGGAATCATTACTGCTATTACATCTATGAACCAAAGCCTGTCAGAAAGTTTTGCTACTATGGGTGCCAATTCTTTCAGCATAGTATATCGCGATCAAATGATAAGGATAGGTGGCGGCGGCAGGGAAATAAAGAAAACGAGTACGAGCGCACTGAAAGAAAAAAAATCTAATGCCAGAAAAATTATTACCTACCAGGAAGCGAAACTTTTTAAAGAAAGATATGATTTCCCCGCTAGAGTAAGCATTTCCATAAATGGTCCTCAAAGTATTATCGTAACCAATGATAAATTAAAAACAAACCCAAATATTTCCATGACCGGAGGTGATGAAAATTATCTTATGCAAAATGGCTATACCCTGGCGGGAGGAAGAAATATTAACCAGTTGGATGTGCAAAGTGGAAGAAGTGTTTGCATTCTTGGTAATAGTGTAGCTAAAAAATTATACGGAGATAATACCCTGCGTGCTTTAGATAAAGTGATAAAAGCGGATGGTGAAAAATACCGGGTTATCGGGGTATTGAAAGATAAGGGCTCCAGTGCTTTTTTTAATGCAGATAATATTGTTCTTACTACCTATAATAATATCCGCAGACTTTTCCCAACGGATGGCATTACTTATAATATTGGGGTAATGGTAACCGATATATCGCAAATGGATGCCGCTATTGCAGAAGCGAAAGGAACTTTCAGGCCGATTCGGAAGTTAGCCTTTGATGAAGCCAATAATTTTTACATTAACAAAAGCGATAGCATTGCTGAAGTGTTTAAAAGTGCTCTGGGCTCTATCGGTTTGGCGGCTGCATTTATTGGGGCAATAACCTTATTAGGTGCCGCTATCGGATTAATGAATATTATGTTGGTAGCGGTTAATGAACGTACAAGGGAAATTGGGTTGATTAAAGCTATTGGAGGGAAAAGCAAGAGTATCAAACAACAATTCTTATTTGAATCTATTTTTATCAGTTTAATAGGGGCTGTTTTAGGAATTATTCTTGGAGTGATTGTCGGAAACGTGGTAGGATTATTTCTCAATACAGGATTTGTAATTCCGTGGGTTTGGATGTTCATAGGAATCGTTGTATGTTCTGCAGTCGGTCTTTTTGCAGGGCTATATCCTGCTGTAAAAGCATCCCGGCTAGATCCAATTGTAGCACTTCGTTATGAATAAAGGTCTATAGATTCAATATAATCTGAAGCCACAGCCATAATCAAAATTTAATTTTGAGTACTATTTTTTTTACAATGAAAGTTTTTTTAAAATATTTTTTTTGTTTTAATTAACTTTCAAATATTTTACTAACTTGTGCATCGCAAATAAAAAATTTTTCAGAAAATTGTAGTTTTAATTTTTTTTTTCGTTAGAATTGCAATATCAAATTCTCTTTTTAAAAACATCTTAATCTTAAACATTTAAAAAAGCAACAACATGGCAGATTTAAAAACTACTGCAAACGTAACAGTAAATGCAACAACATCGGTGCAGGCTAAAAAATCAAACAACATTATTTCTTTATTAGCCCCTATTATTTGTATTATTCTCGGTTATATTATTTGGCGCTTTGTTATTGGCGCTGACAGTAATTTTACCACTCCTGATCCTAAAGGAGGTTTCTGGCCAAATCAACTTGGACCAAAAGGAAACATTGATAGGATGTACGAAGGTGGAATTATAGTACCCATTTTGATTGGTTGCTTCCTGATAGTATTCACATTTGTAATTGAAAGATCATTAACTGTTGCAAAGGCAGCCGGCAAAACTTCCAATGCAGAATTTATCAGAAAAGTGCAGTTTTTTCTTGCCGATAAAAAAATAGATTCTGCTATCGCAGAATGTGATAAGCAAAAAGGTTCTGTTGGAAATGTAATGAAAGCCGGTTTGCGCAAATACAAACAAATGATTACAGATACTGAACTGGACACAGATCAGAAAGTGCTGGCTATTCAAAAAGAAATTGAAGAAGCCACCTCGCTTGAATTACCTATGCTTGAAAAAAACCTGGTTTTCCTTTCTACACTTGCATCTGTATCAACCTTGATTGGATTGTTGGGAACTGTAATTGGTATGATTCGGGCATTTGGAGCTTTGGGTGAAGCTGGTGGGAGTGATGCTGCCCGTACTTTATCAATAGGTATTGCTGAAGCCTTGTATAATACGGCTCTCGGTATCGGTACTTCTGCTTTTGCAATTATTACATATAACATTTTCACTACCAAAATTGATGCTATCACTTATGGTATTGATGAGTCAGGCTTTACTTTAACACAAAGTTTCGCCTCTTTGTATAAATAATTGTATGGAATTTTAGCAATTCTGAATCTATAATCATTATAAATTAAAAATAATGGCCAGAGCAAAAATAAAACGCGGTAGCACCAGTGTAGATATGACTCCTATGTGTGATGTTGCCTTTCTTTTGTTGACATTTTTCATTCTTGCAGCCCAGTTTAAGCCTGCAAGTGCAGTCCCAATAAATCCTCCCAGTTCTGTTTCTCAAAAAGTAGCGCCGCAGAAAAATTTCCTAAATGTATCCATTGATAAGAATAATAAGGTATATCTTTATATGTCTCAGGAACTTAAAGCTCCTGTGCTTGAAGAATTAGGAAAAGAAAGAAATATAACTTTTACACCTCAGGAAATAAAGGATTTTGAACAGGCTGCTTATATTGGAACTCCCATAAGTCAGCTAACTCAGTTTGATAAACTTACTCCCGAACAAATTAAAGCTACTATTATCCCGGGAATACCTGTTGATAGCGCTAACAATGAATTAACCTCATGGATTTCTGCTACTATTACGGTTCGTATGGGAGAACCATTGAACTATTTAATCAAAGGAGATGACGCGTCTAAATATTCTACATTTGAAAATGTAATAGATGCCTTTAAAAAGAATGATGTTTATAAATATAATCTTATAACAAACGCAAAGGATGTACCCCAAGGAAGTGAGTTGTACAAAAGGAGTTTAGAAGAACAGAAGGAAGGTAAGAAAGGTGGTGAATAAGAATTGTTTAAAAACAAATTATTAACTTAAAACTTAAAATTTATTATTATGGCAGAAATGGAAGTAAAGGAGAGTTCTAAAAAGGGCCCGGGCGTCAAGAAAAGTAAAAAACATTCTACTCGTGTTGACCTTACTCCTATGGTTGATCTTGGATTTTTGCTGATTACTTTTTTCATATTTACTACCACAGTATCCCAGGCTACGGCTATGGATCTCAATATGCCTAAGGACACTAAAGACCCTAAACTGGATATGAAGGTAAAAGAATCTGGTTCGCTTACGTTGTTACTTGGAAAAGGAAATGTGATCTATTATTATTTTAAAAATGACCCGGCTACTATGCAAACGACCACTTATAAAGATGTAAGAGATGTCATTTTAAAGAAGAAGGCATCTACTCCCGCAACTGATTTATTCATTATTATTAAACCCGATAAAGATGCCACTTATGAAAATGCGGTAAATATGTTGGATGAAATGAAAATAGATGATATTAGCAGATATGCGATGGTAGATCCGTCGCCCGACGAATATAGCAAAATAGAACAAACGGAAGCAGCAGCGGGTATTAAATAATTACGTAGAATTTAAAACTCATGAAATTGAATTAAAAAAAATTAAATCATGGAAGCTAATCAAATACTAAAATCGGATATTCTTGATATTCTTTTTGAGGGGAAGAATAAATCTTATGGCGCTTATGATCTGCGTAAAACCTACAATAAAAGGATTACCAAAGCATTAATAGCTACAATTTTGTTAATTGTAATTATTCTTGTTGCTTCGGCAATAGTTAACCATTTGAACAATAATAATGCGAAGCTGAAAATTACGGTAACAGACGCCACATTGCAACAAATAAAACCTAATACTCCACCACCACCACCACCACCACCTCCTCCCAAATTGCCGCCGCCTCCTAAGATTGCAACTATCAAGTTTACGCCTCCTAAGATTGTAAAAGACCAGGAAGTTATAAAACCGCCACCAGAAATTAAACAAATTGAAGCAGCTAAAGTGGACGTGCAAACTGTGGCAGGTACTAAAGATTTGGGTATAGTAGCTCCGCCAACTGAAGAAAAAGGAACTAATGTAGTAGCACCTCCTGCTGTAAAAGAAGATCCTGATAAGATCTTTACAAAAGTGGAAATTGAAGCTTCTTTCCCTGGAGGACCTGCAGCTTGGCAAAGATATGTAACCAGGGCTATTTCTGCAGACCTTGATGAATTTACAGATGCCGATTATGGTACATGTATAGTAAAATTTATCGTGGACAAAACAGGTAAAGTGAGCGATGTACAGGCCACCACTATGAAAGGAACCAAATTGGCCGAAGTTGCTGTAAATGCTATTAGAAATGGACCAAATTGGACTCCCGCGCAACAAAATGGAAGATATGTAAATGCATATCGTTTACAACCGGTAACCCTGACTAACCCTGATCAATAGCAATAATTATTTAAAATTTTTTAAAATGGAGATTTATTTAATCTCCATTTTTTATTTCCATTAATTTTTATTTCGTTTATTGATTATAGTCAAAGTAAAAATTTATTAGAGAGTAATGAAATCCCCCGGTAATAAATATTCAGGATATTTATTCTGCACATTACAACAAGCTGGTTTAATGATATCGTGACCTAACATATAATCAGAGTTTTGATTACTAATAATACCGTTTTAATTTTTTGGGGTTGAATTAAATCTTTCACTGTTCTGCAAAGAATAATTTTCGAAATTATTTTATGGAAATTTTTGCTTCAAGTATCTTATTGAAAAATAAAATTATGGAAGCGAATCAAATTTTACAATCAAATTTTCTTGACATTTTATTTGATGGAAAGAATAAAATGTATGGTGCTTACGATTTACGCAAAACCTATAATGAAAGAATTTTTTTAGCGCTTATGGTAACATTCGGGTTGGTTTTGCTTTTAACTATTGGTTTTGTATTTGCCGGTAAATTCAAAAAAGATAAAATAAATATTCAAATAGAAGTAGCAGACAGGACTCTACAGCCTAAACCCGAAACACGCAAAGTTTTTGTACCTCCAGTTAAAAAAGTCCCACCTCTACATGCTTCAACCTTAAAAGTTGCTCCACCTATAATAGTAATTGACCAATCAGTAATAGATCCGCCACCGGATAAAAAGGAAATTGCAACTGCAGAAATTGGTTTAAAGACTTTGGAAGGAAATAATCTTGCTATCGGAATAGTGGCTCCAGCGTCAAACATAACAGGAACAGGAGTTGCTGCACTTCCGGTTGTTAAAAAAACTTCAAATGATTCTACTTTTTTTGTAGAAGAAATAGAAGCAACTTTCCCCGGTGGTCCGCAAGCCTGGCAGCGTTATATTCAAAGAGCTATTAGTTCTCAACTTGATGAATTTACAGAATCCGATTATGGCACCTGCAACGTTCAGTTTATTGTAGATAAAAAAGGCAAAGTAAATAATGTGCAGGCATTGACAATGAAAGGGACCAGGCTTGCAGAGATTGCGGTCAATGCAATTAGAAACGGCCCTAACTGGATACCAGCTATTCAAAACGGCCATTATGTAAATGCGTATCGTACACAACCTGTAACGTTGATCGATCCAAATGAATAAATTCTTTAGAAAACCATTATTATTATTAGCTTATTAAATAAAGCACTTATAAAAACTTTATGGATATCATTGATGAAATTGAGGATGAGGATGGCAATATTTTGTGTTCAATCATAATCAATAGATTTTCTGAATAATAAAGAATGCCAACATAAAACAATGCAACTTATCTTCGTAAAATGCACACAAAATTTTCTGATTGGGACGATACGATCGCTGCGATTGCCACACCACCCGGCATTGGAGCAATAGGTGTTTTGCGTGTAAGCGGGGAACATGCATTTGAAATTGTTCAAAAACTTTTTCCATCAAAAAAATTAAAAGAACAACCTCCCAATACGCTTCATGTAGGTTACTTAAAGGATGGAGAAAACCTACTTGATGAAGTAGTAGTTTCTTTGTTTAAGAAACCGGCCTCTTATACAGGCGAAGATATCATTGAAATAAGTTGCCACGGATCACCTTATTTGCAACAGCAGGTACTGAACGCACTCATAAAAAATGGTGCAAGATTGGCCAGGGCAGGCGAGTTTACTCAAAGAGCTTTTTTGAATAAAAAATTAGATCTCACCCAGGCAGAATCCGTTGCTGATTTGATTGCGAGCAATACAAAAGCATCACAAAATGCTGCTTTAAAAAATATGCGGGGAGGATTTTCAAATGTACTTTCAGGATTAAGAGAAGAACTGGTAAAGTTCTCTTCCCTTATAGAACTGGAACTCGATTTTGGCGAAGAAGACGTGGAATTTGCCGACAGGCATCAATTTTCTTTACTTATCAAAAATATTGATGTAACAGTAAATAAATTATTGGAATCCTTCAAGCTAGGGAATGTTATTAAAAATGGTGTAAGTGTGGCGATCGTAGGAAAACCAAATGCGGGAAAATCAACATTATTAAATACTTTATTAAATGAGAACCGCGCTATCGTCAGCGAGATTGCAGGCACTACCCGCGACACAATAGAGGAACTGATCAATATTCGCGGCATACTTTTCAGGTTGATTGACACTGCCGGAATACGTGATCATTCGTTAGACGTAATTGAAAATATGGGTGTCAAAAAAAGTAAGGAAAAAATAGAACAGGCTGATATCGTTTTGTATTTGTTTGATATAAATGAGATGAGCGCTGAAGAACTATTAGAAACGGTAGCTTCTTTGAAAAACCAAAATCCAAATGTAATTGCTATTGCTAATAAATCCGATATCTTCAACCAGGGTTTGCATATACAGTCTGTCAATGAATTATTTATTTCCGCAAAAGAAAAAACGGGAATTGAAGAATTAAAAAATATTCTTTTTGCAATGGCAGGCGGAGCATCTCTTAATAACGAAAATGTAATAGTCACCAATGCTCGCCATTATGCTGCACTTGAGGAAATTTCAAAAAGTCTCCAGGATATAAAAACCGGCTTATCTTCTAAAATATCAGGTGATCTGCTTTCAATAGATATCAATCGCTGCCTTCATTTTATCGGCGAAATATCAGGGCAAGTTACCAACGAAGACAGGTTGGATTTTATCTTTAGTAAATTCTGTATCGGAAAATAATTACTGAAAAACAAAGCTTCACAAATTTTATAATAAACAGTGTAAAACCCTATTAATAGGGCTTTTATGGCTTACACCCTTAGCTGTTTATTATGTTGTATTATCCGTTTTTTATGTTTAGGTTTGTACCTCATTTGTACCTTTGATTGGAAAAATAATATAGAGGTACAAAATTTTAGTAATTTCTCTTTTTAATTGCACTTAAATGCACTTAAATATACTTAATGACATTAAACGGTATAAAATGAGTTCCAATATTAGAGTTCAAAAAATTTGTCAATACTGTCAAAAAGAATTTGAGGCAAGGAAAACAACCAGTAAAACATGTTCCGATTATTGCGCGAAAATGTTATATAAACAAAAGCAAAGGGCTTTAAAGATTGACAGCAGTAATGAACAAACCAGACGTATAAAGATGAAGCCTTATGAAGATTTAAAAGCAAAAGAGTTTTTAACTGTCCGGGAAGTTTCAAAACTATTGAATTGCTCTATTCGTACCATTTATAATTATATAGATAACGGAACTATTAAAGCGGCAAACCTTGCTAAAAGAATAACAAGGGTTAAGCGTTCAGAAATTGATAAATTATTTGAATAATATAAATGTTTATTGTGGGGTTTGGGGATTCAGTTTTAATCTTAAAATAAAAAGTCAATGGCTATAAAAGTTAAATTAAGAACTAAACCAATTTCAGGAAACAGGCAAAGTCTTTATCTTGACTTTTACCCGGCAATTTCGCACCCTGAAACAGGAGAACTTACACGAAGGGAATTTTTAAATCTATTTCTCAAGGATGAAATAGAACATCAAACTTTACATTACATTGATGGGAATGGAAAAACGCAAAAAAAGATTGTTCCTATAATGGATAAAAAAGGGCAAGCAAAAAAAGCTAAGCTGACTCAAATAGATAAACAGCATAATAAAGAAACCTTATCACTGGCAGAACAGATAAGACAGAAAAGAGACAACGAATTAAACAAGCCTGAAATTTATACCGGATATGAAAAAGAACGGTTAAAAATAAAGGAAAATGGAGAAAAGGATTTTGTAGAATACTTTCTAAAATTAGCTGATAAACGCAAAGCATCTAATTATGATAATTGGGTTTCTGCTTCACACTATCTTAAAAAATTCACTAATGGAAAATTAAAATTTTCTGATTTGAACGAAACCTTCTGTAATGATTTTAAAGAATTTCTTTTAAGTACACCCACCAACAAAAGCAGCAAAATAAAACTCTCTCAAAATTCGGTTGTTTCTTATTTCAATAAGTTTAAAGCGGCTATAAGGCAAGCTTATAAGGACGGTTATTTGCATACGGATTTAAACGGAAAAATTGATGGGGTAAAACAGGCAGAGACACGAAGAAACTTTCTAACTATTGATGAACTTAACATCCTTGTAAAAACTGATTGTCCTATTCCTGTTCTTAAACAAGCTGCATTATTTTCAGCATTAACCGGATTACGTTTTGTTGACATTCAAAAAATGGTTTGGGGAGAAATTGAATTTATTAAAGGCAATGGTTATTTCTTGAAATTTAAACAACAAAAAACGGATGGCGTGGAAATGCTGCCGATTTCTGAACAGGCGTTTCAATTATTAGGTGAACGAAAAGAACCCTCAGTTAAAGTTTTTGAAGGACTAAAATATTCTGCATGGCTAAACCAACAGTTAACTAAATGGTTATACAAAGCAGGAATTACAAAAGAAATTACTTTTCATTGTTTCCGGCACACTTACGCAACTTTGCAACTAAGCATGGGAACAGATATTTATACCGTTTCAAAAATGTTAGGCCACCGGGATTTAAAGACAACCCAGGTTTATGCAAAAATTATTTCTCAAACCAAAAGAGATGCAGCTAACAAAATACATTTAGACATTTAAAATATTAAATATGCAAATAATACAAACTATTCAAAACAGGATTTATGAAATAAGAGGCGAAAGGATAATGTTAGATTTTGATTTAGCAGCCCTTTACGAAGTGGAAACGAAGGCTTTAAATCAGGCCGTGAAAAGAAATATAAAACGCTTCCCACAGGACTTTATGTTTAGGATTACTATTAGTGAATGGCAAAATATCCGGTCACAATCTGTTACCGCATCCGAAAGCATAGTTTCTTTGAGGTCACAAAATGTTACCGCATCACAAAACAAAAGAAATATCAACGTAACCCCTTATGCTTTTACAGAGCAGGGGGTAGCCATGCTAAGCGGGATATTAAACAGCGATAAGGCAATAAATATGAATATTGCCATTATGAGAGCCTTTGTAGAAATAAGAAAAATATTATTAAGAGAAAACGATTTGAAAGAACAAATGAAGCAAATCAGGGAACACTTGGGCGAACACGATGCCCAATTAAACCAAATTTATGATGCAATGGAAAATTTGTTGGATGAAAAAGCGGCTCAAAATAAATGGAATGACAGGGAAAGAATAGGATTCAAAAAATAATATTTTAGAATTAGATTTGTAGGCATGAGTGAATTTTCAATAAAACAATACCAAAACGAAGTTGAAAAAATAATTCACTTTGGCGGTACAAAAAAAGAAACTGCTATCCGCAATGCCTTTTACAATTTACTGAATGAATACGCAAGCCAAAAAGGATTAATGCTTGTAACCGAAATTGCAATTAAAGCCACTAACAGCAATAAAATGGTTACACCGGATGGCACTTTAAAAGATATACTCAGGCAGGATTGGGGCTATTGGGAAAGCAAAGATGAAAGCGACGATTTAAACGAAGAAATAATAAAGAAGTTTGATAAAGGCTACCCAAAAGAAAACATTCTTTTTGAAGATAGCCAGACGGCTGTTTTAATTCAAAACGGAAATGAAGTAATGCGTGTACCCTTTAACGATATAGAGGCGTTACACCGGTTACTAACTATGTTTGTTTCCTTTGAGCGCCCGGAAGTAATCCATTTCCGTAAAGCCATTGAACATTTTAAAGAAGATATTCCAAAAGTTACCGAAACCATCCGAAGCATTATTATTGATGCTGAAAAGACTAATCCTGAATACATAAAAGCCGCGGGAGTATTTTTAAAGCTTTGCCATGACAGCATTAACCCTGCCATTACTATTGAAGATGTAAGGGAAATGATTATTCAGCATATCCTTACCGAAGATATTTTTAATACCATTTTTGATGAAACCCAATTTCACCGGGAAAACAATATTGCCCGTGAACTGGAAACCGTTATCCATACTTTTTTTACAGGCAATACGAGGCGTGTGGCTTTAAGCAGTATTAAACATTATTATGATGCTATCAATGCCGCTGCCGCCGGAATTGCCGACCACCACGAAAAACAAAAGTTTTTAAAAGTGGTGTATGAAACTTTTTACAAAAGCTATAACCCTAAAGCTGCCGACCGTTTAGGTGTTGTTTATACGCCTAATGAGATTGTAAGGTTTATGATTGAAAGCACGGATTATTTATTGAACAAACATTTTAAAAAATATTTAGAAGATAAGAACGTTGAAATTTTAGATCCCGCCACGGGGACAGGAACTTTTATTTGTGATATAATTGATTATTTGAGAAAGGAAAAAGTAGAATACAAATACAAAAATGAAATACACGCAAATGAGGTGGCTATACTGCCTTATTATATCAGTAACCTGAATATTGAATTTACCTACACCCAAAAAATGGGTAAATATGCAGAGTTTGAAAACCTTTGTTTTGTAGATACATTGGATAATATGGGCTTTGCCTTTATCGGAAAACAGATAGATATGTTTGCCCCTTTTACCGAGGAGAACAGTAAACGAATAAAAAAGCAGAATTCTAAAAGGATTGCGGTAATTATTGGCAACCCGCCCTACAATGCTAACCAGGCAAATGAAAATGATAACAATAAAAACCGGGAATACCCGGAAATAGATAAGCGAATAAAAGACACTTTTATAAAATACAGCACAGCGCAAAAAACAAAATTGTATGATATGTATGCAAGGTTTTACCGTTGGGCTTTTGACAGGCTGGATAATAACGGCGTTATTGCTTTTATAACCAATCGCAGCTTTATTGACAGCCGTACTTTTGACGGATTTAGAAAAACCATACAAAATGAATTTGAAGCAGCCTACATTATAGACACCAAAAGCGATGTAAGGGCAAACCCTAAAATTGCAGGCACTACCCACAATGTTTTTGGCATACAAACAGGCGTTGCCATTATGTTTTTAATTAAAAAATTCAAACGTGAAAATGTAACCTGTAAAATACACTATACTGCCTTAGATGATTTTTGGAAAAAAGAAAAAAAGTTGCAATGGCTTTCTGAAAATTCATTACAGCAAATACCTTTTGAAATTGTAAGGCCGGATAAAAAAAACAACTGGATAAATATTGCTGACAATGATTTTGAAAGTTTGTTGCCATTAGAGAACAGTAACAATCCACAAAGACAATTATTCTTATTAATCTCAAATGGTGTTAATACAGCGAGGGATGAATGGGTTTTTTCTTTAAATAAAGAGAATCTTATAAACAAGGTGGATTATTTTATTGGAAAATATAATGGTCAGATAAATTCAAATGATATTGAAGATGGCAATTTAGATTATTCAATAAAATGGAGTGAAGCCTTAAAAAATCATTTTCAAAAAAAGCAATTGATTTCATTTGATAGTAAATTAATTCGTGAATTTTCCTATAGACCATTTTATAAACAACGCTATTACGCAGAAAAGAAAATGTCAGATAGATTAACTTCAAATCATTACGATATTTTTGGTAAAGACTTACAGTCTTATAATTTGGTCATTCCATTTTCAGGAAGGAATTGCAGTAAGCCTTTCACAACATTAGCCACGCAAAGATTATTTGGTTTTGATTATTTAGAAAAGACTCAATGCCTTCCATTGTTCTATTATGATTCAGCAGGCAAACAAATAGACAATATTTCTAATTGGGGTTTCAATCAATTTGTAAAACAATACGGCAAAAAAGGCATAACCAAAGAAGCCATTTTTCATTATGTATATGCCGTATTACACAACCCGGCATACAAAAAAAAATATGAGTTGAATTTAAAGCGTGAATTTCCAAGAATACCATTTTACGAAAATTTTAATCAGTGGAACGAATGGGGCAAAGCCTTAATGAATTTGCATATTAATTATGAAATGGTACAGCCATTTGAATTAAAAGAACTTTCCACAGATCACAAAGAAAATCCCAAAGCCAAACTAAAAGCGGATAAAGAAAACGGTTCTATTATTTTAGATGAAAATACCATCTTAACCGGCATACCAAAAGAAGCCTGGACTTATAAATTAGGCAATCGCAGCGCCTTGGAATGGGTATTAGATCAATACAAAGAAAAGAAGCCTAAAGACCCGACAATTGCGGAAAAATTTGATACTTACAAGTTTGCTGATTATAAACAGCAAGTAATTGATTTATTAAAGCGCATTTGTACTGTAAGTGTCGAAACGATGAAAATAATTGAGGAAATGAATTTGAAAAATAAATAATTTACAGTATTATCCGAAATCTTACCTGTATCTTACTCAGTTGTAGGTGAAAATCATTTTTGATGGTGAAATGGAGCATAAAGAGAATCTTCCAATACTCTCGAAATGGAAGAATCAATTCCCTGAAGACTTTGCTTTAAACTTTCTTGTGATCGCACTATCTTTTCTATTTGTTTGTATGAGTCTTTAGGGCTTAATATTAACAAAAGCACGAATTGTCCAGCAATAAAAATTCCTGTTAAAGCCGCTATTATAACAGTCCATTTATTAAATGTTTTAAGCTTGTCATTTAAATTTTGAACAGAGATATTTGTTGCCTTAATATTTTCATTCAGCTCATAATTAGGATTTTTTTTAACAAGAATATTGTGAGGGTCATTTGGTAGAAAATAGATGACAAACTTATCAGTTTGCTCCATTTGAGTAGCAATGTTGTCGGCTCTATTGTTATTATCTCTTAAAACTTTAAAATGAGTGTAAACGAGCCAAGTTATATTTGATTTACCTTGGGTGTCAATATACCATTCTGCTGCATTAATAATTTCTTTATCATCAAATAATCCGACCTCACTTGATTCCAGTTGAATATATTGGTTATTCAATTCTTCGCCCAGATTCGTTATGCTATATCTTGCTGGTACTCCGTCATGAATTTTTACATATCCACCTTTGACAAGAGTTTCTAATACTTTGATGAGATCGCTTCCATATTTGTTTATGAGGCTCTCTTTTACTAATTCGGGGTATAAGTTTTTTATTTGAGTTAAAATTTCGCCATCAGTCGCACTGGGTAACAAACTGAAGTTTGTGGACAGAAGTTTTAAGACCATTTCTAAGCTAATATAACCTGCCATAGGTATTTATTGAGGAATATTTATAATCAGTTTTTCGATAAACAAGTTAATCAGTCAAGAACCAATTGACATATCTACTTAAAATGAAATTACGGGAGAATATGAGGTTTCATTTCTTCCATACGATGAATATCTTCGGTTAAGTTCTTATCATTAACCATTACCCTTGCTTCAAAATGTATACTTTTTTCTGTATTGGGAGTATGCGAAATATCTAATATTATATAACCGTTATCAACATTAATTCTTTTAGCAAATTCAGAATATCTATTTTGTATAATTTCAGTAATATTATACAGATGATTTATATCAAAAATGCCACTTTTTAATTGATATGGTTTATTCTTGTGCGTGTATTCTATTCTAATTATTTCCATATTATTTAGATAAACAGATATTGGAATCAAAAACCGAAGCCAATAGCTGTAATTTTCATTACATTTTTACTCTAAGCTTTGTTTTAGCGACTGTTTAATATGACGTGTATTATAGGCTTTTTCATGCCTTTGACTGCTAAGTTGCGATTTCTTATTGAACAAACAAAAAATTGCTTCTTTGATAGATTTTGATTCCTTGCGAAAATCGCACCCTTTGAGAGATTGACTTGATAGGACTAACCAATAGATTTTAGTTAAATATCTTGCTAAAAAACTAAACTAAGATTTCCATTATTTTAGTATCTAATTTGTAATTTTAGGTAATTTAATATCCTAAATGAATAATAAATCAGCTATGAAAAACGCAATTATAGATAACATTTCAGATACAGATACAGTAACACCTTTCCATAGAAATTCGCATTGTGTTATATGTGGAACGCCCTTTACCACTGCACGAATGGGCAAATTATATTGCTCTGCAAAGTGCAAGCAATTTGGTTACAACCATAAAGACAAAATATTTCAATCGGAAAATATTGCTGGTACGGGCATAAATGCAAAGCCTCAAACTTTTTATTTAGATGAATTTCAATTTTACGATAAAAGGCGAAAGATGCTAAAGCGGTACAAGGAATTGGAGAATAAACAAACTCAAAGAGAATTAGCAGATTGCGAAATATCCAATTGTGAAAAGGCAGGTATTCCGGCCAATAATTACACATGGCAAAATTATGTTTCAAAAAAATTGACGGACAATGAAGAAGGTGAATTATATGATTTGGATACTGAAATTGAAGAAGAAATAAAATCTTTAAATCTAAAAGAAATTTCAATTGAACAATGGTCGTTTATAAAATCATTGTACCCGGACATAGAAGGAATTTCACTATGCGAATTAATTACTTCTTTAAGCAAAGGGTTTTTCTCACAACTTAATTTAAGCCCTACAGATCATTATGATAATGAAAATGTAACTATAAAAAATAAGTTCATTAATCATTGCAATTTAATTGCTGAAGGAGTTATAAGATTTGTAAAAATGAATGCTAATGATGGAAACGAAAATTGAAAATCAAGAACAGTTTGAAGCGCGAATAGAATACTTTAAAGAAAAATATATAAAAGATTTTAAAGAGAAAATTAATGTGCCTGGATGTGATAAGGCGCATGTTATGGAAATATTTAAGAGACGCTTTCTTGATGTAAGGCTGCATGAAATTTTACAATCAAAAATTATAAGAGAAGCCTACCATTTTAGGAATGAAAAAAAATCGCTTGAAGGAATAAAAACATTTGAGGCAGTAAAACAATTTTGTGATGAAAAAAAACCAATAAAAGATTTTCAATTTATTTTGCAATCCCTTGCAGAATATGTTGCTATTTTGGATATTTATAATGAACTGAATATAGATGAAAAGGAAAACCAAAATCAGGCTGAAAATATGGAAGTGCAAGCGGGAAATAATGAACTTTATTCAATTATTGAAAATAACTTAAATGCTTTTAAAGGAGAGTTTAATAATGAAAAATATTATTTTGAAGCAGTTGATTCTCTAAAAACGTTTTTTCTTTCAGGTCAAATCTATATTAAGGAGCCTTTGTTTGTAAAAAGTGGAAACATTAAAAGTATGGCCTTTGCGTTAGGTGAAATTTGGCGGAATAGAAAAAATGAAACTATTACTTATGAATATTTAAGCCTTTACAAACAATTATTTTCCATTTTCAAAAATCAAAAAATAGATAAAAAGAACATTTTCAGTTGTAATCTTTATAAATATTCAATAAGTAAAGCGTAATACTAATAAGCATTTTATTAGTTCACTAATTTCATTTTTTATTTCGCTTTTTTCACCCCTTTTTATTGTGTCTTTATTCATCAAAAATAAAGCACAATGGAAACAATTTCATTTGACCAACTTCCCGCCGCCATTAGTAATCTTACATTTGAGATAAGCGAAATAAAACGGTTATTACTTCAAAAAGAAACCACGCTACAGCCAGAAACCGAAATACTGTTAACGGTTCAGGAAGCCGCAAAATTTTTATCCTTATCAGTTCCTACCATTTATGGTTTAGTACACCGTGCAGAAATTCCAGTAAATAAAAGAGGCAAGCGTTTGTATTTTTCAAGACAAGAACTTACTGCCTGGATAAAGGCCGGGCGTAAAAAAACCAACGATGAAATTTCAAATGAAGCTGAAATCTATTTGAATAAGAACAAAAGAAAAAGGTAAATGATGCAGAAACAAAATTTACCTTCTAATGATTCTTTTGGCGAAGAACAGGGTAAAGGTAAAACTAATGGCAAACTTTCGCCAAAATTTGACGATAGTCTTTTAAAGAGGCCGGAAAAATTTCTTAGCCATAAAGATAAACTTTTAAAGAATGATAAAAATTCTTTGAGAGAGCATAAGGATATTTTAAAAAAATTGCTTAATGAATTAAAACCTCTTGATTTTATTTCAATCGTTCATCCCGACTTAAAAGAATTAATAACTGAATTAGAAAATATCAAAAATGCCTACAATGAAGGAAATATAAATTTGTATGAGGAACTTAATAAACCTAAAGGCAATGATAGCAAATACAGGATAACGGAGATCGAATCATTGTTAAATGAAAAAAGGAAAAAAATTAAGCAAAAGCATTATGTTGTTTCTATAATTACAGAATTACTAAAAGTAGCTGAAAGTAGTAAATGGAATCTTTGCCAGTGCTATGACTACGTTTATGTTTATAATGGTGCATATTGGAAGCAATTAAATAAAGAGGATTTAAAATATTTCTTGGGTGAAGTTGCGGTAAGGTTTGGTTATCCTGAAATTGATGCAAAGCACCATTTATTTAAGGATGAGTTATTAAAACAGTTTATAACACAAGCGCATTTGCCGGCACCAGACCATGACCGGGAGAAAATTTTAATTAACCTTCAAAATGGAACCTTCGAATTTACCGGAAGCAATTGGAATCTAAAAGCCTTTGACCCGAAAGATTTTTTAACCTATCAATTAGCTTTTTCTTATAACAAAGATGCAAAATGCCCGATGTTTGACACCTATCTTGAAAAGGTATTACCCGATATGGAAAGCCGTATGATATTGCAGGAATTTAGCGGTTTTATTTTTACAAAATTGAATTTGGAAAAGTGCCTTATCCTTACTGGAGACGGGTCAAATGGAAAAAGTGTTTTCTTTAAAATTCTTATTGCTTTAATTGGCAAAGAAAATACACTTACCTATGCTATGGGATTATTTAACCATGAATATAATCGGGCAAAACTTACTAATGTTCTATTAAATTATAGCAGCGAAAAAGGAACGGATTTGAATGTTGAAACATTTAAAGCATTAGTTAGTGGTGAACCGTTACAAGCAAGAGAACCATACGGAAAATCATTCACCATAAATAATAAGGTAAAATTTATAATGAACTGTAATGAATTACCCAAAGAAACGGAAAGCACCGAAGCATTTTTTAGACGCAACTTAATTATTCCCTTTGAGGTAAGAATTTCTGAAGCTGAGAGAGATATAGACCTTGCCGAAAAGATTATAGCAAAAGAATTGGATGGCGTTTTTAATTGGCTACTTATAGGACTTGAAAGACTGGTAAAGAATAAAAAATTTACGGAAAGTGAAAAAGTAAATAATGCATTGGCTGAATTTAAAAAGCAAGCTGATGATATAGCCTTATTTATTGATGAACAAGGTTTAAAACCTTCTAAAGAAAATAAAAGATCACTTACTGATTTATATTCAAATTATAAATCGTTCTGTTCTGAAAATAATTATAAACCATTAGGGAAAAATAAATTTTCAAAAAAGTTAGAAAAAAAAGGGTTTGAGAGTACCAGGTTAAGTGATGGGTCAAAGGGTTTTTGTTTGGAAACTTAAAAAAAAATGTGTTTTGGTTTTTCAGTTTTTCAGTTTTTCAGATTTATGAAATTCAAAAACTGAATTTCTGAATTTCTGAATTTTTAAAACATACATTTTTTGATTAAAATTTTAATAATGCCAGTAAGCGAATATAAAACTGCCTTTTCAGATTTGGTTTATGATATTGTCAGAGAAGATATTTCTGATATACAGTTTCAAGGCATTATGAAATTTATTAACAGCCTCATTTGTGATAAAAAAGAAAAAGAACTTTTTAGAATCTTGAAATTTCATTTTCCTGAATATTATAATCGGATAAAACCAATTTAAGCAAAATGAACGATTACCGTTTTATATTGGATAAGACAAGTAAAAAATTTTACTGCCCGGATTGCAATAAAAAAACTTTTGTCCGATATATTGACACCCGCAAAGATGAATATTTACAAGAAAAATATGGAAGGTGCGACCGGGAAATAAAATGTAGCTATCATTTAAGCCCTTATTACGATGGATTTGCAAACCTAATTTGGGAACAGGAAAAGGGAGCATTTATAAAAAACAAAAAGGCACAATTAACACCATTCAAGGCACTGGCAAAACAGGAAATTAAAGAACCGGTTTTTATTCCTTATGAAATATTGAAAGCAACCCGGAAAGGATATGAACAAAATGTTTTTATTCAAAACTTACTACATAATGTTCCCTTTCCTTTTGATACAAAAGAAATTGAACAAGTAATAAGCCATTATCATTTAGGGACGGTTTGTAAAGGTTATAGAGATGGGGCAATTACATTTCCCTTCATTGATATTAATGGAAATGTTAGGTCTATACAGGCTAAGCAATTTGATAAAACGAACCACACAATAAGCACGGACTTTTTACACTCTATCTATGAAAAAGATTGTAAGAAAAATAATAAGCCTTTACCGGATTGGTTAAATAGTTATTTATTGAATGATAAAAAGGTTTCCTGTCTGTTTGGTGAACACTTATTAAGTAAGTATCCAACAAACTCTATAGCTTTAGTAGAAGCACCTAAAACCGCAATTATAGCCGCCTTATATTTTGGGTTTCCCGATAACCCTAAAAATTTTCTTTGGTTAGCTGTTTATAACCTTAGTAGTTTAAATATTGATAAGTGTAAGGTTTTGCAAGGACGCAAAGTTTTTTTGTTCCCGGATTTAAATGCCTTTGATAATTGGAGCCAAAAAGCAAATAGTTTGCAAAATGGAATGCCAGGCGCTTCTTTTAAAGTTTCGGATTTAATACAGAACAATGCCACTAAAGAAGAAAAAGAAAAGGGTTTAGATATTGCCGATTTTTTAACCCGCTTAGACTGGAGAGATTTTAGGAGACTGAAGCCAGATAACCAAAGGTGATTAACTTTTATAATTATTTGTACCCTATTTGTACCTTAACTTACTGAAACTACTGTAAATACTGAATAATTACTTTTTGTATCGGAAAGTAATACTATTTCCAATTCGCTAAATATAAAATAAAGAACCCTAACAGTCAAAATAAAAATAAGGATTAAATTCCCTTTAAAATAAGAAATGCCATTAGCTAAATCTTTTCTTTACATCATGTACAGCGCCTTCAAGACTATCTCGTAAGTCAACAGCCTTATCTTTATAATCCCCTGCAGTTCTTTCAATATTTCTTTTATATTTTTTTGCTTTTTTCATCAGTTTTCTGCGGCTTTTATACCCTTCTTCCGGAGCCAAAAGCATTCCTGTAACCGCGCCTGCGGTAAATCCTGTAAATAACAATAATAAGGCGTTTGAGATTTTCATATTTATATGTTTAATGTTGAACAATGTATTTAAAAGTATTGATTCAAAAACATTGCCAGTAATTTTTAAATGTTTATAATTGGTGTTTCTATAACATTTGGATATTTACTTTATTCACCGGAAATCGTGATTCATCAGTTGCCAATCAGGATTAGGTAAGAATGTTCATTTATTCTTTTTTGTTGACTAAACCGGAATCCGAAAATAGCTATTGCCTTCATCCCTTTATTGAACAAAGTGATTATTATACTTTTGCCAGAAAGAAAAACTCAATTGCCAAATGAAATGAAAAGTATAAAAGGAAACCAATACAATATATGGTGGGGGCCGCCTAAAAAATTTTCTACTGATTTTAAAGAAAGGAAAATAAGTTGGCTCGAACTTTTTTATGACCTGGTGTATGTGATCGTTATTTCCCGTACTACCAGCCACCTTCTCACTTATCCGGGAGCTGATGGAATTCTTGATTACCTTTTATTTTTCTTTATGATCTTTTGGGGATGGATTAATGGGAGTATGTATCATGATTTACATGGAAGCCAGGGAATACGTACGCGATTGATGACGCTTTGGCAAATGCTTGCTGTAGCAGCATTAGCAGTAACTATGAGCACACCCACTTCGCTTTTTATACCAAAAATCATATTTGCTTTGATATTTTTGCAGGGGTATATTACTTACTTGTGGTGGAGTGTTGGTATTTACGATAAAAATCACCGCATACTCAACAGGCCTTATACCTTGTGCTACCTCGCTGCACTCTTTCTCATTATTGCTACCCTATTTGTGCAGCAACCTTATAAAAGGATATTATTTTGTGGGGTGCTTGCTTTAAATTACTTACCTCCTTTTGTAGTATCTCCACTTTTTGCAAAAAGAGATTTGAATTTGAAACTTTCTTCAAGTATGGTAGAGAGGTTAGGATTGTTTACCATAATTGTTTTTGGCGAAGCCATTCTGGGGGTTATAAACGGTACAGGAGAAGTAGCTATTTTGAGTTCGCATGTTTGGACCTGCTTTGCCCTTGGCATATTGATTATGTTTGAATTGTGGTGGGTATTCTTTGCATTGATTGCAGACAGGGAAATTAAAAGCGGATTTTTAAAAGGCCAGGTAATGTCATTACTTTATATTCCAGCTATGGCCACACTTGGAATAGTAGGTGCTTCTTTTTCAGAGCTTATCATGAAACTTGATAATGTAGGCGAAGATCATTTATTTCTAAAATTATTGTTTGGAATAAGCCTGTCTCTGTTTCTGTTAAGCACACTTGCAATAAGCCTTTTTCTCCAATATCCAAAATCTTATGAATTATCGAAAAAAAAAGTAAAGATCCTCTTTATTTCTTCAGCATTTTTTATATTGCTGTTAACTTTTTTCTTTGAAAAATTAGATCTGATACATTATCTCGAACTCATTTTTTGTATTCTTTTCATAATCATTTTTACTTTCACAAGAATATGGTTCAAGGTAGAATTAAAGCAAATGGACAAAAAGGAGGTTCAATAAATTAAGTAAAGGCTACTGCATTTTTTGCATTAATTTCCTTCCTGATAACTGGCGCTACCTTGTCTCCAAACAATTCAATAGACTTCATTACCAGTTGATGTGGCACATTGCCTACGCTTGCTTGCGCTAGGAAACGGGTATTATCAAACAATTCATGTTCATATAGAATTTTATCAATCACTTCCTGAACACTTCCCACCATAAGCGCGCCATTTGGTGAACGTGAATAATCAAACTGCCTTCGCGAAAGTGCTGGCCAGCCTCTCTCTTTTCCTACACGGTTCATCATGGCGGCATAATAGGGATAAAATTCATCACCTGCTTTTTGTGACTCTTCACTAATAAATACATGATTATTAATTCCGAATTGTAATTGAGAACTATCCCGGCCTACTCTTTTCCATGTCTCCTTGTACAAATTTATAAATGGTACAAATTGCTCAGGGATGCCGCCAATAATAGCCAATGTTAATGGCAAACCAAGGTTAGCTGCTCTTACTGCTGAAGCAGGGGTGCCTCCCGCAGCAATCCAAACAGGAATGGAAGATTGATAAGGCCGGGGATAAATACCACGGTTATCAATAGACGCACGATGTTTTCCTTTCCATTTAATTATTTCTGTCTTATTAAGTTTCAGTAAAAGATCTAATTTTTCAATGAACAACTCATCATAATCATCCAGGTCGAATCCGAATAAAGGAAATGATTCAATGAAAGATCCCCTGCCCGCCATAATCTCAGCACGCCCATCTGATAAAAGATCTACTTCTGAAAAATTCTGAAACACACGCACCGGATCATCAGAACTCAATACAGTAACGGCACTTGTGAGTTTAATATTTTTCGTAACCATTGCCGCTGCCGCTAAAATGATTG
Organism: Hanamia sp.; assembly: GCA_035532615.1. Lineage (GTDB taxonomy): Bacteria > Bacteroidota > Bacteroidia > Chitinophagales > Chitinophagaceae > Ginsengibacter. Next base: position 48,002 of record DATKQQ010000221.1, read on the forward strand.
CAGGAGATGACACTGCATAATCAGGACGATGGTGTTCGCCAGTTCCAAAAACATCCAACCCCAGTTGATCGGCCAATTTGATCTCTTCCATCAGATCTTTCAGTCGCTGATGCGCATTAATTCCACGTCCCGGAAGCGTTTCCGGTTCCATATCTGCAAAAGTCATGATGCCTAATTCCATAAATTAATTGAAAATTGAAAGTTAAAAATTGAAAATTTAATAGGCACTCGCCTCGTCTAAAGCATTGATTTGCTCTTTGCTTAATTTTAGATTAGTTGCATGAATTAATTCTTCCAACTGTTTTTCTTTTGTAGCGCTTGCAATTGCCGAAGTGATGAACGGTTTATGAAGCATCCATACAATGGCAATTTGTGATAACTCAATTTTTTGTTTTTTTGCTACTTTGTCCATTGCGGCCAAAATTTTAAATCCTCTTTCATTAAAGTATTTTTTCTTAATGCCATGACCACGTTGGCTGATATTTAGATCTTTCTCGTTCCTGAATTTTCCAGTAAGGAAACCGCTTGCCAATGAATAATAAGGGAGCACTGCCAAACCTTCGTCAAAAGCCAATTTAAGGTAATCATTCTCAAATTTTTCCCGGCTATATAAATTATATAACGGTTGTAAACTTATATAAGGTTGCAGATTATTTTTTCGGGCAAAATCATTGGATTCTTTAATTCTTTCCGCGCTTAGATTAGATCCCCCGATATAACGCACTTTTCCTTCTTTAATTAATTCATTAAATGCAGTCATAGTTTCAGAAACCGGTGTATCCAAATCATCATGATGCGATTGATACAGATCAATATAATCTGTTTGTAATCTTTTTAAGGAATCTTCCGCAGCCTTTTTTATATAGTTTGCTTTCAATCCCTTTTTGCCGTTGCCCATATCAGCTCCTACTTTAGTTGCAATGATCATGTCTTTTCTGTTCCCTCTTTTTTTCATCCAGTTTCCGATGATGGTTTCAGACTCACCACCATGATTACCCGGCACCCATCTTGAATATCCATCTGCAGTATCTACAAAATTAAAATTGGATGCGAAAAAAACATCCAACAATTTGAATGATTTTTCTTCATCAATTGTCCATCCAAAAACATTACCTCCAAATGTAAGTGGTGATATCAATAAGTCTGATTTGCCTAATTTTCTTTTTTCCATTTCTATTCTGTTTTAAGTATTTTAACAATCATCTTTCGTCTTTGAAAAATTACGATCATTTATTCTGTATCTTCCTTTATTGCTTTTAATCCTTTGGTCCATCTTACTAATTGTTTCAACATATTTTGCGCCGCTTTATGAGAAACTTCATTTGCTTCAAATTCATTTTCATCATTTATATTTTGTTGAAAAAATGGAAAATTTACTGACTCAGATAAAGGAACCATTCTAAAAGTTGAAAGGTCGCCTTTTAAAGAATTAGCTGCCCTTGTACCCGCAGACACGCCACCATAGCTCACGATTACAGCAGGTTTATATCCCCATTCCTGTGAGAGATACTCTAATGCATTTCTTAATGGAGCGGGATAATTATAATCATATTCCCCCGTTACAAAAATGAATGCATCTGCTTCGTCAATTTTTGCGCTCCACTGTTTGGTATGCTCATGTTTGTACATTTTCATTATGGGATGATTAGGTTCATTCATCATAGGCAAATTAAGTTCACCAAGATCTATGAATTCTACATTAAAGTTCCCGTTTTGCTTAGCCAATTCAGTGACCCATGCAGCTACTACCGGTCCTTTACGCCCCGGACGAACAGTAGAAGAAATTATTTTCAGGTTGTACATTTTATCAATTTTCAATTTTCAATTAACACCGAAGTCATCGTCAAAGATCCTGCCCTTTATCATTAAAGAAAGAAATAGAATCATTATTCCCTTTCAATCCTAACGAATACAAGAGTGGCAAATAATGCTCAGGGGTTGGAATCGCAAGTCTGCTTTCAGCACCCAAACTTTCATAATTTATCAACGATTTATAATCACCATTTAGGATCAATCTCTTAAAAGTATCATTCATCTGCAACGCCCAATCATAACCGTAATTCTCATTCATTTTGTTCCAGGATACCATCCGCAGATTGTGTACCATATTTCCGCTACCAATAATTAGTACCCCCTTTTTCCTTAATCCATACAATTCTTTTGCCAGATCATAGTGATTTTGAGGCGGTTTGGTATAATCAATACTCAATTGTAAAACAGGAATCTTTGCTTCGGGATACATGTGCCTTACAACAGTCCATGCGCCATGATCTAATCCCCAGTCGTGGTCTAATTCCACATGTGCAGAATGTAACAACTCCGAGGTTTCTATTGCCAAAGCAGGATTACCAGGTGCAGGATATTGCACATCAAATAGTGTCTGCGGGAAACCTCCAAAGTCATGGATGGTTTCAGGAAAATCCATAGCCGTGATGCGTGTGCCTTTACTGAACCAATGCGCAGAAATCACCATCACCGCTGCCGGCGTTGGAATTTCTTTTGCCATCTGTGCCCATTTTTGGCTGAATTCATTATCCTCTATTCCATTCATAGGCGAACCGTGACCAATGAACAATACGGGCATCAGGTATTCTTCCGCTTTCAGAGCATTGGTAAACTTATTGAAAGTTGAAAAAGATGACATTGATTTTTACTCCCGGTTTATTTCTTAATGGTTAATTGTTTGCTTTACTTAATTACAGTTCCCATCAACAGAGCAAGACTCACCTTCTGTAATAATCAGTGGCGGATTTTCTTTCTCGAATTCTAGCCATGTTTGTTCCAAAACATCTAAAAAGGTTTCGGGAGATTGGGCACCAGAAACAGCATATTTTTTGTTTAGAACAAAAAATGGAACACCATTAATACCTATTGATTGTGCCTGCCTTTCATCCTGCTTTACTTCTTTTGCAAACGCATCTGAAGAAAAAATCTCTTTCACTTCACTTTCATCTAATCCAATAGACATGCCTGTTTTAAGAAGAGTTTCTTTATCATCTATATTCTTCCCATCCACAAAATAGGCTTTGAATAATGCTTCTTCCATTTCATTACCTAACCCTTTGGTTTTGGATAATTGAATTAGCCTATGTGCATTAAAGGAGTTGGCAACAATCATTTCTTTAGAATTAAAATCGAGTCCCACTTCTTTGGCAATGTTGGCAACATGCTGTTGCATTCCCTCTGCCTGGGATTTTGAGATTCCTTTAACCTGTGCTAAATGATCTATTGCACTTACAGTGATATTTGTTTTTAGTTTAGGATCAAGTTCAAAACTTTGCCATATTACGTTCACTTTATCTTTATGAGGAAATTTTTCAAGTGCCTTCTCGAACTTTCTTTTACCGATATAGCAAAACGGGCATCTTACATCTGACCAAATATTTACATTCATGATTTTTATTTTTTAATAATTAATACCCAACAGTGAAGCGTGCACGAACATGCTTAGGATTTTCAACTTCATCCACAATCGCTACTGCAAGGTCTTCCACTGAAATGGCGCTTTTGTTATTGGTATCAAACACAGGGTTATCCAAGCCAGTTCGATAAGTACCTTTTCTTCCATGCGGAGTGCCCTGGCTCATTTCAATTGCCGGACTTACAAAAGTCCAATCCAACTCATTTTCTTTTTTTAAAATGTTTAAATAATCACGCGCAGCTAATGCGCCGGGTTTCCATTCAGCGGGGAATTCAGGTACGTCAACCAATTGTACATTAGGCGCTACAAATAAACTACCTGCGCCACCAATTACAATATACCTTTTCACTCCCGATTTTTTCACTGAATCCTGAATAGATTGAGATCCTTTTAAAAAATCATTATAAATGTCAGGGTTTGTCCACCCTGCATTATATGCACTTATAACTACATCATTTCCTTTCAATATCCCTGCCAAACCATCACTATCAATTACATCGCTTTTTTTAATCGTAAGATTATTTTGCGGTTTTATTTTTTGGGGATGACGAGCAATAGCGGCTACTAAGTGACCTCTTTCTAAAGCTTCTTTTAAAATGGCGGAACCTACAAATCCTGTGGCCCCGATTAATGCTATTTTCATCGTAGTTATTATTTTTTAAAATGAATCTATCATGGAATTAAAAGTTTCTCCCATGATAGATTCAATGCTTTTAATAAGCTTATGCTACCGCTTCTGTTTTCTTTAAGATAGCTTTTTTTTCTTCTTCTTTGATAACTTGTTTAACCAGTTCTACTTCAGCATTTATTTTCACCTCATCTCCTACTACTACCCCACCTGCTTCCAAAGCAGCATTATAAACCATACCAAAATCCTTACGGCTCAATTTTCCTTTAATAGAGAAACCGGCTCTCTCTCCACCCCATGGATCTTTTACTATTCCTCCGAATTCCACATCGAGTGTAAGAGGTTTTGTTATTCCGCCAATAGTTAAATCTCCATGAAGTTTTGCCTCATCACCTTTAACCTCGTATTTCTTGCCAGAAAAATACAATTTGGGATTCTTTTCCACATTAAAGAAATCCGCAGATCTTAAGTGAGCATTCCGTTGTTCATTATTCGTATCAATTGAGTTAATGTTAGCAGAGAATTCAATCTTCTTTGCTGTATGAAAATCATCACCTTCAGTTTCTACATCAACAGTGTATTCTTTAAATTGACCTGTTACAGTAGTGATCATAAGGTGTTTTACTTTAAAAGTAATTTCTGTGTGACTCGGGTCAGCAGACCATTTAATTGTTGCCATGTTTTTAGTTTTAAATTGTTTTTATTAAATATTTGTTGTTGTTTGTGAATTTAATTTTTATAGAAATAATTCTCAATAATAGTATGATAACCTGCCTGGTTAAAAATCTCTTTTATTTCCTTTGCTTGCGCCAGGGCAGGTTCGTTTACTGTTTCATTATCGCCTTTGATTATTAATTCCTTTGAATTGAAGTCTCCTGAAACTCTTACCAATTTAGAGTAAGGCAATATTTTCTGTAATTCTCCGCATGCATTTTCCTCATTTGAAACACTAACTACTATTTTTTGAGTAGCCACTTCCTTCATTATTTCAGCCACCATTTTTTCCTCATCGTGAGGAACTGCAAGAATGATAATATCGGCTTCCCAGCAGCCATCTTTCACACATTCCATAAAATTGATTTCAGCCTTTGGTTTTTTATCTGCCATTTTTTTTGCTAAATAATTCAATCTGTCTTTATTGTTGGAAATTAAAAGCAAAGAATAATTGCTATTCATAAACTGAGTAGCAATCTCCTCTCCTATCTTTTCTGTTGCTCCAACAATAGCTATTGATTTTTTAGCTGACATGATCCACTTTTTTTGTAGCACAAAATTAGCATGATGGAGATACCTAAACCAATGATGTATGATAATAAATTGCATTGATCTATGTCAATAGAATTTGCTTGGTTAGTCCAAAGAGAGGAAATTTAAATCGAAAAACAAGAATCTTAAAAATAAGTTAAGAAATGAAAGTACCATAATATAACTATTATGATCAAACGTAAATTAAACAGAGCTTCTTAGATGTTTTTTATTAAATCATATACCTCAGGATTTACAGGATAAGGAATACGTTTTCCATTTACACCTGCAATAATATTTTGGGCTGCGAGAGTTGACATAGCATTCCTTGTTTCGACAGTTGCTGTACCTATGTGCGGTAATACGGCAACGTTGGGCATATTCAGCAAAGGATTATCGGGATGCATGGGCTCAGGATTAGTTACATCTAAACCTGCACCCCAGATAGTATTATTTTGTAAAGCATACATTAGATCTTCCTCATTATGAATTCTTCCTCTTGCAGTATTTATAAAAATAGAACCAGGCTTCATCTTATCGAATGCTGCGCTGTTGAATTTACCTTTTGTTTCATTGGATAAAACGCTGTGCACAGAAATGACATCGCTCTCTTTCAATAATTCTTCAAACGAAACCATTTTTGCATTCAATGATTTTTCGGCTTCTATATTGTGATTTCTGTTATGATAAATGACCTTCATATTGTAAGCACCTATGCAACGTTTTGCCATGTCAAACCCAATATTTCCCAAACCATAAATACCTAAAGTTTTACCGGTTAATTCTATTCCCAGGCTGGCAGTTGGTTCAAAAAATTTCCAATCTCCTTTAAGGATTTTTTTATGCAGGTAAAAAGCCTTTCGCGAAACAGCAAGCATCAACAAAAAAGCAGTATCAGCAGTAGCGCCGCTTACAACACCCGGGGTATTTCCAATTGGAATCCTTAGACGGGTTGCTTCGGCAATATCAACACTATCATAGCCTACGGAATGTAATGCGATTACTTTTAAATGTTTGCATTCCTGCAGAAAATTTGCATCAATTTTATTGTATCCCGCAACGACTAAAGCATCACACTGTTTAGAATATTCTATTAATTCAGCAGGGCTTAAAGTTCTTTTTTCCTTCCATTCTAAAATCTCTATTCCGGCTTTCAACATAAGATTTTTTCCTGCTTCCGGTATGATGTTATTTATAAATACTTTCATTTCTTATCTTTCTATTAAACCTTTACTCTTCGAATAATATTATTGCATTAAAGATACAAAATCATTCCTACAGGATTCTGCACATAATAAAAGTGAATGCTAAAAATCACTCTGTCATTTACGCGAGGCCAACTGGCTTCGGATGCGACTAAGCGTTTCGCGGGTAATTCCTAAATAAGAAGCAATCATGTGCTGGGGAATTCTTTGAATACATCCGGGAAAATTATCAATAAGTTTTGTATATTTTTCTTCCGCAGTTTCGCTCATAGAACCCATCAATCTTTGTTGGGTGGCAATGAGGCTGTTTTGAATCAATATCCGGAAATATCTTTCGAATGCAGGAATTTTTTCAAGCAGCGTATCCCACGAAGGTTTTGTTATCAATAGTAATTCGCAATCTTCTATGGCTTCTATATGATATTGGGAAGGCTCATCAGTAAGAAAACTATACAGATCACCTGCCCACCAACCTTCCATAGCAAATTGAAGAATTGGTTCGTTTCCTTTTTCGTCCACTGTAAAAGTGCGTAACATTCCTTTTTCTACAAATGCTGTGTATTTGCTTATGTCGCCTTCCTGTAATAAATATTGCTTTTTACGTAATTTCTTTGGAATGAAAAGAGTTTTTGTAAAATTAAATTCCTCATCCGTTAGCGAAATCTTTTCTTTTATACTTTGCGAGAGAAGTTCAAACATTTACACTTTATTATATTATTGAGTTTACAAAATTAAGAATTCCATTACAATGGATTATTATAATAAGTTTGTAGCTTGGTCAATTATTTTGGGATAGATTTGGATTATAATTTAGGATTCGATTAGTTCATTGCAAAAAAGACATGAAATAGATCTTTTATATTTTGATAGAGTAATTCTTACGTCAGCAGTTATTATAAATTACAGTTCCCGCGGGTTAATTATTTTTAGCCCTTCAATTTTCTTGAAATCAGTAACATTGCGACTTATTAATATTAAACCGTAAACCAGCACTGTAGCAGCAATAATGGCATCGGGAGTTTTAATTTTGTAAATCTTACGTAGTTCGATGGTCTTATCAGCAATATTGTCATCAACATAAAAAATATTTGCCAATCCAATAAAATCGTTTAATTTTTTTAGTTCATATTCATTTCCTTTAAATCCCAGTACTTCGATTTTAGTGATAATAGATACAGAAAGATTATTGTTAAAATAACCATAAAAAACTACCAGAGTATTTCCAGACATTTTGTTTCCAACGTAATCAATGATAGTATTAGAGTCGACTAAATATCGTTGTTCCATTCGTTACGCGATTGTTCAATGTGAGCATTTAATTTATCCGCTTTTTCGGAAGAAATACAACCCCTGTAATCAGAAGGCTTCATTTTTTTTGTAGGATCTGTCTTAGGCTGAAGCATCAAATTAATATCCTGATGTGCTTGCGTAATTTTTCCCAACCGCTTATGGGGATTACCACAGCTGTTGTATTATTGTGATTGTCTTTTAAATATAGTAAAGGCATAAAGTGCAAATTCATTAGTTAATTACTCTGGATTAAGTTTGTTAAAAACATCCAACAAAGAAAATACAAGTTCTTTTTCTCCTGAGTTCCTATTAGTAAAACAAGGTTACGAAGTTAAACCTTATTCCGGGAATATTTTTCCTTTCAGGTCGCTAATACCTCACTCAATCTCTAACTACTGCTTCGTTTTGTTTCCAACATTAATTTCTCTCAATCCATACAAAGGCTTACCCACATCATCAATTTTTTAACAATCTCTATATACAAATTACTCGTATCTCTGGATAATTCAAATTTTTTGTTTCCGACAAAAGTCATTTTTTTATGGTTCAGGTTCTCTTTGCTTTTTTAGCCGGCATACTAACTATAGCAGCGCCGTGCATATTACCAATGCTGCCAATTATACTCGGCGCTTCTGTTGGCCAACGTAACAGGCTCCGTCCTTTAATGATAGTACTTGGTTTTGTGATAAGTTTTGCGGCTGCCAGCCTGGTACTTTCTGCATTGGTAACTCATTTAGGCCTTTCACAAAATCTTATCAGAAACATCGCTATTGTAATGTTGTTGGTTTTTGCATTTTTTATGATATGGCCGTTGCCTTTTGAATTACTTACTTCAAAGTTTTCAGGCGTTATCAATAAAGCGAGTGAAGCAGGAAACTCACGCAAAGGTAATTCAGGCGCTTTCATTTTGGGATTGGTGTTAGGAATTGTTTGGACGCCTTGTGGCGGACCAGTATTGGGAACGATTCTTACTTTGATTGCCACACAAGGAAGTACCGCTAAGGCTTCCATATTGGTGATTATATATGCTCTCGGAGCGGGAGTGCCTATGCTGATTATTGCCTACGGAAGCCAGTGGATAACTACTAAAATCCGTGGCCTGGTAAAATATTCCGCAAGGCTTCAGCAGGCATTTGGAGTTTTAATTTTGTTGCTCGCGGTAGCCATGTATTTTCAATATGACACATTAATTGAGAGCAAACTCACTTCTTTCTTTCCACAATCAAATCTTGAACAAAAATTAGTAGGCGCCTCCCCATCCGTTATAACTGTTTCCGACAGAAATGGAATTGCTGACACAGGAGAAATTAAATTGTCTGATTATGGACCAGCACCAGAATTTACAGGGATTGCCAACTGGATCAATTCTGAACCACTAACCATAAAACAGTTAAGAGGAAAAGTGGTATTGATAGATTTCTGGACGTATTCATGCATTAACTGCCTGCGAACTTTGCCATTTACAGAAAAATGGTATGCTATGTATAAAGACAAAGGATTTGTTGTTATTGGCGTTCACACTCCTGAATTCCCTTTTGAAAAAGACAACGGTAATGTAGAAAAAGCTGTGGCTAAATTCGGAATTAAATACCCCGTAGCGCAGGACAATAGCTATGGTACCTGGAACGCCTATAAAAACGAATATTGGCCCGCAGAATATCTGATTGATCAAAAAGGAAATATTGTGTATGAACATTTTGGCGAAGGGGAATACGATCATACAGAAAATGCCATTCGGGGATTGCTAGGTTTAAATGAATCTGTAGGTACAGAAAATGGCCAGGATCTAAGCAAAATAAATTCACCTGAAATGTATTTCAATCTTAACAGGATACAAAATTTAACGCCTTCGCAAACTGCCTCCGACCAATCAAAAATGTACACTTTTAATGGTACTCCGGCACTTAATAATTTTGCCGTGGAAGGCAAATGGAAATTTGGTGAAGATTATGCTGAGGTAACAAAAGGCACCGGCAAAATTTATTTACATTTTTCATCCGGAAAAGTATATATGGTGGCTTCTTCAAAAAAACCGGTAATCATAAAGATTACAGTAGATGGAAAAGCACAGCCAGATGTAAAAGTGCAAATGTCGCAACTTTATACTTTATTTAATTCCAATGATTACCATGAACATAACATTGAAATAGAAGTGCCTGAAGGATTTAAGGCATTTACTTTTACATTCGGTTAAAATGAAGATTGAACTTACTTCTACATTTTTGAGACTGGCTAACTTCGCTATTCTTGCAACTTTCCAATCATCCTGTATTACTTACCAATCAAAGAAAAGTAAAAAAAGACCTGAAATATTCACTCGTTATTTTCCCTACCTTAGCCCCCATAAAATACATTTACTTCAATGATAAGAAAACTTTACCTGCCTGTTATCTTACTGTCAATAACAGTTTCAGCTTATGCCCAATCATCCCGGGATTCATTGACGGCCAGCGATTATGCTCATGCTGAACAATTTCTTTTTTATAAAACCGCACCTTATATTGATCACGAAAGTGTTGAACCTAACTGGATTTCCAACGATTATTTCTGGTTTCGTGATTTGACACCCAGGGGTAGTGAATTTATTTTAGTAGATCCGGAAAACGGTACACGTAAACCGGCATTCGACCAGGAAAAACTGGCTGCTTCTCTTTCAAGGGCGACTGGTAATACTTATACTGCTGACATGCTGCCGTTTCAATATTTTAAATATACAGATGATAATAGAGCTATTCTTTTTCGTGCTGATGATAAAGAATGGCAATGTGACCTGCAAGGCTACCAATGTATGCAAAGTGATCAGAAATTCTCCTCTCCTATGATGAACCGTTACAGCAGAGATCTACGAGATGAAGTTATTTCTCCTGACGGTAAGCTGACAGCCTATATCAAAGACTGGAATTTGTGGGTTCGTGATATAGCTTCCAGGAAAGAGACGCAACTCACTACTGATGGTACAGAGAATTTTGGGTATGCTACAGATAATGCAAGCTGGCGGCATAGTGATCATCCCATATTGCTTTGGTCCCCTGATTCCAAAAAAATAGCTACGTTCAAACAAGATCAACGTAATGTAACCGATATGTATTTAGTATCTACCAATGTAGGTGCACCGCATTTGGATAAATGGAAATATGAATTCCCGGGCGATACTGCGCAAATGAAAATATATCGTGTAGTCATCAATGTAAGTGATCCTAAAGTTATATTTCTAAAGATCCCTCCTGATCCCCGCCGTTCTACGGATATGGATGATATTGCCGCTGATGGTAAACTGGTGGACGTAGAATGGAGTCCCGATGGAAGTAAGCTGGCTTTTGTTTCTACTTCCCGTTTTCATAAAACAGAAAAAGTGCGGATTGCAGATGCTGAGACAGGTGATGTGAGTGAAATTTTTGAGGAAGATGTACCTTCTCAGTTTGAATCAGGATTTGGTGGAGTAAACTGGCGTTATCTTCCTGCATCCCATGAATTTATTTGGTTTTCTCAACGTGATAATTGGGATCACCTTTATCTATATGATGCAGTTACCGGCAAATTGAAAAATAAAATTACCGACGGAAAATATGATGTTTCTAAAATATTAAAAGTAGATGATAAAGGCCGTATCATTTATTTTATGGCGGCAGGATTAGAAGAAGAAAATCCATACTATATGCAACTTTGCAAAATAAATTTTGACGGTAAAGGATTTTCTATACTTACTCCCGAAACCGGTAATCATGATGTTACTTGTTCACCCACAGGGAAATATTTCATTGACAGCTATTCAAAACCCGATGTGGCACCTGTAACCGTATTGCGAAAATCAGATGGCAGGATGATTATGACGATTGCAAAAACTGACCTTTCCAGGCTTGAGGCCATCGGGTGGAAGCCACCGGTTCCATTTAAAGTAAAAGCTGCAGACGGAGTAAATGAAATTTATGGATTAATTTATACTCCTACTCATCTTGATCTGCAAAAAAAATACCCGGTTATTGATTATATCTATCCGGGCCCGCAGGGAGGAACTATAACTGCTGAAGGAAGCAGCGGATGGTCATTCCATGTTTTTGACGGAGACAACCAGGCCCTTGCAGAACTTGGATTTGTAGTTGTGGAAATTGAAGGGACCGGCAACCCCTTAAGGACAAAGCATTTCCAGGACAAGGATTATAGTGATATGTCTGTGAATACTTTGCCCGACCAGGTCGCTGGTATCAGGCAATTAGCTGCCAGGTATTCTTATATGGATACCACCCGCGTCGGTATCTGGGGACATTCGGGAGGGGGCTTTGCCACAGCAGATGCTATGTTCCGATATCCTGATTTCTTTAAAGTAGGTATTGCAGAATCCGGCAACCACGATAATCGCAATTATGAATCTGACTGGGGCGATCGTTTTGACGGGCCGATAAATAACAGTACTTATGCAGCAGAGGCTAATGAAACATATGCTAAAAATCTGAAAGGAAAATTAATGTTGGTGGATGGATTGATGGATGATAACGTACCACCACAAAATACATTACTTGTAGTGCAGGCTTTGGAAGACGCCCACAAAAACTTTGACCTGATCATTTATCCTAACAGTCATCATGGTTATGGAAAATATTACTTTTATGAAATGCGTCGCCGCTGGGATTATTTTGTAAAAAATCTTTTAGGAAAAGAGCCCCCGCCGGAATATGAATTTCAGTATAGGCAAGATCCTAGAAACGGAATGTAATAGACAGTTAAAAAGAACGCAGACCTTTGAAGAGAATTCTTTCCGAAAGAAAATTCCCGGGTCTGTTATAAAATAGTAAAAAATTTTGGAAAGTTAATATAAGGACTTTGACATTTAGGAAGGTATTTCCCGCTTTTCAAAAGTTACCATTTCTTTTAAATAACATACAAGCATAAACGAAAATAATCTTATAAATTAAAACAATTAAAATTTAAGAAAATGAAAATCCCTGAAAACTATCAGACAATAATGCCTTATTTAATTCTTGATAATGCCGCTGGCTTTCTCGCGTTTACTCAGAGAGTATTTGGCGCAACAGAAAAGATTAAAGCAATGCGCAACGAAAACCAAATTATGCACGCAGAAGTAATGATTGGACAAAGTACTATCATGTTTGCCGACTCAATCGACAGGTATAAATTGAGTAACGCAAACTTATTTGTTTACGTTGAAAATGCAGATGAAACCTATAGAAGTGCCTTACAAAATGGAGGCTCAGTGGTAACACAACTTTCCAATCAATCATACGGTCGCAGCGGAGGTATTAAAGATCCTTTTGGCAATGTTTGGTGGATAACTTCAGTAATATAAGAAATTACTTTCCAAATTTATTACTGAAAAAGAAGAGCCGGTTTGGTCTGTTCTCATGAACAATGGCTTCTTTAAAATTATGTCCCGTCTTGATCAGGAGGTTGCAGGCGCCGGCAATTAAAAGTTAAACCTCCACTAAGTGAAAATTTAAAATTTTGTAAAACTCAGAATATGATTTATATAACTCAGCTTATTTACCTGAAGGAAGGACAGGAAAATGTTTTTCATCAATTTGAGGATATTGCAATTCCTATCATCTCAAAATATAATGGTCAACTCCTGTTACGAATAAGACCTGGTAAAACCTCAATAATCGAAGCAAATATGGATGCGCCTTATGAAATACATTTGGTAGAGTTTGCCGCAGAAGAGGACTTTAAAAATTTTATGCAAGACGAAGAACGAAAACAATTTGTACATCTAAAAAATCAATCCATTAAGTCAGTAACATTGATAAAAGGAACAAAAATCTGAGAATAAGATTTGCTTTTTTATTGGTGCTCTTGTTGATGTGGAAGTTCAAAGAATTAAAAATGCTGTACAATCTGTACAGCATTTTATTCAGTTTATTAAAAATTAGAATTTAATTTATTAGTGTAACGATCACTCGCTAAAAAGACTTATTACTGCTCAATTTCCACAACCTCATACGCATCCTGGCCATTAATCTGAATGGGCTGGTAATAAGTACCGTTATACATCACATAGCTATAATTATCTGCCTGCACTTGCGAACTACCCTGGGGTAAATTATAGACAACACCCCCTGCCGGTGCCTGCACCACTTCGTATTCATTACCGTTGAAGATATAGAAAGCGCCACCAAAATAATAATAAGGCTGGCCACCTACCGATAATTGCTGGAAACCTTCGGGAATTGATGGCACATAAGCTCCAGGAGGAGGAGGTACTACACGATATCCATTATTATATGGAGCATAAAATACCCCATCAGAATAATGATAATGCATGCTGGCAACATCAATAACAATTGCTGCACCTATAAGCGACGAAACAAAAAAACCTATCGGATGCCAGCGTGGTCCATAAGAAAACGTCGTTAAAGGATGAGCATAATATTTGTGATAGGTGTAAAATTTTCTACCTCTATAAACAATCGGAGGACGATGATAAGGCCTGCGGTTAACAGCCATACCTTTGGGTCTGTAAACCGGACGATTTGAGGGATACTTTACAACTGAATTACGATTCGTTGTACGATTTACGGTTACTCTTGTTTCTGTTTGACGCGTCACTGTCGGTCGTCTTTCAGGTTGACGTGCAACTGTTGGTCGTGTTTCAGTTCTACGATTCACTGTAGTATGGGTAGTCACCTCCCTGGTTGGAACCCGTTTTGTTACCTCTTTATGGTTTTCGCGTTGATCTCTTTCCTGTTTCCTGCTTTGAGCGCTTGCAAACAATGAAAAACCTAATGCGAAGATCATTGCATATATTGGAATTACCCTTTTTCCGGATTTGTTCATTTTATTTTATTTTAGTTAAATGTAATTTAGGAAAAATATCGCATTATATAAAACAAATTAATTCACATTCTTAATAATATATATTGCTCGTATTGGTATAGTATTATGACAATTGCCATGCCAGATATCATAGATCTAAATTTACGGTCATGGTTTATCCTAAAGATATGACTTAACATTTAATAAATAATAGCTTAACATTTATTAAATAAATATAGTATTATCTTTGTGACGTAATTAAAAATAAAAAATACAAATTTTTCTCATAAGCAGTTAGTTTTGGTAAACCGGCCCCTGTTTCTACAGGGGCTTATCTTTTACAATGATAAATCTATCCCCGTTAAATGCTAAAAGAATAATACCACTATTGGAATGGTTACACCTTCAATATCAAAAATAATTCCATACCATTTATAAGTCATCCACAGATAAAGTAACGCTGTCCTCGTCAAAGCAAGCTTTGCTATTGTAGGCAAGTGTATTTATCTGTTGATCTGTCCTATTGGGAATTTCCATATCAAATTAAAAGAAGTAAAATGTTGATAGTCAAAACCCGGACAAAATAAAACAGGTTGATAAAGAAAGCCAAATCTAAAATAATTTCCTAACCTATACTGCGCTGAAAAACTCAATCCTAATCCTATACTTTTAACTGATTGAATAATTTGAATTGGCGCGTTCATTGTTTGATTTGTCCAATTTAGCTCCGACAAATTCAGACCATAACCCAAATCAAAACTTCCAATTACATTATTATTTCTCACACTGGCATATAGGGTACTTGCCGTCTCAAAATATCCAATACCTAAATATTCTCCGAATCTATCAGTTGCTGCTCCTAAGTTTAGAGATAAATAATGGTTATCCTTATAAAAATAATCTAAACCTGTTTCAAGCCCCCAAACCCCACTGTTATTGTATTGGTTGTCTATTTTGTTTATGCTAAATCCATTTAAGTATGATGGCGATAATGATAATTTAATCGTCCCTTGTTTTATGGGCGCAAATCTGGTTATGGTAACTGACGTGTCGTTAGTAGCTGTTAAATAATTTCTTTTTCTATAAGCAAACCTCTTTACATTTTCTTTGTCAATTAACATCCCTAAACCATAGTTGAAGTCAATGTTAGCCCAAAAAGCTAAGGAATTCCTGGCCTTTAAGAATACTAATTTTTTTGTACTGCCAACTTGGATATTAACTTTAAGAGGTTGGGTACCTCTTACAACATAATAGGCTTTCTGCGCATTCATGCCGATTAATGATGAATCAACCAAGGCAACCTTTTCTACCGATAAAATTTTAATATTCTTGCCTGGAGTAATAAGAATTTTTTGCACAGGCCCATTTAAGATGGTTGCACAGGAAGATAGAATCGCTAACGATACAAAAAGAATTACTGAATATTTTTTGTTGTTTCGTGTCATACCTATAAGCATTTGTTGGTAACGTCAGGGCTTAACCTGGGAATATGAATTTTTTTCTGCCTGCGATTTGTTCCGATGGAACAAGGAAAAACAAAAAAAATGAAAATGTATCCACTTGTTCCATTTAATTACGAACTTAAATTAATCCTTACCTCGATAGCATTGGATTTATATTTTGCGGCTCATAAGTAAATATACAAATCTCTTCTTTTAAAAGCATAAGCTTACGCTAATTTACAAACTGTACCCTTGCTCCAAAAAGGATACATCTTTAAAATTGACTCATTCTAAAATAGGTTTAAATTCTTGTTTTAATTCCATAGATTAGCAAGATAAATCAGGAGTTCCAGGTTGTCAAAGCAGTTTAAGTTTCGAAACAGAAACAAAACGAAGTAAAAAAAAATGAAACAATTATGTCCTTGCCATTAGCCAAAAAGCGCTGGTATCGTTTAATTCCTATAGTTTTTATCACCTATAGTCTTGCATATCTCGACCGGGCCAATTTTGGATTTGCTTTGGCTGGTGGAATGGCTCATGATCTCAACATAACCGCAGCCATGTCGTCCCTGTTGGGTTCCCTGTTTTTCCTGGGTTACTTTTTCTTCCAGGTACCGGGAGCATTATATGCGGCCAACAAAAGTGCGAGGAGATTAATATTCTGGGCATTGATACTGTGGGGAGCATTGGCAATGGCCACCGGCATGGTGCAGAATATAGACTTGCTGATCATCATCCGCTTTATGCTGGGAGTGGTGGAAAGCGCTGTATTTCCTTCCATGCTGATATTTTTAAGCAGGTGGTTTACAAGAGCAGAGCGCTCAAGAGCCAATAACTTTCTGATCCTTGGTAACCCTGTTACTATTTTATGGATGTCAATCCTTTCAGGCCACCTCGTAGGATCATTGGGTTGGCGCATGATGTTTATTATAGAAGGAACACCTGCCATCATCTGGGCCTTCTTTTGGTGGTATTTAGTAAAAGACAAAGTAAAAGATGCCAAATGGTTATCCGAATCCGAGAAAAAAGATATAGAGGAACAATTGGCATTAGAACAACAAAACATAAAACCAATAAAAAATTATGCCGAAGCTTTTAAATCAAGAGTGGTGGTTTTGTTGTGCTTTCAGTATGCTTTGTGGAGTATTGGAGTATATGGTTTTGTGATGTGG
>DATKQQ010000222.1:0-5652 GCA_035532615.1 Hanamia sp.
GTTCGTTTACTCTAATTGATATAAAAAGAAAAAGATTATAGCATAGCTGCTTTCCAAAACACTTTAATCTTTTTGGTATCAACTTTTTTTCTTGCAATAAACAGATTGAAATTATCCTGTACACGGAGCCAGAATTCAGGTGTGGTATTACTAAAACTTGTTGCCAGTTTAATAGCCATTTCAGGAGTAACAGCCTGTTTGCCATTGATAATTGCCGATAAAGTTTTGCGGGTCGTACCCAGGCCGGTTGCTACTTCCTCTACACTTAGTTTCTTGCCAGTTTCTTCGATAATACCGTCAATAGTTTCTCCTATCAATTCTCCCGGATGTGCCGGGTTAAACATTGCCATAATTTTTTATTTAATGATAATCTATATCCTGGGTACTGTAACATGAAACGTGTCAGGTTGCAAATTTAATTTAAATAGAGGGAACAAAAGATACATTAAATGGAAGGGGAAAAATTTAATCCTATTAGCAAAAAAAGCAATATTTTTTTCTTTGCCCAACCTATTCTTTTTCTTATTTTACATCTTTAAAATCAGTTATGAAAATATTTTACTTTGCCACTTATGGAATTATAACTTTGGTATTAATCGTAATTCTCAACTCTTCTTTACTGATTCCGGCGCCTCTTGGAAAATTATTAAACCCGCAACAGGGTTTGTGGCAAAATGCAGAACCGCTTGATGAAGATTATTCTGCCCAACTTTCTTTTCCGCAATTAAACGGAAAAGTAAAAGTATATTTTGATGAAAGGCTCGTTCCGCATGTGTTTGCAGATAATGAGAATGATGCCTGTTTTGTTCAGGGATATATTCATGCCAGATTTCGGTTGTGGCAAATGGAATTTCAGGTGCGCGCAGCAGCAGGAAGACTAAGTGAAGTAATTGGTGACAAAACACTTGAATACGATCGTAATCAAAGAAGGCTGGGAATGGTTTATGCGGCCGAAAATAATTTAAAAGAAGTTGAAAAAGATCCCGTAACCCTGGCGGAATACAATAATTATACGGCAGGAGTAAATGCATATATTGAGAGCCTGACTGCTGCTAAACTTCCCATAGAATATAAATTATTGGGGTATCAACCCGAGAAATGGACAAATTTAAAGACCGCTCTTTTTCTTAAATATATGGCGCTGGAACTGGCAGGATCGGAAAATGATTTTGAAATGACGAATGCAAAATCCGTTTTTTCTTCAGCAGATTTTGATAAAATTTATCCCATCGTTATGGATTCTTTGGATCCAATAGTACCCAAAGGAACTATCTTTCCAGAGCCAGCCATTAAATTAATGATTCCGGCATCTGCCGATTCTATTTACTATGATGAAAGAGATTCCACTTCTATTTTTGAACAAAAACCTGATCCGGATAATGGAAGTAATAACTGGGCGGTAAATGGCAGTAAAACAAAAAGCGGTTATCCCATATTATGCAACGATCCGCATCTCGGATTGAATCTTCCGTCGATCTGGTACGAAATGCAGATTTCAACTCCTGATTATAATGCTTATGGTGCTACGTTTCCTGGCGCACCCTCAATCATTATTGGTTTTAATGACAGTTGCGCTTTTGGATTTACCAATGCCATGCGCGATGTAAGAGATTATTATACTGTAAAATTTAAAGACGACAGCCGCAAAGAATATTGGTTTGACAGTGCCTGGCAACCAACCAATTTCAGGATTGAGGATATCAAAATAAAAGGGCAACCTGATTTCATGGATACGGTTGCTTATACCAATATTGGTCCCGTGATGTATGATAAAAGTTTCAGCGGAGGAAGAAGTACTAACGATAAATGTTATGCGGTTAGATGGACGGCTCATGACCCAAGTAATGAATTAAAAATGTTTACACTTCTGGATAAGGCAAAGAATTATAATGATTATTTAGAGGCTATAAAATATTTGCACTCTCCCGGACAAAACTGCATTTTCGCTTGCAAGAATGGCGATATTGCCATTTGGGATCAGGGCAAGTTCCCTGCAAAATGGTATCGCCAGGGAGATTTTGTAATGCCGGGAACCGACAGCAGTTATTTTTGGCAGGGAATGATTCCCCAGGATGAAAACCCACACCTGGTCAATCCTGCAAGGGGCTTTGTGTTTAGCGCCAATCAGTTGCCCACAGATACTACTTATCCTTATTATCTAGGAGGGAGTTATCCCCCTTATCGCGCTTTGGAAATAAGTAAAAGACTGGAAGTAATGAGTGATATTACGCCACAGGACATGATGAAATTACAAACCAGTAATTATAATATTTTTGGAGAAATGGCCCTTCCGGTTCTAATAAAAAATATGGAACTTGATTCACTTTCCCCGCAGGAAAAAAATTATTTTGATATCCTTAAAAACTGGAATTA
This sequence comes from Hanamia sp., assembly GCA_035532615.1. Lineage (GTDB taxonomy): Bacteria > Bacteroidota > Bacteroidia > Chitinophagales > Chitinophagaceae > Ginsengibacter. The sequence continues at coordinate 2,374 of DATKQQ010000222.1, forward strand.
CAGAAATGATCCTGATTCTAAAGGCGCTACTTTGTTTGTAGTTACATGGGACAGCCTGGAAGTTACTGTTTGGGATGATGAATTTTTAAAAACCGGTTTGAAATTACCGTGGCCAAGTGAAAGTACTTTATTAGATGATATCAATAAATATCCACACTTCAAATATTTTGATGATATTAATACCCCACAAATTGAAACATTAGCTGATGATGTAACGATTGCATTTAAAAAAGCTGCTGCAGTTATAAGGCAGGCAGACGAAAACGGGACGATGGAATGGGCAAAATATAAAGATACACATGTGGAACATTTAGCCCGTATTGACGCTTTCAGCAGGCTGCATTTACCAATCGGAGGTGGCCTTAATACTATTAATGCGGCAAAAGCACAGCACGGACCCAGTTGGCGTATGATTGTTTCTTTAACGCCTGTAACTGAAGCTTATGGTATTTATCCGGGTGGTGAAAGTGGGAACCCGGGAAGCCAATTCTATGATGATTTCGTAAGCGATTGGGCTGTGGGAAAGTATTATAAATTGTGGGTAATGAAGGCTTCTGATGCAAATGATCAAAGAGTGAAATGGACGATGTCGTTTAATTGAAAATGGAAAGTTGAAAACCAGGAATGTGCTAAACAGAAAGTGTTACTGAGGCAATAAACAAACCTATTCTGCTGTCTACCGGACAGACAATTATCAAGGATTACGAATTAACTAATAAACCAATAAACCAATTAACCAATAAAACCAACAATGAAATCAGTTATCACTACCATTCTCATCATACTTTTTAGTTTTCTCTCCTGTCTATATTTTCCATGGTGGAGTATTGCGATTGTAGCTTTTATTATTTCAGCTATCATTCCGCAAAGGCCGCTGACTTCATTTTTTAACGGATTTATTGCACTGTTCATATTTTGGGGATTTTTCAGTTTATGGATCAGTATTAAGAATGGACATATTTTAGCTCACCGGGTTTCTATATTGATTTTTAAAACTGACAGCCCATTTTTATTAATACTAGTTACTGCACTGATAGGTGCCTTGGTAGCGGGATTTGCTGCATTGACGGGAAGTTATGTGAGAAAAGAAAATGCAAGATAAATGGAATGAGACTTGAAAATTAAAAAGAGCACTATTTTTTTACCAGGAATCAATCTTTATTTATTTTAAAATTGGCTTTCAAATTCTCCCATTCATTTTTTAGAATTCCATAATAAACAGTATTTCGCCTGAAGCCATCATACATCAAAGTATGGCTTCTAAGAATTCCCTCAAATTTTCCACCTATCTTTTCAATTGCATTTCTTGAAACAGAATTTCTTTCATCAGTTTTAAGTTCCACTCTTTCAGCGCCTAATTCTTCGAACGCAAAACCTAATAATAAATATTTGCAATTACGATTCAATCCGGTTCGCTGAAAGTCTCTGCCGATCCATGTTGCACCAATCTCAAGACGACTGTCAACATTTGAAATGTTGAGGAAACTGGTACTACCTGCATAAGCGTTTTTCTTTTTATCGAATATGGTAAAGTAATAACGGTTTTTTTTCTTCCTTTCTTCCAAAGCATTTTCAATATAATCGGTCAATAATATTTTGGAGTGAACAGGATTTGGGGAAAACTGTAGAAGGTTTTTATCTTCTGTAGCCACTTTTAATAAATTATTGAAATCGGAAAGTTGCAAAGGTCTTAGCAACGCTGAAGAATTTTCAAGAATAATTTCTTGATCAAATGGGAAGTTCATTTTTATAAATTTATATTTTTTACCAATTACCTAATACTCAATATTTTACAAAATCCCAAGCAATTTCCACATTTTCTTTCTCACTTCATTTCCACTTCCATAATAGTTGTTGATCACAAAAGAAAAAGTGTATTGATTGTTGTCTTTCCCTTTTATAAAACCAGTATAAGAAATGACGCCGTTGATAGAGCCACTTTTCATTTTAATACCACTGATAGTTGGGAGCGCAGCGTAAAAAGAGGGAAACCAACTTTGTTTTCTCGCATATTCCATTACAGTTACCAGCGCTTTTGTAGTAACGCGATTGGCAGGAGAGAGTCCGCTTCCATCAATGATATTGATGGCGTAGGGCTCAATTCCTTTATTTTTCCAGAAATTTTGAATCACACTTACACCACTGTCTGTTGCACCGGCTTTAGTAAAATTATACCCTAAAGTTTTGATCAGGGCTTCTCCATATAAATTGATACTTCTCCTGAGAAAATGAAAGATAATGCTATCTAATACCGGTGATGTATAGGTGTAAAATACTTTTGATGGTTCCAAATTTTTTTGGGAAGGGTAATCTTTAGCAATTTTTTCTATAGGCTCATTCTTTAAGGCTGCCTCCAGCGTTAAAGCGAGTTGCAAAGCGGGGTGCGGCATAGCTCCTGAGATTTTAAAATGATCTTCATCTATAGGCGTTGTTCCTCTTATATGGCTAAAGGGATCGTCAAGTGGCATATAAATATAATTATTGTCACCACTTCCTTTTGCTCCAGAAGTTACTTCGGATTTTAAATGTAATCCTTCTACAAAAGCAGGGTTGGTTTCAGCAACAGTTACAGGATCACCTATGTGTTCCCCTGATTTTAAATAAAGATCATATTGATTTTCTCGCCAGTTGAGCGCCCTGGCTCCGGCGCCGTAATAATTGCCAATATCCTGCCATACCCAACCGTCGGGAGTGGCTTCATCATTCCATAGACTTTCATCAGCAAATACATGGCCTTTAATTTCGTTTATTCCTTCGCGTGATATGGCTTTTTTAAAATCGGAAATAATATTATCTTCAGTTGCTTGCGGATAACGCCAGCTTCCTAAAGTGGGATCTCCGCTCCCTTTGATGATGATATCGCCTCGTAAAACTCCATTCACAATTTTTCCTGTATAGCCGAGAGAAGTTTTGTAAGTATAATCGTGGCCCAATAATTCAAATGCTGTAGAAGCGGTTATTACTTTCTGACAACTTGCCGGCGCCACGCCAATATTGGTATTCACTTCAGTAACTGTTTTGCCGGTAGTAGTATTGATTACATAAAGACTGATTGTAGCATGTTGGAAAACAGAATCCTGTGCCAGTTCTTTGAATGCGGAATTAAACTCCTGGTTGATTTGCTGGGCATCTGAATGCAAAGAATTGATTATAAAAAAAAGAATAAATATTTTTTTCAATGGAAAGGTTTTAAAATTCAAAATAAATTTTCAGTGTCAAAAATATAATTTTCTGTTTTAATTAGTCTGGCTATCTCAATCTGACCAATGTTTCTCTTTA
>DATKQQ010000223.1:0-7942 GCA_035532615.1 Hanamia sp.
GGCAGTGTGCCAGTGATAACTATGCGGTCGTAACAACCAAGTATGCCGCTGATTTTTTCGCAATATCTTTGAGTAAGTGATTCCATAATATTGGAAAGTTAAATGTTTTCCTGTTTAGTTCCGGCTTGTCCGGCTTAGGATTAAAAATGAAAATTAAATTTTCAGAATTATTCCCCGCTGCTGTCACTGAATATGTTACTTCCAAATCTTTATATCCGTCGCCATTTAAATCAATTTTTGTAACCCTGTATAAAGGGTATTTAAAAGAGTCCGATTCATTCCAGTTTTTACCCTCTCTCTGATAAATTACAGAAGTACTATCGGTTGTTTGAATAAATCCAAATTCTTTTTATTGGCTGTCCCTACATAAAAGGGAAATGCACCATAATTATTTAAGGTATCAGAACCAACATATTTATTCAATGTATCAACAGAAGAAAAACGTATATTCTGTTTTGTCGTTTTAATATTGGCGGAATTTGTAAGCCCAGTCGAATTAGATGATTTTGTCTGGCAGGAACAAATAAAAATTAGAACGGTAAAAGTTATTTGGAGTCGTCTCATTGTATTGCAGCTTACACTTAGCATTACTCTTATGATATACAATATTACAAAAAAATTGCAACTGGTTATTAGTTAATTAGCCCTAAGCCAAATCTCCTTCAAGGACCCGGCGTTACAAAATACTTGTTGGCGGGGATGCCAACAATAGCAAGGGTTTTATAAAAAAGGTAATTAATATTCCAGGACAGATACCCTGTTACACAAAAGCTATGCTGCATATCTTCGCCAAAGAAATGTTGCTATCTTTAAAACAATTATATCTGAAATAGGCTACCTTTGAGGAGGCTCGCGATTAGCCGATCAGATTGACAATATTCACATTTTACATCTATCGATGAAATGAAAACAACTCCTTTCGTTCTCCTGTTTACTGCTTTTTTAATATTACAATGTTCTCAAAAGTGCCATGCACAAACAAACTCTACCGGCATGAAGCCGGATACCACACACACATGGTGGAAAAAATCCATCGTCTACGAAGTATATGTGCGGAGCTTCAAAGACGTCAATGGCGACGGCATCGGTGATTTGAAAGGTATCGAAGAAAAACTGGATTACATTAAGGCACTTGGCGTTAACGTCATCTGGCTTTGTCCCATCTTTCCTTCACCCAACTTCGACTATGGCTACGATGTCAGCGACTATTATCATATTAACAAGGAATTCGGCAATATAGCTGATTTTAACAACCTGGTAGCCGCCGTCAAAAAGCGGGGAATGAAACTGATCCTGGATATGGTGATTAACCACACTTCAAATCAAAACCGCTGGTTTACCCAATCGGAGCAATCAAAAACAAATCCTTACCACGATTTCTATTTCTGGCGCAATCCGGGTCCCAACGGGGAATTACCCAATAACTGGGAAAGAAACTGGACCTATAACAAACACCTTAAGCAATATTATCTGCACCTGTTTTCTCCCGAACAACCCGACCTCAACTGGGATAACCCGGCCGTTCGTGACACGCTCTTTAAAATGATGCGCTTCTGGCTAAATAAGGGCGTTAATGGTTTTCGCCTGGATGTGGCTTCATACTATTCAAAGAAAACGGGGCTCCCTGATATGCCAACAAAAGGCGACAGAAGCTTTTTCGCCAACGGGCCCCACGAGCACGAATACCTGCAGGAGATGAACAGCCGGGTGTTTAGCCATTATAAAACAATCATGTCAGTCGGCGAAGCTCCTGGTGTAGATTTAGCCCAGGCTCCGCTGTATGTGGGTCCTAACCGTCATGAACTGGATATGATCTTTCAATTTGATGTGGTAAACCGGCATCTTACCGATTCACTTCCTGCATTTAAAGATATTTTCGTCAGGTGGGACAGTGCACTCACCCAACAGGGAAAAGGATGGAATGCTGTTTATTTAGGTAATCACGATAATCCGCGTCTCGTCTCCCGCCTGGGTAACGATAGTACCTGGCGGGTACCATCGGCCAAATTACTGGGTACATTACTACTAACCATGCGTGGAACGCCTTTCCTCTACCAGGGAGACGAACTCGGAATGACCAACGCTCCCTTCACATCCATTAGTCAATTGAGAGATCACCTGGTGCTGAGCTTTTATGAAATGGCTAAAGCCTCAGGAAAAAATGTGACGGCATTCAGGGAAAACCTGCTTAAAGACGGACGTGATAATGCAAGGACGCCTATGCAATGGAATGATGCACAAAATGGTGGATTTACTACCGGCAATCCATGGATTATGGTAAATCCGAATTATAAAACCATTAATGTTGCTGCCGAAGAGCACAATCCGAATTCAGTACTAAATTATTATAAACGTATTATCAAATTTCGTAACGACCACGATGCAATGGTTTATGGTGCTTTAAAAGTGTACGACCTTCATAATCCTGATGTATTCGCTTACACCAGAGGAAGTGGAAACGATCGTTACCTGGTGCTTCTCAATATGTCGAACAAGACAACTGATTTTGCTTTGCCTTCTTCCATTGGAAATTCACCGGGAACACTGCTGATTGACAACTATGAAAAAATACATCCACAGTCGGGCTCATCGGTCAACTTGAGACCATGGGAATCCATGTTGTTTAAAATGTAAAAAGACGATGGAAAATTTATTGTCTGCCAACGGGGGCATTGATTCATGCGCCTCGAAATGATGTGCACGATGATACCAGTAAGCAAATAAGTAAATCGTTTTTTATCGTTGTGTAACTTGGAAGGTTAAACGAAAATATAATTGGATCGAAGCACAAGCATAGCTACCTCACAAAATCTTTGCTACAAAGGTTGCGCTAAGATGACCCGTTTCTCTCTTTTTCAGTTTTTTTGATTAAACTTGTACTATGAATGCTGTAACATTAAAAAGCTTGCAGGCGCCTCTGAAAGAGAAGTACCATGCGCAACCACAATCTGCTATTATAACCTTAAAGGCAGAGGGGAAAATAGGAGAGGATATATCATGTAATGTTGAAACGGGAAAAGCATTGACAAGAGCGGGGCTTCACCCTGCTACCGGGGGAACAGGAATGCTTGCCTGTTCGGGAGATATGCTTTTACAGGCATTGGTGGCTTGTGCCGGTGTCACGCTGCAGGCTGTTACCACTTCCATTGGTGTTGAAATAAAAGGCGGCACGATTACAGCAGAGGGTGATCTTGATTTCAGAGGCACCTTAGGTGTTTCAAAAGAAGCGCCAGTTGGGTTTAAAAATATTCGCTTACATTTTAATCTCGACACCAATGCATCTGATGAGAAGATGGCAAGCGTAAAAAAACTCACTGAAAGATATTGTGTCGTTTATCAAACACTTACCAAAGGCGTTGCAATAGAAACAGCCTATCATTCTTCAATTTAACAGCTGGAGACTTATACAACAACTGCCCCGATTCAGGAGCAGTTGAAATAATATTCAAAATATATGAATGAATAATTAAGCCTTAATTGGCCAGAGCGGTTGCCGGACTAATTCCTGTGTGGATTTCCATAATCTTATTGGCAGGGAAACCTCCTTTTTTAGCATGTTGCCTTATCAGTTCTTCGTTCTCAGCTTTGTAAACACAAAATATCTTGTCTCCGGTTACATAGCTTTGAACCCACTCAATTCTAGGCCCCATTTCTTTAAGGACGGCACAGGATTTTTGAGAAATGGCTTTTAGTTGTTCGGGAGTTAATTTGCCCGCGCCGGGGATGTCTCTTTCAATGAGATACGTTTTCATAGAATTTGTTTTGTAGTTGCTGAATGTTTTGATGCGGTCGTTTGTGCTATAGAAGCATAGCCTGCAAACAACATCATAATTAGAATCGGGATTCGAAAGTTAATTAATTTCATGGCTTATATTTTTTGTGATTAAGAATAACCAAAGTTAACATTGACAAAAAGCAGCATGCTATAACGATTCATTCAAAAAATAGAAAAGCAGGTAGCGTAAATCGTTCAATAAATAGTAAAAATAAATCACTGTTCTTTGAGGAATTGCCTGGAAATGATTATATTTTTTCCTGCTAAAAGTGGCCGGTTGGGACACCGGCCACGGCAGACTGCCTCCGTTCGTATCCCACGAACGGCTTAATTGGAGAATAAATTTCTTTTTATATACTGCTTCTAAAGGAAAGAATAAAATTAATGCAGCAAATCAAGATAGGCCATTGGCAACAAGCCAAATTTCTTTTTAAAACATTTGGTAAAATAAGAAGCGCTGGTGAATCCGGAATCGAAGGTTATCTGGGCAATATTATAAGATTGTTTTTTCATAAGATCCTTTGCTTTTTCGAGCCTGAATTCTTTTAAAAGCATATTAGGAGACATACCAGTGAGTGAAATTGTTTTCCTGTATAATTGGGACATGCTCATGGCCGTTCCCTTGCAATAATCGGTTACATGAAAATCCGGATTTTGCCATTTTTCTTCCAAATGCCTGAATAATAATTTCAACAGACTTTCGTCCTGGGGAGTAAGAGCCAAAAGTTTTTTTGTACCATTATTAAAAAAATCTTTGGCCATCAGTTCCTTCACCGGCGGTGCAACAGCAATTTGAAAGTTGGCGGCAATAAAGCACATATTATCAGCAAACCGAATCGTATCACCAAAAAGTTCATTGGTCGTTTCAACAGGTTCACCGGCGTTAACGCCTATTTTAAAAACAAATTTATCCGAATGCTCCTTCAGCATCTCCTGTTGTATATCCAGGGCACAGGCCATGGCTTTTGACGCGGAAGAAAAAGAAATAATAAAATCACTTCCTTCATGTTCTACTTCTCTGCCTCCATATTGCTTAACATTTTTGCGAATGATCAGGTTGTGGCTATTCAATAATTCATTTGCTTTCTCAGAACCAAATTGGTGTCGGAGCAAATTAGGATCAGTAATCTTAGTCAGCAATAAAATCCTAAAGGATGGATCGCTGAAAAAAGGCAATCCTTCTTCTGAAATTTCTACTGATTCAGGGTCATAAATACGGCCCAGAAAAGACCTTACCACCGTTTTGCTGACTTCAATAATTTTATTAGGAATTAGGCCATGAGTTTTTCTGTGCATTTCCTGCACCGCCTCCTTGTCTGGAGCATCTATCAGGCAAAATATGTTTCCGCGATCTTCATCAATCCAGTAAGTCATGCAGGAGCATCCATATTCTTCCTGGTGCTGCAAATCTTTGCTATGGGCTGCAGCTACATCCCTTGCTTTAACTCCGGGAACAATATGTACATCCATGTAAATAGGCATAATCTTATTTTTCATTTCAAAGATAATTTTTTTTATTATTTGATGGATAAAGGATTTTATCACTTTTTCTCTTTTACTGTTCGCTACCTTTGTAAGAAAAATTATGGCTGAAGATCTTACGATCCTGAAAGGAAGTAAAGAAGAAGAATATCAATCACTGCTTCCACAGATAAAGGGATTGCTTACAGGGGAAACTGATCTTGTAGCAAATATGGCAAATGTAACAGCCGCACTTAAAGAACAATTTCAATGGTTTTGGGTTGGCTTTTATGTGATAAAAAATAATGAATTGGTGCTGGCGCCTTTCCAGGGCCCTGTAGCTTGTACAAGAATACAAAAAGGCAGAGGAGTTTGCGGAACTACCTGGGCGCGTGCTGAAACTCTTATTGTGCCTGATGTTAAAAAATTTCCCGGTCATATAGCATGCAGTAGTTTGTCAAAATCAGAAATAGTGATTCCTGTTAAAAGAAACGGCGAAGTAGTTGCGGTTTTAGATGTTGATAGTGAAGCGTATAACGTATTTGATGATACGGATAAGAGGTATCTTGAAGAAATTGTAGAGTTGATCAACTTTTGAATTATGATTCAGCGTAAATGTATTTGCTTACTTTATATTTATTGGTACCAGGTCGCCTGATTATAGTTCAGGCTGATTAAGCATCCCGACCCTTTCAGCAAACAACCTTACCAGTCCGTTAGGCAGGGAAATAAATCGTTTTTTTATTTCTACTGTTGTGTAACTGTGAATGATAAACGAAAATTTAATTGGATTGAAGCACAAGCATGGTATCTTACAGAATCTTTGCTACAAAGCTTGCGCTATGATGAAGTTCGCTTCTCGACGAGGTTAGTTTTGCTAAAATTTTATTTTGTCTCTGTCACAATAATATTTCGCAGGTTCAACAACATCTGTGCCTGCTTGATACATTCCTTTATAGAATGGGCTGTAAGTCGTGTCGCCTGCTTTGCTAATATGATAAACATAGGTAGGTTCACCATATTCTATTGGAAAAACCTTGTCTACCAGATTACATTTTGGGCAAATAACTTTCCCTAAAGCATTTTTTTTAATAATACATGGGACATAAAAGGTCATGGCAGGCATGTCGCTATTGAAAGTTTTTACTGACTTAATAAATAAAGTGTCTATGCCAGTACCAGTACAGAAAAAGTCAAATGATTTTTCCCTTCCCGGCGTGAATTTCATTTTGAAGTTACCATTAGAATCCGTAAATGAATTGGCTAATATTTTCTTGTCACCTTTTACAAACATAGTTAGGAATGCTGGTTAACAGATGGGTCTTTGAGATTTTTTTTGATGTGACCAGTTATATTAACAGGAAGCGAAAAAGGTTTAAACGCGCAAAAAAGCGTCGTTAAAAAAACAAAGGCTATGGTTAGGAAACATTTCATAAGTGACGCGCAACGTTTTACGGCTTTGTGCTGACGGAAAAATAGAATTCCTTTCTGCCTGAACCGTTACCAAATTTATAATTAAAATTTCATTGTTACTAATATCGCTAAACAAAATCTTTTCAGCACGGAGTCCCCCTATTAGCATATCATTCACTACCGGGGCCAGTAAACCAGGAAGTAAATCGTTTCCTATCTTTATTGTTGTATAACTGGGAATGATAAACGAAGATTTAATTGGAATGAAGCACAAGCATGGCTACTTCAAAGAATCTTTGCTACAAAGCTTGCGCTAAGATGGGGCACTTCGTGCCTAACGAGTCTTATTTGTTACTTGCAGTTTGTTGCCTACTTTTTAAGTTCTACCGTAATATTGTCAACATTCATATATCTATCCTTTTCTTCAAAAAACACAAGTCTTTTGTCAATTAATGGTATTAAATCCTTTGAGTAATACTGTTCCTGTCCAATAAGACTGTCTGGAACAATTTCAAAACTTAAGCTTTCAAATTGTTTGCTGTCAACACAACAACTTTTGCCTGTTCCAAAAAATGTTGACGGGTTAAATCCTACTAAATTTTTGTCAAGGCTTTTTCCGCTCTTATCAAAAACTTTCGGTCTTGCGTAAGTTTTATTAAATGTCCATTTGGTTAGATATCCGATACCATTACTGTCAATAGTTAGAATGTTCCGTTTTGTAGTAGATTTCACCAAATTTACTTCTCCGTAGTATCCATCAGGAACAATTATTTTAAGTGTTGGTGAATAAAAATAATAGATAAAAAATGTAAAGAGAACAGTAAGATTGATTAAAAATAATGTCGAAAATGAACCTTTCCTGAAAATCAATTTCAATAATCCTGAAATGATCATGATCACAATTAGACCTCCGATTAGCAACATTCCGCCTAAAAACCATCCCGGCAAAATCATTCCACCAGGCATTTTTATTAACTGAATAATCAGTACAATAAAAAGCCCAAAGGATAAAAGTCCAAATATGATTTTAAGTTTACGGTTGGTCATAATTGATAGAACGTCAGTTCGTCCAAAAACTTATTTTCCCTTTCAAATTTAATTCAATTAGAAGCGATTTTAGCCTGTAGGTAAAATATTTTGAGAACCCGCTATATAGTGTCTGCAAGAAAACTACCCATTTTTTCGTTTGTCTGGTGATTTTTCTGCGCCAACTTCCGGATTTTTATTATCCGTGAAGAAAGATGCAGAAAATATAGCACTCATATTGTAAATAAAAATATGTGATTCGGGTTT
>DATKQQ010000224.1:0-2162 GCA_035532615.1 Hanamia sp.
TCTTATTCTTCCGCAGATAAGCAGCGGCTTGAAGCGCAAGGAAAGATGGACAGCTTAAACGAAGTCTTGCATCTTGGGCAAAGTAAGATACAAAGCAAGATAGCTCAATATGACAAAGGCGGAGGATTTGGCGGTACAACCAAAAATAATTCAGGAAGGTATTATTTATCAAATGATAAAAGCGGATCATCAGATCCTGTATTAAATAGGTTATTAAAAATGCAACAAGAGGATAGCAGGCAACAAGAAACAAAGTCAAGCAGTGATGAAGACCCCGGTTCTTATGATAGCCAGATGCGTGTTTTTCGTGAACAGATGAAATACATGGATAGTCTTCAACAAACAAGTGGAAGTAACGCATCGACAGCTAAGAATGGAATGAAAAGAAAGCCTTATACAAAGAACTTCAATCCGGGCGCTGACACATCCTTTACACCACTTCCTATCACTTCTGCTTCACTAAAGAGAGAAAGTAATTTTAATACCGTCCGCAACTTTAATGATGATGATGATAACATAGCTGCAATGATTGATCAGGATGTCAAAGCTAGTTTAGGCTCAAGAGTTAGAATTCGCTTGCTAAAAGATATGTACGTTGGCGATTACCTGATAAAAAGAGGCACCTATATTTATGGCGTTGTTACAGGATTCCAAAAGCAAAGAGTGAATATCAGCATTGCTCAAATTTTATATAACAACACTTCCTTACCGGTTAAAATAGATTTATTTGATAGTGATGGATACTTAGGCTTGTATGTGCCTGGAAGTAATTTCCGTGAGTTCTCAAAAGAAATTGGCACACAGGGTACGCAAGGGTTATCACAGGTTGTGACTCCTGATAATTCAGATATCAAAATGAGTATGCTTAGTAAGGTCTTCAATACCACTACTACCACTTTATCAAACCTGATAAAAAAAGATAAAGCATTTTTAAAATACAATTACATCGTTTTTCTAAAAGACAATAAAACTACAACAAACGAATAAAGCTGATTCTCCATTTCAAAAATCAAAAACATTAAAAAAGAAAAGATGAAAAAAATAATCATCCTATTTTGCACGATCTTCCTGGTACAAAATATTTTTGCACAGGCAAGAATAGGAAATTATACAGTATTGAATAATAATGTTTCTATAGCTGAAAAAAATGTTAATACAGCAACTATCCCTTGGAATTCAACCACTCATTTTGTTTCTCCTGAACCAATTCAGTACGTGGATATTTCCTCTCCAAATATCCAAGGGGATTTACCAGAAAAAAATATTTTTCGTCTGCGCCCGGATTCGGATAAAGTTCATCCCGGAGACAAGTTTACGATTACCATTGTTACGCAATCTTATATCTCTGTTTATAAATTAACGGTAGAAGATCCATTGAGTAACGATTCACTATTGAGCAATGGAGCTTATGTTATTTCTATTAATCCCAACGATGCCGTACAGGTAAACCAGGCAGATGTATTAAACAATCAGCAATGTTTTGACCTTTGTATCAATGCTTTAAAAAGAAAAAGAAGCATTTTTAATATTGATACCAAATCCTATGGAATGACAATGTATGTAACCAATATCTATTCCATTGGCGATTACATCATGATAGAATTAGAAGCTAAAAATAAAACAAGGCTTCCCTTTGATATGGATCAAATCAGATTTAAAATAGTTGATAAACAGTCTGTAAAAGCTACAGTGAGCCAGGATATTGAATTGAAGCCTTTCTATAGTTTATATCAACCTGACGGAAAAATAATTACGAACAGGTGGCGGAACTTTTACATCTTCAAAAAATTCACTTATCCCACACAAAAATTATTGGAAATTGAAATGACAGAAAAGCAATATTCCGGCAGAAGGGTTGACCTCAAAATTGAGTACAATCAGATCTTAAAATCCCAACAATTAAATTAATTTAAAATCATACAATGAAAAAGAAATTAAATCTTATACTTTTATTTTTGGCAATAATGGTAACAGGAAATTTGTTTGCTCAAAATGGATGCACAAGTTTTGCGGCTACTGTTGGTGCCTCTACGGAGAACAGTAAATATATTTCCGTGTCATTTGAAACTTCGTCTGATGGCTATCATATTTTCGGCTTGAGTTTAGATGGAATAGGTTACTCCCGAAATCTTAAAAAGCAATTGGATTATACAGTTGATAAC
>DATKQQ010000225.1:0-4296 GCA_035532615.1 Hanamia sp.
CTATATTTTCGGGGACAACAAATACAATCTTATTTACACTATATTGATTACCAATTAATAACATATATAATTTATCAAAAAAAGTCAAAAATTAATGAAATTATCGTTATTTTCGGGGACTAATTTCCAAGTTGGGTTAAATCCGGAATCTCTTTTTCATCGATTAACATCCAAGGCTTATCAAAATTATTATCCGTTTGCAAAACCATAACTGCTTTATCAAGAAAAGCATGTTTTAATAGAATCTTATCTGAACCACGGTCAATTAAAAGACTCCCTGCATTTGGAATATATTTCCAATTCCCCATCTGAACCGATCCATTCAATGACATGATCAATGATCTATCTTTTTGAAAAATGTAAGTGTGCTTGTCTCCCTTTTCATCAATATAAATCCAAGGCTTATCAACAAAATTTGCTTGATGATCTAAAGAACTACTCAGTTGCTGTAGTTTGGGTAATAGGTTTTTAATGTATTGAAGCATAGTTTAAGGAATTGATAGATGATGTTTTGACTTTAGATTGATATAATTGGCCGGAAACAAAATCTTAAGTGAATTTAAGGAGAATTATCCCTATGGCAAATTATTCTTATAGATTTCTTTTAGGTTGTGAAAAATGAACTCAAAAGAATTTATTACAGGGATGATGAATTTCTCAAGCAGATTGGGGATAAAATAAGAGAACTCCGTATTTCAAAAGATATGACGCAAATGGATTTAGCTTTCAAATGTAATGATATGGATTACTCACAAATTAACCGGGTTGAACTTGGGAAAGTCAACTTTTCAGTTTCCTATCTTTCCTTAATCGCACAAGCTCTTGAGGTGTCTCCGAAAAGACTTTTACCAGACTAAACTCTAAAAAATAATAAGCAGGGATTTAAAATAAAATAGTACCAATTCATTAAGTTCTAAATCTTCTTTATTATGAAAATGCAATTAATAATAATGTAGAATTTGGCGATATATTTGTCAAAATAATTGGTCAAATTGAATTCGTTTGCTAAATATCTGGAGGTGCATAGGGAATGTAGGGTAGCAATACAGGAATTTAATCAAATTAAAAGTGGTAAGAGTGAAAGAAGTTTAGAGGAATGGACCCGGAAATACAAAACTTTATATCAAAAAATAAGTTATGGTCCAGAAGGAATGCCTGATATAGCCGATGCAAATATAGAAGGGATTCACTTTACCTATATCTCGCAATTTTATTCCATATTTAATCAAAGAGAATACTATTTTATTGATGATTCAGATCATACGATGAATTTTCTGAAAGTATAAAATCCACTTTACTTTTCAATAGTTTTTGAATTAAGGAGCTAAACAGTTTCAAAAGAAAGTGGGAAAGAAAATGGCTTCTAATTTCGAACAAGTAACGGTAAAGGGAACCGCTGTTAATAAAAGGAATTTCATTGAACACCTATATCAGCCCCTCATCAGCAAAGCTGAAATATTTATGCTCAAAAGTAATGATGAGGTGATCCTGAACACAAATGTCCAGGTATTTTGCAGCTTCTTTTATTCGTTGTGTCATTTCAATGTCCTGCCTGGAGGGAGTTAATGACCCAGATGGATGATTTTGACATAAAATGATTGACGTGGTAAGTGTTTTTAAAGCGATAGAAAGGATTAGACGCAGATCAACAATTGTACTTGTTATTCCTCCTACTGAAACCGGAAATACTCCCAGCACTCTGTTTGCTTTATTTAAAAACATAACTATGAATTTCTCATTAAGTTGAATAGTGTCATCAGAGAAGAATTCTCTGAGAGCAACATACGCATCAAAGGGAGATTTAATTATTGGTTTATTTGCTATGGCTGGTCTGTAGCTGATACTTATTTCTGCCACTTGTGTTATTTCCTTTTTCATTTTATATGATGAGTTTATCAGCCTGCTCCTTCTTTCTTGTTCTGAATATAGCAAGCTGGATGTGGATGTAAATAAAACCCGCCACATTTCTGTAGCGGGATGATTAAAAGTGTATTTGTATACGGAAGATGTGATAGGGCCACCAATGGGCTGTAACTCTATATAACAGCTTGTTTTGATCGTGAGGCATTATTTCTTCCACGATCACCCAAGTGTTCATCTTAAGAATAGTGGTATCCTGTATCACAAGTACCCGAAGAGGAACATATAGCTGCCTCATTTTTCCCTTTGGATTAATAATAAGGATGCTGTTATGATCAATGTAATTCAATTGCGGTGGGTCCATTTTTGTCTATTGTTTTTTATTGATTAATTCAAATACCAGCTTTCATTCTTTCCTTCTAAAGCCCAGCGTATCTGCTCTGTGAAATTGTAGGCATTAACGGAGCGGTCTAAAAACCGGTCAATGTAGGAGCTCTTGTTACTTCCGGTTAATAGATTATACAACCTCCACAGGTTAATATTTCCATCGGAATCTCTACAGAAACTTTGGTCATTGTAAAAATCTCTCACCACTGTACTCATTTGCTGGTCACCAAAAAGTATGGGTGCTATTTCCCGTTTGGCAGAAGTGGGAAGATGCTGATACATTCTGCATTTTCCAACTACCTGTGCGAACTGTTGTTCCGTAATGGAGTATTCAGCCAGCTTTTCTAAATGAAGTAACTGGTAGTTCTTGTTATAGCTTTCAAACAGCGAACGAATGACACCTTTGAGTTGCCCCAACGTTTTTACTTTGATATCGTTCAGGTAACCGTCGGTCCAAACACACATATTGCAACAAACGGTATTTTTAAAACCAATAAAGACCCGAAAGTGTTGATCGGTGGCACTCCTGCAACTCAGGTTCTCTTCTGCAAAACTGCGTACACCACCTATCGTTAGTGACAGAGTGTTACCATCAATATCTGAGTGAATGGAAGGGATCTCAATAATGAAAGCCATCTTCTGATAATACAACGTCTTCTCCCACTCCTCAAGTTGATCAACCCGTTTATCTTTAGCTTCCGGAACTCTTCCCATAACGGGATGGCTTACCCGAATTTCGGGTGCTAAGATTTCTTCACTTCCAAATCCATCTTTTACAGATGACACCCTTACATCAATAAAATCTGCATGAGATATCAGCGGCTCGTTATTAGCATAAACCGGGATGATATGGTTGTGTTGTATTTCTTGCAGGTTACCTTCGGTGGTATTAGCTTCAATAAAAGAGTTTCGTTTAATAATACGTTGTTCTGTTACTATCTGTACAGGGTTTATTACCTGTTGAATTTCATGGGTTATTGTTTCAAGGTTTTCCATTTTGAATGATTTTTTGTTTAGCTAATTGTGTGGTTACATCCTGGTTAATCAGGATGGTCCTTTTCTGTTGTTCAAATTCAGGTTTTAGGGCTTCTTTAAACTGCGGATATTCCTGGTACAAGTCCAGCAATTCTTTTATCGTTTTACATTCACCGATGCGCTCAGAGACGTCCACCGGTTTTATCTCTACTCCTGAATTACACCAGTCGAGAATTTCCTTACCTGTTTCTACAGTTATTACAAATTCAGGCTTATCTACAAAGAGTTGTGTTCTATCCTTTGAAGCCCTAGCTAAATGCTTATCATTGATGATTTCCAAAGCAACAGTCATTTCATACTCATAACCGTCCCTTATTTCATCATCTAACCCCGCTTTTTCAACTTTCGTTTTATTACCCTCGGTAATCATATTGTAACCTTGCTTTTTTCTGTTAGTAGTTATAATATGACATTTAGATTGCAGAATTGCGTTTAACCATTGCTGATATAATGGTGTCGCTTTAGCCCAATCTTGGTATCTACCTCCCAATGAATTTTGATATTCAAGTAAACCTCCCTGACCTTTCCAAACGTGACTAATTGAATCTACAATGATAACTTCCATTCCTGCTTCTTCACAGGTTTTAATAGCCTCAATATATCGTGCTGGAGTATAAGGAGGTCTTAGGCTTAAAGTTTTAAATGCACCTAAATGTGAGTAAAGGGATGCTGAATCATTCTCAGTATCAAGGACACTGATCCTTTGCCAGTCATTAGTGATACCATAAGCAATAAGTAAGGCGCTGTAAGTTTTACCAAAGCCTGAAGGAGAAGCAATATTTAGTCGAAGCTTCACTTTTTTACGAGATACTTGTACCAGTTTCATAAATAAATAGTTTAATTGAAATGATTATTTGAATTAATTGAATTCGTTATTTCCTAAGCCGGACAAGCCGGAACTAAACAGGAAAACATTTAACTTTCCAATATTATGGAATCACTTACTCAAAGATATTGCGAAAAAATCAGCGGCATACTTGGTTGTTACGACCGCATAGTTATCACTGGCACACT
>DATKQQ010000226.1:0-8468 GCA_035532615.1 Hanamia sp.
CTAAATACTCATAACAGGATGAATCATCTTTGAATTGAAGGTTAAACTTATTTGAATTCACACCAGTAAATTTTACCCTTGTTTCCATTCGGCAAATATATAGCCTTTATTCATATTGTGCGACCTAAGCGATTATACATAAAGAAATAATTACAAATACAAATACAAATACAAATACAAATACAAATACAGATACTCTATATATAAAAGATACATTACACATTCAAGATACTGTGCATATTACAGATAGTATTAATTGTTCATGCTATAATTTAAGTGATGGTCTAGTGGCCTATTATAATTTTAATAATGGAAATCTTAATGACAGCAGTGGAAATGGAAATAATATAATATTCAATAATGCAATAAAAACAACAGACAGATTTGGAAGAGCCAATAATGCTTATCTATTTAACGGCACGAGTAATTATATGCAAGTCAAGAATAGCGTCAGTCTAAATCCAAATGGTGCGATAACTTTAATGGGAATAGTAAAGATGAATGGTTTTTATACCGGAATTTGTCATGCTAATCAAATATTTCAGAAAGGCACAGTTGACCAGGATCAGGGAGTTTATAGTCTGAGAGTCGCTTACATTACACCAAATTGTAATGCTGCTATTGATACATCGATGGAGGCTGCATTGGGATTCTATGGCGATTATGGATATGCAGTATCTGCCAGTGATTCTAATTTTGTAAGGACAAATACCTGGCTGACTCTTGTTTATACTTATGACGGTCAGGTATCAAAGTTTTATGTAAATGGACAATTAATGAGTACGGTGCCTGGAAGTGCTACTTTTACACCTAATTCAAATGATCTTTTTATTGGGCGCGCGGAAAGCTCTCAATACCCATACTGGTGGAATGGGACAATAGATGAAATCAGAATCTATAACAAAGCTTTGTGTGAAGGAGCTGTAAAGCAACTTAGTTCTCTTAATAATTAATGTGTAAAACGTTTTTTATTCTAATCCAGAGGAATTTCTTATTTATATTTTTGCCTTTTTATAGGTTATGCATCTCCAATGACTTTTAGTTTCAAAACAAATCAGGCCTTCTTTCTTTTGTCCTTTCAATAGATTTCTCATTTCGCCAATCTTCAATTTTTGAATGATTGCCACTCATTAAAATATCCGGAACTTTCCATCCTCTGAATTCTTCAGGGCGTGTGTAAACCGGCGGTGCTAATAAATTATCCTGGAAAGAATCAGTAAGGGCAGACGTTTCATCATTCAAAACTCCGGGGATTAATCTGCCGATAGCATCCACCAAAACTGCCGCGCCCAATTCGCCCCCGCTTAATACATAATCGCCAATGGAAATTTCCAGGGTAATAAAATGGTCGCGCACTCTCTGGTCAATTCCTTTATAATGCCCGCAGATCAGCAATAAATTACTTTTTAATGATAAATCATTCGCATCTTTTTGATTGAATGTTTTACCATCAGGAGTTAAAAAAATCACTTCATCATAGTTGGTTTCTTTTTGCAATGTTTCAATCGCATTAACCAATGGTTCTGCCATCATTACCAAACCAGCGCCTCCGCCAAATTGATAATCATCAACCTGGCCATGTTTGTAATTGGTATAATCGCGTAAATTAAAAATATTTACTTCCAGCAATCCTTTATCTTTTGCTCTTTTTAAAATAGAATGAGCAAAAAAACTCTCCATCAATTGAGGAATCACTGAAATAATATCAATTTTCATCTGGCAAATTTAGGAAGGTTTTGAGTTGGAGAATTTAGAGAATTTTGAAAGGTTCAATAGTAAAAAATCTATTTGGATTTTATAAGATAAAAGCATTTACATTTCCCGAAAAATGAATAAATGAAATCATTTCCAAAAATATTATAAATTACAACATCTTTAGAATAGAAATCTAGCTTATAAATGCACAACAGCAAAGAAAAATATATACTAAAAGAAAAATTTCCTTTCCTTACCAAAGGTGGCGAAATGGCTACACTTATTAGAAAGAAAGATTGGAGCCAAAATGAAATAGGTCTTATAGAAACGTGGCCTCAGAGCCTCCGCTCAACACTTGGTATTGTTTTACATTCCCGCTTTCCCATGTTTCTTTGGTGGGGACCAAAGTTAATTTGCTTTTACAACGATGCATATCGTCCAAGCCTTGGAGAGGATGGGAAACATCCCGGAATATTAGGCATGGCCGCAAAAGATGCATGGCCTGAAATATGGGATATTATAAAACCACAAATAGATCAGGCATTAAATGGAGAGGGCGCAACATGGAACGAAGAAATGCTGGTGCCAATATTCCGAAATGGGAAAATTGAAGATGTTTATTGGACTTATAGCTACAGTCCTGTGAATAATGAAAAAGGAAAAATTGAAGGCGTATTGGTCACCTGCATGGAAGAAACTAAATCTGTAGATCTCAAGCGTTCGTTGGCAGAGAGTGAAAAGAAATTTAAAAACCTGGTAATGAATTCTCCTATTGGTGTTACCATTTTGAGAGGACCAGATCTTAAGATTGAATTAGCCAACGAAATGATCTTAAAAAAAATATGGCGGAAAGAAAAGGAGAAAGTAATTGGCAAAAATTTATTAAATGTTTTTCCTGAATTAATGGATCAAAAATTTCCAAAATTATTAAAGCAAGTACTTATAAGTGGCCGGTTAGTGAAAGAATTTGAATTTCCCATGATATTGAAGAACGATAATAGGAACAATAAATTCTATCTTGATTTTGAATTGGATCCATTGTTTGAAAACGATGGAAGTATTTCAGGAATAATTGTATCTGCTAATGATGTTACTGAAAAAATAAAGGCAAATGATGAAGTCTCCAGTACTGAAGAAATGCTCAGGCTGGCCGTGGAAGCTTCGGAAATGGCTATTTGGGAGATAGATCTTAAAGCAGATAAGATTAATTACAATAAAAAGTTATTGGATATTTTTGGAAGAAATGAATCTGAAGAGTTGACACTCGATGAAATACGCAGCCAGATTTATCCCTCAGACAGGCATGGAATAGTAAAAGAGGCTTTTGCCGTGGCTTTAAAAACGGGAAATTATAAATTTGAAACCAGGTTAGTAAAACCAGATGGTAGTATTGTCAGGGTACGAACGATTGGAAAAGTATTTCATGATGAAAAAGGTGAACCTTCAAAAATTATTGGAACACTGAGAAATATTACCCATGAGGAAATAAACCAGCAAGCTTTGGAAAGAAGTGAAAGAAGGTTACGAAATTTAATTTTGAATGCACCTGTTTCTATTGGTATCCTAAATGGTCCGGATTACGTAGTTGAAATTATTAATGAATCGGCACTAAAACTTATGGGCAAAACGAGAGATCAGATGCTGAATAAGCCTGTATTGGAAGTAATGACAGAAGTGGATATTGAAAAGGCAAAATTTTTATTAGATAATGTTTATTACACCGGAAAATCATTTTCTGCCTCAGAGTTCCCTGTAAAACTTCAAAGGAATGGAAAGTTGGAAAAAGTGTACGTAAATTTCGAATATGATCCATTGATAAACGGCCAGGGAAAAGTATATGGAATATTGGTGGTAGGCACAGAGGTAACCGAACAGGTGTTAACGCGCCACAAAGTAGAAGAAAGCGAAGCCAGGTTCAGATTGCTCGCAGATAGTATGCCTCAATTTGTATGGAGCGCCAATAATGAAGGAATTATAAAATATTTTAACCAGGCAGTTTTTGATTATTCAGGGCTATCAAATGAACAACTTCAAAATGGTGACTGGATTGAAATAATACATCCGGATGAAAGAAAAAAGAATATCATAAAGTGGATGGAATCCATTCAAACAGGAAAGGATTTTATTTTTGAACACCGTTTTAAAAGATATGATGGTACTTACAGGTGGCAATTGAGCCGCGCTATTGCATTACGCGATGAAAAAGATAAAATTCATCAATGGATAGGTACCAGCACCGATATAAATGACATAAAAGTACAAGAGCAACAAAAAGATTTTTTTATCAGTATGGCAAGCCATGAATTAAAAACCCCTATTACTTCTATAAAAGGTTATGTTCAAATATTACAAAGCATTCATGAAAAATCCGGCGACGAGTTATTAATAAAATCTTTGGACAGGATACATGTGCAAATAGAAAAACTAACAAGGTTAATTACCGACATGCTTGATGTTTCCAAAATAAGGAATGGTGGACTTGCATTTCATAAACAATCTTTTGAATTGAACAATCTTATAAAAGAAGTGATAGAAGGACTTGAAATTATTCATCCTGAATATAAACTTGTTTTTAAAAACGATTTTGATTTACCGGTTTATGCTGACCGGGAAAGAATCGGACAAGTTTTAATAAACCTGGTTACAAATGCAATAAAATATTCGCCTAAAAACGGGAATATTATTATTACTTCAGAATTGAATCAAAATGAAATAGTAGTTTCAGTAAATGATGAAGGAATCGGAATTGACAAAAATTATCAGAAAAAAATATTTGAGCGATTCTACAGAGTAGAAGGTAAGAGCGAAAAAACCTTTCCTGGTTTTGGAATTGGGCTTTTTATAACTTCCGAAATTATTAAACGGCATAAAGGAAAAATTTGGGTAGAAAGTGAGCCAGGAAAAGGTTCACAGTTTTATTTTACTTTGCCTTCTCACAAAAAATAAGGAACGATGTTTCTGCTTTATTCCAAAAAATCATCCAGCTTTCTTTTTTCTTTTTTAGTTGGTCGTCCCTGTTTGCTTTTTCGTTTACCGGTATTAAAAACAAAAGCGCTGGATTGTTTTATTTCAACAATTATTTTTGGTGATAAATCAATATAATATTTGATAGCTTCTTCATATTTTAATCGGTTATGTAGCAAAGAAATAACCTCAATCGTCCACTTTTTATCTTCTGTCTTTATTTCATAAATATCCCCTAATGCAACCGCCTTTGCGGGTTTTACATGAGTTCCATTACATTTCACTTTGCCTGCATTACATGCTTCGGCTGCCATACTTCGGGTTTTAAAAATTCTGATAGCCCATAAATATTTATCTATTCGTAATTTTTCTTTTTGCATCATAAACAAATTTATTTTACTCCACTTCCTTGCATTTTAAAACCGATCAAAAAAAACCTATCTGTAAAAAAATAATCCAGGATTCAACAATTCAACAATATAACAATATCCTTTGTATTTTTACTTCTAAAATAATCAAAACTATGTATTACAAAACACGCAGAATTTTAATTCTCATTATTTTTTCTATCTGCACACTCACTTCTTTTTCTCAATTCAGAGCCAAGCCAATCAACTGGACCGCTGATGGTAATTCTACCATTATCATTAAAGAAGGAAACATAGTAAAGACTGACCTTAAAACAGGCACAGAAACTACACTTGTTAAAAGAGAACAGCTCATTCCTGCGGGGGCAACAGAACCATTAGCTTTTAATATTTATAGTTTTTCTCCTGACTATAAAACACTACTTATATTTACAAATACCGCAAAAGTGTGGCGCTATCATACACGCGGCGATTATTGGATATTGAATTTAGCCACCAGCCAACTAACTCAACTTGGGAAAACGCTTCCTTCGCAGTCATTGATGTTTGCAAAAATTTCGCCCGACGGAAAAGAAGCCGCTTATGTAAGTGACCATAATTTATATGTTGAAAATCTTACTACCCATAAAATAAAACCGTTAACGGTTGATGGTACACGAAAATTTATCAATGGTACTTTTGACTGGGTTTATGAAGAAGAATTCGGATGTCGCGATGGTTTTCGCTGGAGTCCGGACAGTAAAAAAATTGCATTCTGGCAAGTTGATGCCAGGAAAATCAGGGATTATTATATGTTGAATACTACAGACTCTGTTTATTCAAGAATTATCCCGGTAGAATATCCCAAAGTTGGCTGGCCGCCTTCTCCCGTAAAGATAGGGGTAGTTACAGTTGAAAATGACAAAATAAAATGGATGGATGTTCCGGGAGATCCGCAGGAGCATTATATTCCACGAATGGAATGGGCAGATAATTCAAGCCAGGTGGTTTTGCAACAATTAAACAGGAAACAAAATGAAAGTCAGCTTTTTTATTGCGATGTAAATACAGGCGATGCAAAAAAAATTTATTCCGAAAGCGACAAAGCTTTTATTGATATTAAATCAAGATGGAATGATGATGATCCTACAGGCTGGGATTGGCTGGATAATGGAAAAGATTTTTTGTGGGTAAGCGAAAAAGATGGATGGCGGCATATTTATTTAATCAGTCGTGATGGCAAGGAAACCCTGGTTACCAAAGGTGATTATGATATTGAAAATATCAAATGTATCGATGATAAGAACGGTTATGTTTATTTTATGGCCTCTCCCAACAATGCCACGCAACTTTACCTGTATCGTACCAAACTCAATGGCAAAGGGAATTTAGAACCTCTTTCACCAACCAACTTAGTTGGCACACATGATTACAATATTTCTCCTTATGCCAAATTTGCTTTGCATTCTTTTTCCAATTATAAAACTCCACGGGTTATAGAATGGATTTCCTTACCAGATGGAAAACCATTGAATGAAGATGAAAGTATTGCGAAAAACATGCAGGTAATTGAAAATAGTAATATTCATTATTTTAAAGTAACTACCGAAGATAATATTACATTGGATGGCTGGATAGTGTATCCTGATAATTTCGATTCTACCAAAAAATATCCAGTAGTATTTTATGTTTATGGAGAGCCTGCGGCTTCTACTGTAGGCGATAGATATGGCGCTCAAAATAATTTCTTGTACCAAGGAGACATGAGCAAAGACGGATATTTTCAGGTATCTGTTGATAATCGCGGCACTCCCTCCCTCCGCGGCGCAGCGTGGCGTAAATCTATTTATGGGCAAATAGGGAGATTAAACATTCACGACCAGGCAATGGCGGCAAAAAAAATATTGGATAAACCCTATTTTGATAAAGACCGTGTGGCAGTGTGGGGTTGGAGTGGCGGGGGCTCTTCCACACTTAATTTAATGTTTCAGTATCCTGATATTTATAAGACAGGAATTTCCATCGCAGCAGTTACCAATCTTTTATTTTATGATAATGTTTATGAAGAAAGATATATGGGCCTGTTACCTGAAAATATGGAAAATTATGTTTTGGGCTCGCCAATTCATTATGCAAAAAATCTAAGGGGAAATTTATTATTTATACACGGTACCGGCGATGATAATGTGCAATATGATAATGCCGAAGCGTTGTTGAACGTATTGATAAAATACAATAAGACATTTCAGTTCATGCCCTTTCCCAATCGAACCCATGCTTTATCAGAAGGGGAAGGAACGAGGAAATTTTTATCAACTTTATATACTCGTTTTTTAAGAGAATATTGTCCACCGGGAGCAAGGGATCAATAAAATAATAAACCTTTAATACCCTCACAGAATTTAAAATGCTGTAGGGGCATTAAAATTATTTATACAAATTTTCAAGTTCAGTTTTCAAGTCATTAACAGCATCTGAAGAATTTTCAGTTGTATCAGAAAATATGGTTTCAGCATCATCATCATTTCCGTAAAAAGCTTCATTCGCTTTTGCGTCAACAGCAATTTCTGATCCGCCGAGGCTAATACCAGCGAATAAGCCTTTACTTTTTGAATAGGAATACACTTCAGCTTCAAATTTGGTATCGGTGCTTGCAGTGGAACTACGGCCTAAAGGGCCTGCTGTAACAGATATATCGCCGCCTAACGTAAAGCTTCCTTTACCAATATTCTGAAGTGTTTCCCTATGCTTAAATATCAAAACTAAATCTACTGCCTGCACCCCTATTTGAAAACCAACGCTGCCACCTGTTATGGTCACAAAAACAGGATTGCTCCACGAGCCATCTTCTAATCTTACCATAGCAATGCCCTTCCCTCTTTTTCCAGCCAGTACAAATCCTGCATTTATTAATTTGGGAACCACAATTATTCCCTGGCTTATTTTCAGTAATTCCTGGGGTATTTCATCTTTCATTTCACTGAAATCTTTCAACACTTGCGTACTTGTTTCTATTTTTTCTTCCTGCTTATTATTTGTATTCTGGTCATCTGTATCCTGGGCTGATGCAGTTTGAAAAAGCAAGCACATAAAAATAAGTGACAATAAAAAAGGTATTTTTTTAAAACTTTTCATAAATGGTATTTTAGAATTTATCTGTATAACTCTGATTTTTACAACATTAATGCCCATTATGATTTAAATATTGATTTACTATTTTTTTATATTTTTTTTATGAGATCAATTAAGTTAATCTATAGCTATCATTTAAAAAAAGTAATCATTCCCAATAGTTTTTTATGTCAGCCGTAACTAAAATCAAATTGAGTAGGAAGTGAGGGATTATTTCCCTCACTGTCCTCTCACACCACCGTACGTACCTGCCGGTATACGGCGGTTTGACTAAAGTGATTTACTTGGTTATATGCTTTCGTTGGCTAAGCTCCTCTTACTTTTTACTTT
>DATKQQ010000227.1:0-20733 GCA_035532615.1 Hanamia sp.
CCTTGGAGAACTCACAGCTGGTATTGCACACGAGATACAAAATCCTTTAAACTTCGTGAATAACTTTTCGGAAGTGAACACCGAATTGATTGATGAATTGGGTGAAGAAGCTGAAAAAGGAAATTTGGATGAAGTAAAAGCAATTGCAAAAGACATTAAGGAAAACGAAGAAAAAATAAACCACCACGGCAAACGAGCCGGAGATATTGTAAAAGGAATGCTGCAACATTCACAAAAAAGCACCGGGCAAAAAGAACCCACCAATATCAATGCTTTGGCAGATGAATATTTACGATTAAGTTATCATGGTTTACGGGCCAAAGACAAAGACTTTAATGCTGAAATGAAAACAGATTTTGATGCGACGATTGGAAAAATAAATATCATTCCGCAGGATATTGGAAGAGTGTTACTTAATCTTTTTAATAACGCCTTTTATGCAGTAAACGAACAAAAAAGCAGGAATCTTAATTCGTATGAACCGACTGTTTCAGTGATTACAAAAAAGGTTGGAGATAAAGTAGAAATTAAAGTGAGTGATAACGGAAATGGCATTCCGCAGAAAGCATTGGATAAAATCTTTCAACCATTTTTCACCACCAAACCAACAGGGCAGGGAACGGGATTAGGTTTGAGTTTGAGCTATGATATTGTGAAAGCACATGGTGGGGAGATAAAAGTGGAGACGAAAGAGGGGGAAGGTTCAATATTTATTATTCAATTACAAAATCTATAAAATATAAATGATGAAGTGCGTATTGAAAATATTTCTGTTGGTACTACTGCCTGTTTTTTCCATGGCTCAGGTAAATCCTCTTTTCATTGAGCCCATAAAAAAACAGGCAGACAGTTTGGAGTTGGTATTAAAGCAAACTACCAATGATACCATCCGGATGGAATCGCTGAGAGAATTGGCTTTATATTATTTAGATTTCAACTCAGATAGTTCTTATTATTTTATTAAAAAGGAATTGCCTATAGTTGAAAGGCTAAAGTTAAAACTCTGGGAAGCCGATGCCATGGATTTATATGGCGATATTTCATTTTATCTTGGTAACTACACAGATGCGTTGAAGGCGCTTAACAAATCTCTTGAAATAGCAGAAGATAAAGAAAGTGAAAATGGCATCTGGAATATTAAAAAATTCTCGAGCATAAACGACCCGTTCGTTGCAAGACAAAATATGCTGGCAACGATATATATGGATTTATCGAGCTTGTACTTTGCTACCGGAAATTTTGACAAAGAGGCCATCTATGCCCGGAAAAGCATTAGTACTGCAACCCCGATAAATAACTTTACCGTTCTCTCCCTTGCCTACACGCGGCTTGCTGAAGTAAATTTGAATAATGGAAACGCAGATTCAGCTTTACTTTACTACAACCAAAGCCGGTTATATCAGGATCAATCAGGATATAAAAAGTATGAAGGTTCTACACTTACGGCAATAGGTAATATTTATCTAAATAGAAAAAACTTTGTTGCAGCCCATACGTATTTTTCAGAAGCGGTAATTTCAAGTAAAAAACTTAACAATAAAGCCGGTTTGTCTAAAACATATGGTTTACTCGCTGACTTGTACATGTCAACCGGTAAATTAGATTCAGGATACTATTATGCGCGAGCCAGTCAAACGATTATTCTTGAAGTAGGCATTCCATTGGGAATTTTACAGTCATACTTCACGCTGTCAAAATTTTTCAACCTGGACAAAAAACCAGACAGTGCTTATAAATACCTGCATTTAGCAATGAACCTAAATGATAGCTTGAACAATGCCGATAAAGTGAAGCAATTTCAAAATATAGGCTTTGATCAGCAATTAAAATTAGATGAGCTTGAAAAAGAAAAAATAAAAACGCAAAATAAAATCAGGACCTATGCAATGCTTGCAGGCATTGTCGTTTTTATGCTGATAGCATTTCTGCTCTACAGAAATAATCGCAACCGCAAAAAAGCAAATGAGCTGTTGCGATATAAAAATGTTGAGATTGAACAGCAGAAAAAAAATGTTGAACAAACACTTACCGAACTTAAATCTACACAATCCCAACTCATCCAATCCGAAAAGATGGCCAGCCTTGGAGAGCTCACCGCGGGCATTGCACACGAGATACAAAACCCATTGAACTTCGTGAATAATTTTTCTGAGGTGAATAAAGAGTTGCTTATTGAAATGAAGGACGAAATGAATAAAGGAAATATTGATGATGCAAACGCAATTGCAAATGATGTAATAGAAAATTCTGAAAAAATAAATCACCACGGTAAACGTGCCGGAGATATTGTAAAAGGAATGTTGCAACATTCACGGACAAGTACAGGTGTAAAAGAACCCACCGATATTAATGCATTGGCGGATGAATATTTGCGATTGAGTTATCATGGATTAAGAGCAAAAGAGAAGAGTTTTAACGCCACGATGAAAACCGATTTTGATGAATCAATTGGAAAAATTAATATCATTCCGCAGGATATTGGAAGGGTGTTATTGAATTTATATAACAATGCTTTTTACGCTATTCAGCAAAAGCAAAAAGAAGTGGCTGAACAAGGGTTGCCAACCTTTGAAAGGTTGGCAACCCTGCACGAACCAACCGTTTCAGTAACTACAGAGAAAACGGATAAACATGTAATCATTACCGTTAGTGATAATGGAAATGGCATTCCGAAAAACATTGTTGATAAAATATTTCAGCCATTCTTTACCACAAAACCTACAGGACAAGGAACAGGTTTGGGATTGAGTTTGAGTTATGATATTGTAAAAGCGCATGGTGGGGAAATAAAAGTAACAACAAAAGAAAATGAGGGGACGGAGTTTATTATTCAATTACCTTTTGTCTGAATCACAGATTAAAAGGATTAAAAGATTACACTGATGTAAAGCATGAAATAAGTGTTTATCTTTTATCTGTGAAATCCATAAATCTGTGGTAAATCCCCGCCTGAATGACTCAGTCGGGCAGGCGTGATTCAGACGATTTATGATATTATAAAAGCACACGAAGGTGAGTTATCTGTGGAAAGCAAACCAAAAAATGGGACGGAATTTATTATTAAAATTCCAGTAAATCAATAAAACTATGGAAAATAAATATGTACAAAATACAAGACGCATCAATTTGAAAAGCCTCCTGTTAGGACTGATATTACTTTGTGCTACATTACCGGGCAAAAGCCAGCAGGTATCCATAACTCCTGTACCCCTTCCCTCTGTTCCTTTGACTGGAATTGCCGGAATGTGCCAGGATAATAACGGATTTATATGGCTGGCCACGTTTTCCAATGGACTATACAAATATGATGGAACACTGGTAAAGTCTTATTTATCAAATGGGAATAACCCGAATTCAATTTGTTCAGACGTCCTGGAAAGTATTTGTGCTGACAAAGACGGGAATATCTGGATAGGGAGCTTTGAAAACGGGCTCGACCGTTTTGACCCTGAAACGGAAACCTTTACCCACTATCGGCATAGCAAATCAGACTCCTCAACTATTCGCAGTGATTCCATAAGGGCAATAATTCAAAGCCATGATGGAATATTATGGATTGGCACAGCGAATGGCCTTGATAGTTTTGACCCTGCTTCCGGTAAATTTACCCATATTAACGACCCATCGGAGGCCGGGCTTGCATTAAACCGGAACCAGATAAGGGCATTATACGAAGACAAGGCCGGTACCATCTGGATCGGTTGCGGAAGCCCTTTCCCGATTGACTACGGAAATTACACCAATTCAGTACCGGGAGGTTTATATAAACTGGACCGGGCTACCGGGAAAATTACGCAATACCTCCATAAAGAAGGCGATGAAACCAGTCTGATCGATAACCGGGTACGGGCAATCTTTGAAGACAGCCACGGAACATTCTGGGTGGGCACAGCAGGCGATGGACTGCACATCATGGACCGTGAAAAAGGCACGTTCCAACGCCTCCGCTACGACCCTGAAAATCCCCAAAAACTCAGCCGGCCGCCTGTTGATAATAAATTTAGTTATGCGGTGGACCACATCACATTTATAAATGAAGATGCGGAAGGCTTTATCTGGATCGGAACTTTTTCAGGAGGAATAAACCGGTACAATCCTGTAACCAAAACCGTCGAATATTTCGGAACATCGGCTACCGGGGCGAATAAACTTGAAACAAATGACTTCTGGTCTTGTTTGAAAACAAAAGATAATTTGTTATGGATTTCTACCTGGGCTCCGGCTACTAAAGGCCAGGAATTATATAAAATTTCTATCCTGTCAGAAAGACTTAACTATTCACATGTGGGAAATACCATAGAAGATTTTGCGCAGGACACTATTGGTAACATGTGGTTTGCAACCAACCATGGCCTGATGCTACAAAACAAAAGCAAGGATTACGAGAACTTTCTTTTGGATAAAAATGATAATGGGCAAAATAATGTGATCAGTAATCTTGAACCTGACGCTAAGAATAACCTATGGGTATCTTCAGGAAGCGGTCTTTATTATTTTGACACAAATTCCAGGGCTTTTAAAGAATACAAACATAGCCCTGAAAACCGAAACAGTATTTCATCCAATACTGTATATTCTACACAATTGAATGGCTACGGGACGATTTGGGTTGGCACTCTTGGGGGATTGGATTTACTGGATACTAAGACAGGCATTTTTAAACATTTTAAAAATGATCAGACAACTTCAAATGCAACCTATGATAATATAATTTATGCTGTAAAAAAAGATAAATCAGGAAATATATGGGTAGGTTCGGTAAACGGAGTTTACCGGATAGATCCGATTACCGGGAAATTTACCGAAATAATAAGAAAACACCGGCTATCAATAACCTGTATTTATGAAGATACCCGGGGCAGGATATGGCTGGGATCTGAAAATTACGGATTACTGATAAAAAATCCCAACGATAATGATTTTATTCAATTTACTGATTCCACCGGGTTAATATCCAACTCCCTGGGCGTTTATGGGATTACGGAGGATAAGGAACATTCATTGTGGATAAATTCATCACTTGGTATTCTACGGTTAAATCCTGACACAAAAAATGCGGTTTTGTTTGGCAAAAGCTGGGGTATTAATCCAAATATTATGAGCTATAAAGGATTTACTTCTTCGCAGGGTGAGATATTTTTTGGTGATACAGCGGGTTATTATCATTTTTATCCAAAGGATTTTACACAGCAAGAGGAAAATATAACCAACCTGCACCTAAGCAAATTTTACCTCGACAAAAATGAGGTTATTCCCGGTTCAAATGAGGTTCTTTCGCAGCCGCTCTCCAAAACGAAAAAAATTACCCTTAATTATTTTCAGAATAATTTTACCTTAGAATATGACAACATTGATTACCTCACCGATCCATCGGAGAAAAACGTATTATACAAACTGGAAAACTACGACAAAGCTTGGAGGAAAAATAATGGTGAAAACCAGGCAAATTATTATAACGTGCAGCCGGGAAAATATGTATTCAGGATAAAGGCTTCAAATTTATACGGAAACTGGACGGAGAAAGCATTGGAAATTGTTATTAATCCTCCATGGTATAAAACCACACTTGCTTATATCATCTATGCATTGTTATTTATTGCAGCACTATTTGGTTTCGATCGTTTTATGCGAAGGCGTATTGTTCTGAAAGAGCGTCAGAAAGCGCAGGAAAGGGAATTGGCACAGGCGAAAGAAATAGAAAAAGCATATACAGAATTAAAGACAACCCAGTCGCAACTGATCCAATCTGAAAAGATGGCCTCTTTGGGTGAACTAATGGCAGGCATTGCCCATGAGATTCAAAACCCGTTGAACTTCGTGAATAATTTCTCTGAAGTGAGTAATGAATTAATTGATGAAATGAACGAGGAATTAAATAAAGGAGATATTGAAGAAGCTAAAGCCATTTCATCTGACATCAAACAAAATTTGGAAAAAATAAATCATCATGGTAAAAGAGCGGGCGACATTGTAAAAGGCATGCTGCAGCACTCACGGACCAGCACAGGGGTAAAAGAGCCAACCGATATTAATGCATTGGCTGATGAATATTTACGATTGAGTTATCATGGACTTAGAGCAAAGGATAAAGAATTCAATGCTGAAATGATAACTGATTTTGATAATAGCATTGGTAAAATAAATATCATTCCGCAGGATATAGGAAGAGTGTTATTAAATTTATACAACAATGCATTCTACGCCTGTGCTGAGCGAAGCCGAAATACTGTAAACGAACAAAAAAGTGAAAATCCTATTTCGTATGAACCAACAGTTTCAGTAACTACAAAGAAAACTGGTAATCATGTAATCATTACCGTTAGTGATAATGGAGGTGGCATTCCACAGAACATTGCTAATAAAATCTTTCAACCCTTCTTCACCACAAAGCCGACGGGAAGTGGAACAGGATTGGGGTTGAGTTTGAGTTATGATATAGTGAAAGCGCATGGTGGGGAAATAAAAGTGGAGACCCTGTCTGCCGAAGCGGCAGCGCAGGCAGGGAAGGAAGCAGAGAAAACAACATTAATTATTCAATTACCAGTATGACCGGTATTTTAAATCAAATAAATCAAATTAATCCTATAAATCATGGTTCAGACAAAAGAGTATGATATTGTGAAGGCGCATGGAGGGGAGATAAGAGTGGAGAGCCTGTCTGCCGGAGCAGCAGCGCAGGCAGGCAAAGAAGGTGGTGGAAGTAAGTTTGTTATTCAGTTACCTTATGTCTGAATCACGCCTGCCTTGCGCCAGGCTGGGATTAAAAGGATTAAAACGGAAGGAATTTAGAATAATATCCATTGACATAATATACACAAATGAAAAAAGAACAAACATTGCAATTAACGAAAGATGAATTGCAAAAACAATTAAAGAGAAAAAGCGCCTCTTTGGAGCGTATGAAAAAGAAAACAAAAATTAGTGAGGAAGCGCATTCAAGGGAAGCACAGATAGAAGCTGCATTGGAAAGAGTGCGTTCACGTTCTCTTGACATGCACAAAAGTGATGAACTAAGGGAAGTAGTTAAAGTAGTTTTTGAACAATTACAAGAACTTGATTTTGCAATTGATGGAGCAGCTTTTATCGGTACTGTTATTGAAAACTCAAAAGATATCAATATCTGGATAGGTGACAAACATGCTAAATATCCATCCTGCTTTAGAACACCTGTTTACGATGCCCCTTCTGTAACCGATATTTTAAAAGCTAAAGAATCCGGTGCAGATTTTTTTTCTAAGACTTATTCTTTTGAAGAAAAAAATAAATGGTTCAAATATGCTTTTGAAAATACTGATTTAAAAACGCTGCCCGATCAATTAAAGAATTGGATTTTAGAACAGCAATACCTGACCCAATCTTTTGCATGGGCAAAAAACTCAGGTGTTGGTATTCACTTTCACCATCAAAGAACACTCTCCGAAAATGAAATTGATATTCTTAAAAGATTTTCCAAAGTGTTTGAACAGGGATACACGCGCTTCCTCGATCTCCAAAAAGCAGAAGCACAGGCAAGGAAAGCAGAGATAGAATTGGCATTGGAACGTGTGCGCAGCCGCGCCATGGCCATGCACAAGACTGATGAGCTGCTCGATGTAGCTGAACTATTATATCATGAGATGATCGGCCTTGGAATTACCAGTGTTGTAGTCACCTACTCGATCATGATGGACGATGGCAAGAGTGCACTCTACTATGGCATCAATCCGGTGGACGGGAAAAGGTCCAAGCCTATTGTTTTACTTCATACCGGGAGCGAAGTGATGAAATCCATTTTGCATAGTTGGAAAAAACAAGAACCCATCAACAGCATCGAACTCGATGAAGAAGGAACGTTGCGTCATCATACTTATATAGGGCAACAAATTCTGGCTTTCATAAAAAAGAATAACCTCGATATACCATTCTCAGTAGAATCTTTTCTCGATGTTTCACCCAAAAGAGTATTCATCAACTCCGTCAACTTCAGTCAGGGATATATTTTTCTTGCCGGAGGAGAGCGGCTCGCAGCCGATCAGCAACAAATCATGCTGCGGTTTGCCAAAGTTTTTGAATCGACGTACCGAAGATTTCTAGATCTGCAAAAAGCAGAAACACAAGCAAGAGAATCACAAATAGAATTAGGATTGGAAAGAGTGAGAGCACGAACAATGGCGATGCAAAAAAGCGAAGAGCTTAAAGAAGTAATCCAGGTGGTGTATGATCAATTTGTTCACTTAAATATTAATGTGGAACATACGGGGTTTATTTTGGATTATAAAAAAAGAGACGATATGTTTATCTGGCTGGCTGACAAGCACGAAGTTCCCTCACAAATAACCATTCCTTATTTTGATTCTCCGCATTGGAATAGTTTTATTGAAGCAAAAGCAACAGGAAAAAATTTCTTTGCAAATCTTCTTTCTTTTGAAGAGAAAAACAAATTTTACCAGGATCTTTTTAAATTGTTCCGTGTACCAGACGAAGCAAAGGAATATTATTTTAGTTGCCCCGGTCTCGCTATATCTACTGTATTGTTGGATAATGTTAGCCTGTACATTGAGAATTTCGAAGGCATTCCTTATACCGATGAAGAGAATATTACGCTGATGCGTTTGGGAAAAGTGTTTCAGCAAACCTATACCCGTTTTCTCGATTTGCAAAAAGCAGAAGCGCAGGCAAAAGAATCGCAAATCCAATTGGCATTAGAAAGAGTTCGTGCAAGAACCATGGCGATGCAAAAGAGCGATGAGCTTTCTGAAACGGTATATGTTCTTTTTCAACAGTTCGAAGAACTGGGGGAGAACCCTGACCAGGCAACAATCGGGGTAATCAACGAAGATGAAAAACTAATCGAATATTGGGTTACGATGTATGGAAAACCAATAAATAAGGTATTCAAATTTTCTATTGACGAACCAAACGTCACCAATAAAATTTATAAAGCTTGGAAAGAAAATAAAAAATCTTTGATGATTGATTTGAGCGGAGATGCATTAACAGAATTTATGGCCTATCGTGCTGAGAAAGGTGGTGCAGCAATAAATCCGGACGAAAAACGAAGAGTCATTAACGTCGCTTTTTTCACAAAGGGATTACTGAATGTACAATCCAATGAAGAACGTTCTGAAGAAAGTATAAAACTCCTGGAACGCTTTGCATCTGTGTTCGAACAAACCTATACCCGTTTTCTCGACCTGCAAAAAGTAGAAGCACAGGCAAGGGAATCGCAGATACAATTGGCATTGGAAAGAGTGCGTGCAAGAACAATGGCAATGCAACGAAGCGATGAATTGCAGGATGCTGCCAGTGTTATGGTACAACAGATACAGACATTGGGCGTGCCACAATTTGGGTCTGGTTTTAATATCTGGGACGACGACAGAAAAGCTGCAACCGCCTGGATGTGTAACGTTATAACAGATAACCTTCCGCCACCATTCAAAACATCAAGTTCTGAAGATATATTTCTTGATATTCATGATGCTGCCCAAAGAGGCGAATCTTTGTTTGTGAGAGAACAAGCCGGTAAGGAATTGGAAACTCATTACAAGTACATGAATTCAATCCCGGTTTTTAGAGAATATGCAGAAAGAGTATCTGTTGAAGGTTTTTCTATACCCGATTTTCAAATTATGCATTGTGCTTTTTTTTCACAGGGTTATCTGAAGTTTATTACCTATGAGCCGGTACCCGAAGCTTATGATATTTTCAAACGCTTTGCCAAAGTGTTTGAACAAACCTATACCCGTTTTCTCGATCTGCAAAAAGCAGAAGCGCAGGCAAGAGAAGCACAGATAGAAGCAGCATTGGAAAAAGTTCGCTCACGGTCTTTAGCTATGTATAAAAGTGATGATCTGAGAAATGTAGTTAGTGTGGTATTAGAACAATTACAAAGCCTGGGTTTTGTAATGGAAGGAGGTGCAGCACAAATCGGAATATTTCATGAAGATTCAAATGAATTTATTCAGTGGTCCGCTGATCCCATGTTGCAGACAGTTAATTCATACCGGATTCCTTATAATGACAATCCTGTGTTCGCAGATTTTCTCCGGGCTAAAAAAGAAGGAAAGGATTTCTTTTTTCATGTTTATTCTTTTCAAGAAAAAAACACTTGGTTTAATTGGGCTTTTGAGCATACAGATTTTAAAAATCTACCAAACGAGTTTAAAAAAGTTTTATTGGAAAGCGATAGTTTTGCTCATTGGACTGCCTTTGAAAAAAACTCAGTTATCACCGTAAATAATATTTTAAACAAATTTCTGTCTGAAGATCAGATTAACATAATAAAACGCTTCGCCAAAGTATTCGAACAAACCTATACCCGCTTCCTCGATCTGCAAAAAGCAGAAGCACAGGCAAGAGAAGCACAGATAGAATTGGGATTGGAAAGAGTAAGGGCAAGAGCTATGGCTATTCACAGTTCTGAAGAGTTGAAGGAAGTGGTGAGGACATTATTCGAAGAGCTGACCCATCTTGATGTAAATCTTCAGGCTTGTTTGATCGCCACTTTTGATGGGGCTACTTTGGATCAAAGAGCCTGGATGATTCATCTCAAAACGAACGAACCCTATGTTCTTCTGATACCGCATAACGAACAGCTCTTTTATCAGGAGATGCTTAAAGCATGGAAGGAAAGAAACCATAGCTGGACATATATGCTGGAAAATGAAGCAAAAATTAAGTGGGAAAGCTTCCTCTTTTCTGACACAGACTTCAGACTTCTTCCGCAGGAAGTTAAAGAGGGAATGCAGAAACCTGGAAAGGTATTTTTTGCTGCCTCTTACTATAATTACGGAGCTATACAAGTGTCAAGTCCTGAACCATTTTCCAATCAAAGTATTGATATATTACAACGCTTCAGTAAAGTATTTGATTTGTCTTATACACGGTTTCTCGATTTGCAAAAAGCAGAAGCACAGGCAAGAGAAGCGCAGATAGAATTAGGATTAGAAAGAGTGCGTGCGAGAGCTATGGCTATGCAAACCTCAGAAGAACTCAATGCGCTTATTGGAATTGTATTTACTGAACTTACAAAACTGGAATTGGTTTTAACAAGATGTGTAATTATAATTTATGATGCTGAAACAAAAGGAGCACAGTGGTGGATGGCAAATTCAGAGGCTCCGTCTGCCCCAATGAATTTTTTTGTAAAGTACGCTAATCTTCCATTTTTTAATATGAACCTGAAAGGATGGGAAGAACGTGATTTAAAATGGCAATACATACTCGAAGGCGAAAACAAAATTGTTACCGATAATTTTTTATTTAATGAAACAGAATTAAAAACATTGCCTGATTTTGTAATTGAAGGGATGAAAGCGCCGCACAAAGTTTATCTGAATGCCTCGTTCAACAATTTCGGAAATCTTACGCTGGCAACACTTGAACCTTTATCGGAAAAGCATTTTGATATATTGCTTCGCTTTGCAAAAGTTTTTGATTTAACCTATACCCGTTTTAATGATTTGCAAAAAGCAGAAGCACAGGCAAGAGAAGCAACCATTGAAGCGGCATTGGAAAGGGTAAGAAGACAAACAATGGCCATGTTTAAAAGCAGTGATTTATTAGAAGTGATCAGTGTTTTATCGGAACAGTTCCTTCATCTTGGATTCAAAATTCATTCTGCAAATTTTAATACCAGCTACCGTCAGAAGGACTGGAATCTTTGGTTATATAATCCCGGAACCCCAATGTATCCTGACCAAATTCACATTCCCTATCTCGATACTCCATTCTTCAACCGTACATTGGAAAGTCTTGCTAATGGCGATGACTTTACTGCTTTTGTTTTTAGCAAAGAAGAAAAAGACGAATTTCTGGATCATTTGTATTCTACCACAATCGCAAAAAATGCTTCTGAAGAAAGAAAAAGATTTTCTTACGATGCCCCTGGCTTTGCATGGTCAACAGTTTATTTAAAAAACACAGCCTTGACAATTGCCAACTATGATGCCGAACCATATACGGAAGAACAGAATGGAATCCTTCGCAGGTTTGGGAATGTATTCGAACAATCATACACCCGCTTCCTCGATCTGCAAAAAGCAGAAGCACAGGCAAGAGAAGCACAGATTGAAGCAGCTTTGGAAAAAGTTCGCGGAAATGCAATGGCTATGCACAACAGTAATGATCTTTCTTCTACTGCGAGCATGGTTTTTACAGAGTTGAGAAAGTTAGGTATTAATCCAATACGTTGCGGGGTAGGATTGCTGAATAAAGAATCAAGAAAAGCACAATTATATTCTGCCACTTCATCCACTGCCGGAGATAGCCTTGCATTGGTTGGTTGGGTCATGTTATCGGAACATCCTGTGCTTGAGAAAATTTATGATACATGGTTAAAGAACGAAGATTATTTTCCTGAACTAAGCGGAGCACAACTTAAATCCTATTACGAATTGCTTCTAAAAGGCTTACCGGTAAAAGTACCGGATTGGGAAGACGCACAAAAACAATACGGTCATTTTCTTGCTTTCTCGGTTGGTTGTTTATATGCGTGGTCAGAGTTTCCTTATAATGATTCAGAAATAAAAATTTTAAAAAGATTTGCCACGATCATTGATCTTACTTTCAGGCGTTATATTGAATTGCAGCAATCAGAAGCCAATGCCAAAGAAGCTATAAGGCAGGCTGCTCTTGATCGCATACGGGCAGACATTGCATCTATGCGAACTATTAGTGACCTTGACAGGATAACACCGTTGATCTGGAATGAACTTACCATACTCGGTATTCCATTTATCCGTTGTGGTGTTTTTATTATGGATAATGAACAACAGCTCATTCATACTTTCCTTTCTACTCCCGAAGGAAAAGCGATCGCTGCATTTCATTTACCATACAATTCTCCTGGCCATATCGGGCAGGTATTAAATCACTGGCAGCAGGGGAAAAATTATATAGATCATTGGGATGAAGCAACCTTTACTGAATTTGCTGATACTTTAGTAAAACAGGGATCTCTTGCTTCTTCAGAACAATACATGCAAACACTTCCCCCGGATGGATTTTACCTGCACTTCCTTCCCTTTTTACAAGGCATGTTATATGTCGGGAATGCAACAAAATTAGGTAAGGAAGAAATTGATCTGATACAGTCAGTGGCTGATGCTTTCTCGACTGCCTATGCACGTTATGAAGATTTTAATAAACTGGAAGCCGCCAAAAAACAGGTAGACCATACCCTGAATGAATTACAGGTAACCCAAAAGCAACTTATCCAATCTGAGAAGATGGCTTCACTTGGAGAACTCACCGCCGGCATTGCTCATGAGATACAAAACCCGCTAAATTTCGTGAATAATTTTTCTGAAGTAAATAAAGAACTATTGGTTGAGATGAAAGATGAAATTAAAAAAGGAAATATGAATGAAGTGGATTCAATTGCAGATGATGTAATTAGTAACGAAGATAAAATTATCCATCATGGTAAACGTGCTGATGCCATTGTAAAGGGAATGTTGCAACATTCACGGATAAGCACAGGTGTAAAAGAGCCAACAGATATTAATGCATTAGCTGATGAATATTTGAGATTAAGCTACCATGGATTACGTGCAAAAGACAAAGAATTTAATGCTGAAATGATAACAGATTTTGATGCGACGATCGGAAAAATAAATATCGTTCCACAGGATATAGGAAGGGTACTGTTGAATTTATACAACAATGCATTTTACGCAGTAACTGAGAAAAAGAAATCATCAGAAGCTGGTTATGAGCCCACTGTTTCAGTAAGTACAAAGAAATCCGGAAATAGTGTGTTGATTACTGTTAGTGATAATGGCAATGGCATTCCTCAAAAAATAAAAGAAAAAATATTTCAACCTTTCTTCACCACAAAACCAACAGGGCAGGGAACGGGGCTAGGATTAAGTTTGAGTTATGATATTGTGAAGGCACACAGTGGAGAGTTGAATGTGGAAAGTGAAGAAGGGAAAGGAAGTAAATTTATTATTCAATTACCGGTAATTTTCAATGCATAAACTAACTATAATGAAAAGATTCCTAGTTTTGTTAATTGCTGTCAATTCAGTCCTCATAGTATTTGGGCAGAGTAGAGACACTCTGTTACAACGGCTTGCAACTGCGAAAGAGGACACTAATAAAGTAAACTTGCTTAATGCAATTAGTTTCCGTTATGCATGGTCTGATGCTGACACCAGCATCATGTATGCGCAACATGCAGTGGATTTAGCACAAAAAATAAATATGGAGAAAGGAATAGCAGATGCACAGCTAAATATGTGCGCTGCTTTTACAACGTTAGGAAATTATTCCCGTGCCCTGGACAACGCATTTAAGTCACTGGTTTTTTATGAAAAAACAAATGATGGTCAAAACCTGCAATTCACAAATCAATTGATTGCCGGCTGTTACAGGGACCTGGGAGATTACAACAACAGCTTGGTCTATTTTAACAAGGCGCTGAAGTTAGCAGGAAAAGATACGGGGGCGATTGCTATGGTGTCAGGTTTAATCGGTTCTGTCTATCAAAGAAATAATCAACCTGATTCTGCAATTCTGTTTTTAAAAAAGAGCTATGAAATATTAAGTAACAGGACTTTTGTAAATGTGGAACTTGGAAATTCCTATGCCAAAAAGGGTAATTATGATTCTGCAATGTATTATTACAGAAAAGCGATTCCACTCGCTTTGCAAAACCATACGGAAGTAGATCTGATTGATATTTACAGCGGGATTGCTCAACTTTATAAAGCAAAAAGTAATTTGGATTCTGCTGCATGGTATGCCAAAAAAGCCCTGGATGAAAAAAGTGGAAAAACGTATCCTATCGGTTTGTTACATGCAGCAACCATACTCACAGATTTATATGAATCGGAAAACAAACAGGATAGTGCTTTCAAATACATAAAAATTTCTATCAGTTTAAAAGACAGTTTGTTTAACAGAGAAAAAACAATCGCTTTTCAAAACCTTGCGTTTAAAGAACAGGAGAAGCAAAAAGAAATCGAAGCTTCGAAACTCCAATACGAAAACCGTCTTAAAATGTATTCTTTGCTGGGCATATTATTGATGGTATTGTCGATTGCAGTCATATTGTTCAGAAATAACCGGCAGAGGCAAAAAGCTTTTGCGCTGCTTCAAAAACAAAAGGAGCAGATAGATTTACAAAAAGCAAAAGCTGAGCAGGCACTTGAGGACCTGAGAGTAACGCAGGCCCAGCTAATACAATCCGAGAAAATGGCTTCTCTCGGTGAAGTCACCGCAGGCATTGCTCACGAAATACAGAACCCATTAAACTTCGTAAATAATTTTTCTGAAGTGAATAAGGAATTGCTTGGAGAACTAAAAGAAGAGGCAGATAAAGGGAATATTGATGAAGTAAAATCAATCGCTAATGATGTAATAGAAAATTCAGAAAAAATAAATCATCATGGCAAACGTGCCGATGCCATTGTAAAAGGAATGTTGCAACACTCACGGTCAAGCACAGGTGTAAAAGAGCCAACAGATATAAATGCTTTGGCTGATGAATATTTGAGATTAAGTTATCATGGTTTACGGGCAAAGGATAAAGAATTCAATGCTATCATGAAAACCAATTTTGATCAGTCAATAGCTACCATCAATATCATCCCACAAGACATTGGGAGAGTGCTGCTTAACTTATACAACAATGCATTTTATGCTGTGAATGAGAAAAAGAAGCAACAACATGAAGGCTATGGGCCTGAGGTTTCTGTAAGCACCAAAAAGATAAATGATAAAGTAGTACTAACGTTGAAAGATAACGGCAATGGTATTCCGCAAAAAGTAGTAGATAAAATATTTCAGCCATTTTTTACTACCAAACCAACAGGCTCAGGAACTGGACTGGGATTGAGTTTGAGTTATAATATTGTGAAAGCACACGGTGGAGAAATAAAGGTAAATACCGTTGAAGGGGAATTTACAGAGTTTGTAATTCAGTTGCCAATATCAGTATAATTAGATTAATTTTCTTCACGCAATATAAAAGCAATGAATGGAGAGGAGGATTTAGATGAGGTACCAAAGAACAATGATACCCCTGAAGATGTGAATGAAAATGCTTCACAGGAGCAAACTATTGAACAATTAAAAACTCAATCTGAAAATATGGAAGTACATCATCACCCCGATTTGCATCACAGAAAGAAACACTGGAAAGAATATTTCCTTGAATTCTTA
Organism: Hanamia sp.; assembly: GCA_035532615.1. Classification (GTDB taxonomy): domain Bacteria; phylum Bacteroidota; class Bacteroidia; order Chitinophagales; family Chitinophagaceae; genus Ginsengibacter. Next base: position 16,153 of record DATKQQ010000227.1, read on the forward strand.
ATGATATTTCTTGCTGTAACACTGGGGTTTTTTGCAGAAAGTATCAGGGAGCATTTCAGTGAAGCGGCAAAAGAAAAAGAATACCTGTCAGAGATTATTGATGATTTGAGAGAAGACTCACTTGAATGTGCAGCATCGGGCGTTATTTCCATCAATACCCGTATAGGAAATTCCTGCGATACGCTTATTGATATTTTATCTGCAAAGAACCCACAGAAAGAAGATATTCTCCGTGGGTACTTCATGTATCACAGGATCCTTATGGACTGGTTTGTAGTTTATTTTGAGGATGCCACATGGTCTCAGCTCAAAAATAATGGTGGTTTGAGGTTAATAGAAAACCGCACTGTGGTAAGAGCAGTCAACGATTACTATAAATGGGCAAATATATTAAATGATGAAGTTGATGGGGTCAAAGGAAGGTTTTATGCAATCAATAATAATGAGGGAAGAAAGGTGTTTGATAAAAGGATGATCAGGGCAATGCTTGACACCATTGACAGCAAAGGCTTCAGTGTTGGTTTTAAAGCTTCCAGCAAAATCATACATCAGTTTGCCTCTGCAAGCGATTTGAAATTTGCAAACAGTGGTCCAGACGTTATTTTAGGTCTATGCAATGATTTAAGGTTTTATAAGAGCCAACTTATGATGTACGACAAATTGGTAGCCAAGCAAGGGAAAAGATCTGAAAGCCTGGTTCAATTGATTGAGAAGGAATACCATCTTCATTAAATGACTGAAAGCGCTATACAAATGAAGAATTAAAACTAAAAACTGAAACGAAAAACATGGAAGTACATCATCATCCTGACATTCATCATAAGCCCAAAAAATGGAAAGAATATTTTCTTGAGTTCTTGATGATATTTCTTGCCGTAACACTTGGCTTTTTTGCGGAAAGCCTGCGCGAAAACATAGTGAATTCTCATAAAGAACATCAATACATGACAAGCATGGTTACTGATCTAAAAAGAGATACGGCAGAATTGTCGCAATATCTTGCCTGGCAGCAATATGATATGAGTAAAATGGACAGCGCATTGAAAATTCCTGTTGAAAAACTAAACTACATTGATATGCAGGACATATTTTATCATCATTTCGTTTATTTCTATTCATGGGTTTTCCTTTTTTATCAGAATGATAACACTTTCACGCAATTAAAGAACGAAGGTGGATTCAATGTTATAAGGTATAAGGCAATTACCGATTCGATTGGCGGGCTGGAGTTGTTTTATAATCAGCAGGTAAAACTAAATGGCAATTATTATAATGATGATTACAAAAAAGTGGAAGAACTTGGGGCTCATATCATGATTATGCCAGAGCCTCCTGTATGGTCGGAAGACACGCTTTATAAATTTTATCCCCGCCATGTTGAAGTATTAACACGAAATGATCGTCCGTCACTGGAAGAACTCTATTCATGGATACGAAACGAAAAAGGAACACTGCGGGTGTATATGAGTAATGAAAAGATATACCGTGAAGCGGCGATAAGGCTGATTGGCCAGATATATAATAAATATCACCCGAAAAATAATTAAGCAAAAAAAATGGAAGTACATCATCACCCACACGTAGAAAAGAAAAATTTCAAAGAATATTTTTTGGAATTCTTAATGATATTTCTTGCTGTGACAATGGGATTTTTTGCAGAGAATGTGAGAGAGCATTTTGATGAAGAAAAAACTACAAAACAATATCTTGAAGATTTCAGGCAGGAACTGCTGCAGAACAAAGATTTGTACCAACGCTATGATAGTTTTTTTGCACAAAAAATACCTGCTACAGACAGCCTAATAAACATTTTTATAAATAAAAAAGAAAACGATGAACTTACAAAAAGTGCCCGTCTTATAAATTCTACAAGGCGGGTATTTGTTTCAACCATAAGCAAGGCTGCCTATGACCAAATGGTAAATTCGGGCGGCTTGAAATATATTCATGACGCAGCATTCAGAGATTCACTAACCATTTATGAAGGTGGTATTTACGACTTCGAAAAATACAACGAGATTGTTGATGACTACCGATCAGATGCTTTCCCTGATGTAAGTTCTATAGAGCCATTGTATAGCATGGCCCAGAATACAGGCGATGCAAATGTGGCGATAGCTCCATTTGCAGAACTCACACAAAAAGAAAGAACAGAAATACTGAACTTTTACAGCATCTATTTAGTCCGATATATATCTGACAAGAATATTGCTCACAGATTAAATAAAATGAATGATGAACTTATTAAAATGCTGGATATTATGCTAAATAAATAAATCACCTAAACACAATCAAATGGAAGTACATCATCACCCGCATTTGCCGCAGGGCGAAAAGAAGAAATTTAAAGAATATTTTTTGGAATTCTTAATGATTTTCCTTGCGGTAACGCTTGGATTTTTTGCAGAAAACATTAGGGAAAATATATCAAACCATGATCGTGAACTTAACTACATGAAAGGAATTGTACAAGACTTAAAAGAAGATACAACGGAAATGAACAATATCTTTTTAAAACAACATTTTTTGTTAAGCCAAATAGACAGTGCGTTAAGTATACCTGTTGAAAGACTTAATAACATTAATACTCAGGATACTTTTTATCATCACTACATTTATTTCTTTTCCCTGTTGTCACAATTTAATCCGCATGATAACACACTTACTCAATTGAGAAATGCGGGAGGTTTTAGCGTTATTCGTCATGAAGGTGTGCTCGATTCTATCGGCGAATTGGATTTGTATTATTTGAATTTACTGAAATCAGATAATGATTATTACAACACTTATTATTTGAGAGTAACCGACGCAGGTGCAAAAGTGATTAAATGCCCGCCCTTCATTTTAAACATAAATGACAATGTAAAAATGCTGCATAACACAGAAGTTCTTAGTGTTTACAACCTACCGTTGTTACAGCAACTCTACAGTTACATTAACATGGAGAAAGGACAATTGATGCAATGTATAGACCGTCAGACAGGATACCGTGATAAAGCAGTGAGGCTGATTAATTACATCAATAAAAAATACAACCTTAACTGATTCTGATAACAAAATAACAGCCAATAAGAGAAATGGAAGTACATCATCATCCGCACGTCGAAAAAAAAGGAATCAAAGAATATTTTTTGGAATTCTTAATGATATTTCTTGCAGTAACACTTGGTTTTTTTGCAGAGAATGTAAGGGAAAAAATTACAGACAACAATAAAGAAAGAGAATACGTGGAGAGTATAGTGCAAGATTTGAAATCAGATACTACGGAAATGGCCTATGCAATAGCAGGTTGGAATAAATCAAATTCAAATGCAGACAGTATTTTAACTTACCTGAAAAAAGACCTTTCCCCCGTAACTGTAAACGTTCTCTATAATCTTCTTAATCGCAACTTCTTTCATTTCAATTTATTCAAATACAATGACAAGACAATACAAGAATTAAAAAGTTCAGGAGATTTTCGATTGATCAGGAATAGAGAAATTACAGATTCAATTATGGCTTTTGATGTAGATATGAAATATATCTTAATGCATGAACAAGATATAAAAGATTTTATGATGGCTTCAAAAGATATTGAATCTAAAATCTTTGATTTCTCTCAATTAAATGGGAACAACACATCTGACCTCTCTCAATTAAATGGAAACACGTCATTGATAATCCAAATTAGAGAAGCAAATCATACAGAGGTGCATAATGGAACACTCCTAACCACCGATAAGCAAACAATTGCTGAATATTATAATAAGCTATATACTTTCCATCGTATCTCAAAATATCATACATATCTCTACACAAAAGATAAAAAAAAGGCTACACCTGTTATTAGAGCAAATTCAAAAATATTATCATTTAGAGGATGAGTGAACACCAAAATAAATTAAATCCGCCAGGGGCAAGCCAGGAAGAAGAGGTGGATAACATCGCTTTTCAATAACAAACTGAAAACCATAAATTAAAGAAATGGAAGTACATCATCACCCACAAGTAGAAAAGAAAAATTTCAAAGAATATTTCACGCAGTTCATTCTTCCACAGATGCCATCTGAAGCCACTCAATATACAACAAGTAGCAAGGATTAATTTCCTGTTTGGAAAATAGGATGAATTACAATTTATTGAAAAGAAATAAGAATTTTGATGATACAATTCATATCAACTTACCAATCGGGCTCTGTGTGTCTGTTTGTAAATATCCCTGGCAAGCCTTCAAGCTCAATCCACACTTTCTTGGTTTCTTTATAATGAGTAGCTACTAAAAAATTGTCTGGAACAAAAGCTTAACTGTGATACTTTTGTACTGCAAATAAATATAAGTCTGTATGGCGAGGATATTAGTAATTGACGATGATAAAGCCGTGCTCGGGGTAGTAGAAACTATTCTGGTAAAGGAAGGGTATGATGTTGAAATAATTTCTGACTGGAGGGTTGTATTCGCAAAAATAAAAGAATATAAACCGGACCTCGTTATACTCGACATTTTTATTTCGGGAGCAGATGGCAGGGTTATTTGTAAAGAATTGAAAAAATCTAAAACCACGCTAAAAATTCCGGTCATACTTTTCTCTGCCTCAAATA
>DATKQQ010000228.1:0-23532 GCA_035532615.1 Hanamia sp.
CAAATCAAATAAAGGGCTTATACGCGTCGTAGATTTTTTATACCTGTACCCCCCACAGGTAAATTGAAAATATGGCGATAATTTTCTGAAAAAAAATTAAATTTTAACAGTTGAACGGCCTTTTGCTGCAATGTGGGTTAACAGTCAGATGGAGACCATCAGATAAATAAACTAAATAGCCAAACGGAGATTCGTCAGACCAAAAGAACGGCAGCCAAGATTCCCGCTGTTTCCGTTCTCAGACGGGTGTTACCAAGTGAAACAGGAATATAGTTTTGCTGAATTGCCCCACGAATTTCTTCTTCAGTAAAATCTCCCTCAGGCCCTATTAGAATTATCCTTGATTTGATTTTATCTATAAAGCTATTTTTCAAATCCACCTTTTTTTCTTCAATACAATGAGCAATAAATTTTTGATCGTAATCCTTGGTCTTTATTAAGTTATCCAATTTTACAGGCTCCCAAAGCTCGGGAAGCCAAACCTGCCTGCTTTGTAACATAGCGCTTATTATAATAGATTGCATTCTTTCTCTTCGGAAATGAGTTTTTTCTGTGCGACTGCAGAGCAAAGGAATGATTGATGAAATCCCTATTTCTGTTGCTTTTTCAATGAACCATTCAAAACGACTTGTGTTTTTTATTAAAGAAACAGCAACTGCTGACTTTGTTTTTTCCGACGGGAAAAAATCCCTATGAATGATATTTACTTCCGTATTCTTTTTGTGAGCAGAATTAATTTGTGCAGTAAGCATATGACCTTTGCCATTAGTTATTAGGATTTGCTCACCTTCCTTCATGCGTAATACTTGGGTAATGTGCCGTGAACTTTCTTCGTTTGTTTTAAATTGATCAGTAGCCGGCAAGTCTTCTTCATAAAACAAAGGAAGCGTCATTAGATAATATTTACTTTAATTTTTCTTTTTGATCCTTGTGGCTTTGTGGGAAACGAGTCTAATAATATTTTAAAATTAAAATGGCAGTCGTTTAGATTTTGTATGAAATTCCTGAAATTAGAAAGGATCATTTTCATCAAACTCCTCATTATTCATTTTACTGCCCGCCTGGAAATAGAGTTTGGCACCGCCACTTCCATCAAGGTCTTTTACGGGTTTAAAATTTCCTGGGGGCAGCCCGTTTCCAAAGTCATCATCGTCTTTTTCAACGAATTTCTGGATGTGTAACAACGCTTTTAATTTGATAGTTTCTAATTGCCCGTTTCTGTGCTTGGCAATGCGTACTTCGGTATCGCCTTTTGTAGATTCACCCATTTCATTTGCATTCACATCATAATATTCAGGACGGTAAAGGAATATTACCATATCGGCATCCTGTTCTATGGCTCCGGATTCCCTCAAATCGCTTAATTGTGGAATTTTGCTTCCTTCTTTTCTTTTTTCTACTTCGCGGCTCAACTGACTTAGTGCAATTATGGGTATCTGTAATTCTTTCGCAAGTCCTTTTAAATCTCTGGAAATACGGCTGATTTCCTGTTCGCGATTACTGTTACGATTTTCGCCGGTACCACTCATCAATTGCAAATAATCAATAATTATCAGACCTACATTGTGTTTATTTTTCAATCTCCGGCATTTTGCCCTTAATTCAAAAATGTTCAAAGCAGCGGTATCGTCAATATGAATTGGCGCCGATGAAAGTCTGTTAATTCCTTTTTTATAAAGCTCTTCCATTTCATGTTGTTCCAATCTGCCGCGGGCAATCTTTTCAAGAAATATTCCGCTTTCAGCACTCAAAATTCTTTGTACAAGTTGGCTGGCGCTCATTTCTAAAGAAAAGAAGCCAACTGCTGTAGGTTTGGTAGGATGAAGTGCGGCATTACGGGCAAGGTTAAGCGCAAAAGCAGTTTTACCTACTGAAGGCCTTGCAGCAAGAACTATCAAATCGCTTGGCTGCCACCCATAAGTAACCCTATCTATAGATTCAAAACCAGTGGGAACACCGGTAATTTCATCCTGTCGGGTTCTGAGGTCTTCTATTCTTTGAATTGTTTTAACCAACACAGAATCTATGCTGGCATAGTCTCTTTTTAAATGTTTGTTGGTAATTTCAAAAAGCTTTGACTCTGCCATGTCGAGCAGTTCAAAAACGTCAGTACTATCTTCATAAGCATCTCCGATTATTTCACTGCTTATTTTTATTAATTCTCTTTGAATAAATTTTTGAAGAATGATCCTTGCGTGTATTTCAATATTGGCTGAGGAAAATACAGCATTAGTCAATTTAGTCACATAAAAAGGGCCGCCAACCAGATCAAGTTCCTCTCGGAATTTTAATTCTTCAACAACAGTTAGTAAATCTATGGGTGAATTTTTTTGCTGTAAGCCCTGCATAGACCTGAAAATTCGCTGGTGGGCTTCCACGTAAAAACACTCTGGAGTAAGAATTTCTACAATAATATCAAATGCATTTTTTTCAAGCATAATGGCACCGAGTACAGCCTCCTCCAGTTCTTTTGCCTGTGGTGGCACCTTGCCAAATGCCATTGTTCCCAGTTCAAGCGATCCTGATTTTCTCCTGTTCTTTCGGTCCTTATTGATGTTAGTAAGCTCCATTTTTCATCTCTCTTTAATGAGAATTAATTTTTTCTTTTCGGTAATTGATATTTTATGTTTTTCATAAGCGGGCGGCTAAGGTAAAGTAACAAAAGCTATTTAAAGAAATTGTTAAGAGCATATATTTATGCATATCAGATTCACATTAAAATCCACTTAATTGCCCAAGTTTTCCACATTATTTTTACTATTCTCCACAATCTAAAAAAAATTTCCCATTTTTTGATTGTTAAATTCACATGTAGCTGTGAAGAAAATATTTCGTCATTTCGACGTCATTTCTCATTGAAATTGATTACATATTTTTTGAAATAAATCAAAATATTTAACAAAAAAAATCTCATTTTTTCTTCAAACATAGTGCCCACAGGCCTTAAGCAAAATCTACCTCCATTTCCTATCAACTTCTTTCTTATTTTTGAAGTTCTTAAAACTTAAAAGAAGAAGTTACAAAACATTACATGAAGATTAGTTATAATTGGCTCAACGATTATTTGCCCGGAGATGAAGCCACTGCAAAAATTAAAGGAGATCCTCAAAAAATAAGCGAAATCCTGACCTCCGTTGGCCTGGAAGTTGAAAACCTGGAAAAATACGACCAGGTTAGAAATGGACTCGATGGGCTTATTGTAGGAAAAGTGCTCACTTGCGAAAGGCTTCCAAATGCAGATAAATTACAAATAACTACAGTTGATAACGGTAATGGTGAAACGCTGCAGATTGTATGTGGAGCACCTAATGTTGCTATAGGACAGAAAGTAATTCTGGCACAAGTTGGTACCACCCTATATCCTGTTTCCGGAGAACCATTTACTATAAAAAAAACAAAAATCCGCGGAGCGGAAAGTAACGGAATGTTATGCGCCGAGGATGAAATAGGTTTAGGACATAGCCATGAAGGAATTATTGTTTTGCCAGAGAGCGTTAGGACAGGAATGCCAGCGAGTGAATATTACCAACTTTACAGCGATTGGATATTTGAGATTGGATTAACTCCCAACCGAATGGACGCCATGAGCCATCTTGGAGTTGCCAAAGATGTATGCGCTTATATTTCCCATCATTTCAAAAGGGAAACAAAAGTAGTTGTCCCTTTTAAAAATAATTTTAAGTCAGATTCAAATTCTCTTACTTTAAATGTGCAAATAAAAAATGCCGAAGCGTGCGAACGTTACGCAGGAGTGAGCATATCGGGAATTACCATTGCACAATCGCCTGTATGGTTGCAGAACAAATTAAAAAGTATTGGTCTTCGTCCCGTAAACAATGTGGTGGATATCACTAATTTTATTTTGCACGAAACCGGTCAGCCACTTCATGCTTTTGACGCTGATAAAATAAAAGGAAATGAAATTATTGTAGAAACACTACCTGAGGGCACGCCATTTACCACACTCGAAGGAAAGGAAAGAAAGTTAAGCAAGAATGATATTATGATCTGCAATGGATTCAATGAACCAATGTGCATTGCAGGAGTCTTTGGGGGAATGGAAACTGGCGTAACTGAAAAAACTACTAAAATATTTCTGGAGAGTGCAGTTTTTAATGTCTCAGCGATTCGAAAATCTATGCTATTGCATAATTTGAGAACAGATGCTGCGACCAGGTTTGAAAAAGGAATTAATATTGGTAATACGGTAGAAGTATTAAAAAGAGCGGCTTTGCTTATTAAAGAAATTGCTGGCGGAAAAATAACTTCAGAAATAATTGATGAATATCCTATTCCCAGGAAAAAGAAAGAAATTATTTTAACTAATCACTATTTGAAAAAAATAAGTGGAAAAAATTACCATTCTGATACTGTAAAAAATATTCTGAAAGGATTGAATTTTACAATTGAAAAAGAAGGAATGGATGATATTACCGTTTCTATTCCGTTCAGTAATCCTGATATAGCTATTCCTGCTGATGTTATTGAAGAAATTATGCGTATTGACGGCCTTGACAATATTGAAATTCCCTCTTCCATAAAAATGTCGCCTGCAATAGATCCTGGATCAAACATTTCAATATTAAAAGATAAAATAGCTGCATGGTTAACAGGAAATGGTTTCTATGAAATTTTCACCAATTCAATTACCAACAGTAAATATTTCAACCATAAAACACTTGCCACTTCGGTGAAGATTATTAATAGCTTGAGCGAGGAGTTGAATATAATGAGGCCTTCGATGTTGCCCACGGGTCTCGAAAGTGTTGCGTATAATCTCAACAGGAAAAATAATAATCTTCTTTTTTTTGAATTCGGAAAAACCTATTCAAAGGTTAATGAAAAATACGAAGAGAAACCTAACCTCGCTTTGTATTTCTCGGGCAACAGAAATGAATTATCCTGGAATTCTTCCTCAAAAAAAATTGACATTTATTTCGTGAAAGGTGTTGGCGAATCTGTTCTTTCTTTAGTCGGAATCCGCAATTTTCAATTTGAAATTTCGAAAAGCGAAGAATTGGATGATTGCTTCACTATCTCTGTAAAAAAAGAAAAAATAGCTATTGCAGGAAGTGTAAAGAAATCACAATTAGAAGTATTTTCTATAAAGCAACCAGTATTTTTTCTGTATTTTGATTGGCTAAAATTAATGTCATTTACTCAAAAGCAGGACATTTCATTTGAGCCAATTTTGAAGTTCCCACAAGTGCAAAGGGATCTTTCTGTTGTGTTAGATAAAAATGTTTCTTACCAGCAGGTTGAAAATCTGGTAAAGTCTTTGCAGTTATCTAAGCTCAGGAATATTCAGTTATTCGATGTTTTTGAAAACGAAAAATTAGGAGCTGATAAAAAATCACTGGCTTTTAATTTTACATTTCTGGACAAAGAGAAAACATTAACTGACAAGGAAATTGATACTATGATGAATAAAATAATTACTCTTCTTGAAAATCAGCTCAATGCTGTTATAAGACGAAATGCCTGATAATATTGACATTCATATAAAAAGCCTTCAATCAAAGCTGCAATTGCTTTTGAAAAAACACGCTTTATTATCAAAGGAAAATGATCAGTTAAAAAGAGAAAATCAAAATTATCAATCAAGAGAAAAAGAGTTAACAGATAGAAAAGTGCAATTGGAACAGCAGGTAAATATTTTAAAGACTTCGGCTGGACGACTGGAAGGGAACGAAAAAATTAATTTCGAAAAAAGTATAAACAGCTATATAAGATCAATTGATAAATGTATAACTATGTTAAATAAATAATGATGGCTAATGAAGAGCTCATACCGCTGAACATAGTAATTGGTGATAGAAATTATCGCATAAAAATTTTGCCAGCAGATGAAGAAATGGTAAGGAAAACTTTAAAAACCATTAACGAAAAAATTATAGAATTTAAAACACAGTTTGCCGGAAAAGATATGCAGGATTATATTTCAATGGTATTGATCTGGCATGCGACACAACTTAAAGAAAATAAATCAGTTTCTATAAGCAATGATTTAATGGATTCTTTATTAAAAATGGAAAAGCAATTGGATGAAGTGATCTGACACTTGAAAAATACAATGAACTTATTTTATTTTATTTACAATTTCAAGATCAGCAGCAGACAATGCCTCCCACCATTCATCTGTAACATCTGTTAACCTATATTCTGTGTCAATATCATAATCACCATTTTTATCAATTTGATAGAAACAATTATTTAAAGTATCCAATACACTTTTTACTGATTTCAATTCTACAAACAACAATCTGCTCACCAATTTTTTATTTGATTTTTGTTCGAGAAATTCAACTCTTTGTTCAAGATTTGTAATTTTATCATCGCGCCACGCAAGGAAAATGCATGCCAATAAAACAACAACGATTATAATTAAAGTAGATGCCATTTATTTTTTTATAAATTCATAAAAAAAAACCTTATAATCCTAATACAAATTTGCTATTCGAAAAAAAGAAATTATCATTTTAATCTCAATCGATTTATACCGGATTAAATTCAATCTGAAGTTGAAAGTAAAATATTTAATCTGTTTGCTCAATCACAACATTTTTTGAAACCGGCAACGGAGATTTTTTTAATATTTGTTTGATGGGCAAAGCTGGTTGTTTGATTATCTTAAAATATATATTACTTAAAATAATAGATACTCCCAGGCTAATTAAAATTGAAATTTTTGCAATGTCTCTTGCTTCTTCTCCTGGAAATGCCAAAGTAGAAGTAAATATCGACATAGTAAAACCAATACCGGCGAGAAAGCCCATACCCAACAATTGTTTTAAACTTGTATTAAGGGGTAATTTTGCAATTTTTAACCTGATCATTATCTTACTAAATAAAAAAATTCCTACCGGTTTCCCAATTACAAGTCCTACAACAACACCAACGCTAATCGTGCTTCTTAATGCCGCCGCCATATCTCCAGGAATTAAGATTGCAGTATTTGCTAAAACAAAAAGAGGGAGAATTCCAAAGTTTACTACTTTATGAAGCATCTTTTCCAGTTTTGGCAAACAGTTTACAGGCATTGCAAAGGCTATGAGTACGCCGCTAATACTGGCTTCAACCCCGGAATTAAAAACTATGTACCATAATGCAAAACCCAGCACAGCCTGGATAATACCTGGTTTGATTTTTTTAATATTGCAAAGCCAAAGCAAACCATAAACGAATACCGCGAGAAAAAGAACATACCAGTTAATAGTACTTCCATAAAATAAAGTGATAACAACAATAGCGCCTAAATCGTCAATAATAGCAAGCGCCATCAAAAAAATTTTCAGGCTTGCAGGTACGCGTTTCCCAAGAAGGGATGCAATGCCAATTGAAAATGCGATATCTGTTGCAGTTGGAATTCCCCACCCGTGAACAAATCCTGAAGTGGCATTAAATGAAATAAAAATTAATGCAGGTACAATCATTCCACCCAGGGCTGCTGCAAAAGGAAGTATCGCTTTTTTGAAACCGGAAAGTTCGCCATCAATTAATTCTCTTTTAATTTCCATTCCTGCAAACAAAAAAAAGATTGCCATAAGGAAATCATTTATCCATTTTAGACAAGAATGCGGAAGATTGAACCCTAAATTATAATGGATCTCATTAATCCAGAAAGATCTGTATCCTATACCGATTGTATTTGACAAAATGAGCGATAAAGCCGTGCAAAATAATAGAAGTACCCCCGTGGATCTGCTGTCCGAAATAAAAAATTTGAGCGGACTTATTGCTTTTTTTAAAAGGTTTTGCAATTCTATTTTTTTTTAAAGAAATCATATCATGCCGCTCAAAAATTAAGCGGCATGATATGATTAAATTGTTAGTCCACATATCCGTGAACACCCATCTCAGGAATATCAAGGCCGACTATTTCGTCCGCAGCATCTGACCTAAGCCCTATTGATGTTTTAGCACAAATCTTGAAAAACAGGTACATCACTACAAATACAAACACAAAACATGTTACTGCACCAATTAGTTCAGCAATAAATTGTTTCCAGTCACCATAAAATAATCCCTTTACAGTTCCCGGCACTCCATTCCAACCATCTCCATAAGTGCCATCTGCAAATAATCCCAGAGAAATGACTCCCCAGAAACCATTTGCTCCATGCACTGCAAAAGCTCCAACAGGATCATCTATTTTCAAGGTTTTTTCTACAAATAATGCGGCCCAGATAACGAGTAAGCCTGCAACTGCTCCGATAATTACCGCTGAGAGTGAATTAACAAACGCACAAGGGGCCGTAATTGCAACAAGACCGGCAAGCATGCCATTTGCCATCATTCCCGGATCCCATTTATTCGTTTTAGCTTTCATATACATTGCCGCAAAAAACGCACCCGATGCACTGGCCAGCATAGTATTCACAGCTATTACAGAGATTCGCAAATCAGACCCTGCCAGGGTGGAGCCGGGGTTGAAGCCAAACCATCCAAATGCAAGAATAAATGTTCCAATGATAGCCATAGGAATATTGTGGGCAGGAATTGTATTTACTGAGCCATTTTTCCCATATTTCCCTATACGTGGTCCTATAACCCAAGCTCCTGCGAGAGCAGCAACACCACCTACTTCGTGAACGACCGAAGAACCTGCGAAATCAACATGCCCATGCCCCAATCCAAAATTTACTCCAAGTTGGGATAACCATCCGCCACCCCATACCCAGTTTCCAAAAATAGGATATACAAACATTGAAATAAAAAATCCAAATACAATAAAAGATTTGAATTTCCATCTTTCCGCCATTCCTCCGGTAGGAATAGTAGCAGTAGTATCCATAAACACCATTTGGAAGAGGAATAAAGTGAAAACACCCACATCATAAACCTTGCTGTTTAAGAAATATCCTGCAGCCCCAATAAGCCCAAAATCTTTCCCAAAAAGGTGAACAGTAATTTCATGACTGGATGCTACACCCCCTCCTAAAGTAGCAGGATTTAATCCTCCTCCAAACATAAATGCAAAACCACATATCCAAAAACCAAGCATACCGATACCGTAAACCATGAAGTTCATCGCCATGGTATGCGCCACATTTTTCTTTTGGGTGAAGCCGGTTTCAACCATTGCAAAACCTGCCTGCATAAACATTACAAGGAATCCTGTAATAAGTGTCCACATAATGTTGATAGCAATTTTATTGTGACCTGCCTGGTCCCCAATTTCTGTTATTGTTGGTTTTCCAACGGTGACAGCCGTAACATCATTTATCGTTCCTGTTTTAGTACCGGCTGGATCCTGGGCAACGGCTGGCAACGCAACAGTAATAAATAAGATGAGCATTAAAGGAATAAAGATTTTCAAAAATCTCCTTTTCGAAAAGCGAATGCTTTTGGTAAAATCAGATAATCTCATTGTTAAGGTTTTTGTGGTGTATAAAATTGTTTAAGTTAAAAAGTTAAAAATGATATGTAGCAGCAAGTATTCCTGTTAAAGTAGATTTAGTGGTCGATCCATCACTCTTTTCAAAAATCTCCTTTTGTGCACCATCATATCTTAATTCAGGTATGATAGTAAGATTATTTATCCTTATGTTTGGAGAAAGTGTAACGTCGAATACACTTGTCCCCGGCGCGAAAACAATCGCATGCTGATCGTCAAAATATTCGCCTCTAAGTGTAATCCCGAATATAGAAGTTGGATCAAGATTCAGATAAACAGCAGACCCCCACCAACTATTTCCGGCTTCTCCTTTAGATGAATAAGACTGGATTGTTCCATTATAACCAACACTAAATTTATTGGTAACAGTCCCGGTTAATACTACATCAAATTGAGTCTTGGAAAACGCGTAATTATAAGAACCCTGGTAGTTTAAATAAAACTTCACTTTATCATTTGTTGTTCCTGTGCTGTATTGAGCAATCAGGTATTTGGGAGATGAATTAGTAGTTACATTGTCGGTTTCATTAGCCACACCAAACATGAGTCCGCTTTTCTTACCAATTATGATATCAGCCCTGATACCTGTATGCGAAAACGGGCCGTAAGAAAACATATAATCCAAACTGTAATTTCGGTTTAGGTAGGCATCAGTAACTTCATACCCAATGTGTGTCATCCATTTACCCATTGTAAATTTCAATTTATCGCTCACAGAATAACTTAGGAAAGCCTGCTTAACTGCAAAAAGAGTGGGGTGATCCGGATTTGCATAGGAAAATTCTTCTGCCCTGCGACCAAAGCCTAAATCAACAGTTGCACTGGCTTTGCCAAAAGTGTGATCTGCTCTTATACTTGCCATTCCAAGTTCAAATGAATTCTGGGAATTGGTAAAGCTGGTATAATTATTCAGGTTACTACTTGCAGGAGGATCATTAAAATTAAACCGGTAATAAGCATCAACCGATCCGGTAATAGTAGGTGGTGGTGAGGTTTTGGTTGAATCTGTTTGCGCTTTCGCAGAAATAAAAGCAAAAAATACACTTGTACTTAAGAAAATTTTTCTTAACATTGTTGTAGAATTAAAGTTTAAAAATGGAAAGGGTGTAGCCGATTAACTTTTCTCAGAAGTTAATTTTTTCAGCTATTCCCTTTCTTGTTATATAAAAGAGTCATTGTGCTTTTTCCCTGATTTTTCTTGTGAAAACTTTTCATTATGTTGGAATTCCTCCAGTTCCATTTCTTCTTCAGTGAAAGAACCATAATCATTTATCACTTTACCCTGCAAATATTTTTGCATGCGAATTATTGCATCCAGTCTGTTCTCCTGCTCAGAAAAAGACCCTCTCTCTTCTACTAATAAAGTTCCTTGCACATATTTTTCATCATGTTGCGAAGCATCTAATCCTATTTCTTCATCTTCTTCGCTCACTCTCATAGGCATTACCCAATTAATAAATTTGAAAATGCAATAGGATGTAGAAAAACTGTATGCTACTACAATTCCTAATCCTTTCAATTGAGTAAAAAAGAAGGCTGGATTTCCATAAAATAACCCATTATTGCCTCCCGCATTTATTGCTTTTGAAGCAAAAATTCCTGTTAATATCATTCCTACAATCCCACCTATACCATGGCATGGAAATACATCGAGTGTGTCATCTACAATTGACTTTGATTTATAATATACCGCAACATTAGAAATAATTGCAGCTATTGCCCCAATAAAAATACTTTGCGGAACACCCACAAACCCTGCCGCTGGAGTTATAGCAACCAGGCCTACAACAGCTCCGATACAAAATCCCAACACTGAAGGCTTTTTCCCTTTCATTACATCAAAAAACATCCATGCCAATCCACCTGAAGCTGCAGCAGTATTAGTTGTCGCAAACGCGGAAACAGCCAAACCATTCGCAGCCAATGCAGAACCAGCATTAAAACCAAACCAACCAAACCAAAGCAATCCTGTACCAATTAAAACATAAGGAATATTGGATGGAGGCATTTCTTTATGATCTATATGAACTTTTCTTCTTTTTAAAACCATCGCTCCGGCAAGTGCGGCACAACCTGCAGAAATATGAACCACTGTTCCCCCGGCAAAATCGAGTATGCCCATTTTATATAAAAAACCATTCGGGTTCCACGTCCAGTGTGCAATAGGTGCATACACGAAAAGGCTAAACATCACAATAAAAAGTATGTATGAAGAAAAACGGACCCTTTCTGCTACTGCACCCACTACAAGACTGGGCGTTATAATAGCGAACATCATTTGAAATAAAGCAAATAACATTAACGGAATGGTTGGTGCTAAACTCCATGGTGCGCCAGAGCTTACCCCTTTGAAAAAAAGATGCGTAAAAGGATTTCCAATAAAGCCATCAATAGAATTACCGAATACTAAACTATAACCAACGGTAATCCACAAAACACTAACTATTCCTGTTGCTACAAAGCTTTTGATCATAGTGGAAAGAATATTCTTCCTGTTTACCATTCCTCCATAAAAAAAAGCAAGTGCAGGTGTCATTAAAAATACTAGTGCGGTAGCTACAAGCATCCACGAAATATCCGCTGAATGATATACTTTGCTCCCATCGAAGCTAGCAATGGAAGGAACAAACAATGCTATAAGAGCAACAAGTATTAAAGCAATAAAAGGAGCACATTGATTTAAACTAATTTTCTTCATATTTGTTTATCTTTTTAAAGATTTAGTCAAAAATATTTCTTTTTTTTAAAAGTAAATAAATATTTCACATATTTATTTTAATTATTTAATTGATTAACTAAATAATACATTGTAAATCAATATATTAATTAACAAAAATATTTTTATTAATTTTTAAATTATTTATTTAAAAAATATTATTTAATTCTATAATTTATTACGTATTTTATATATTTTATTGATTATCAAATAATTATATTAAAATGTGCAATTTATGCTATATTTTAAAAAATACATTTCAAAATATATATATTATAATATATATTTGTTTTATGGACGAGCAAATATGAGGGATTTGCGCTTTTTAATTACACCAAAAGGATAAATTCGTTAAGTATTCTAAAATCGAAAATTGGCGTTGATAATTATCGGGGGTAAATTGGAGATAGAATTATATCAATTGCGTTTCAGTAAAAAAGCAAATAATGTGGATTCTTAATTGTATTAATACAAGAGGCATTTAATAATCTTTTTTCAGATTCCAAAAAAGGGTATGAAAATAATTGAGATTTGTATTCTATCTGACAGAGGTTTTTAGAAACTAAACGCGATGTAAAATACTCTGGTCTTTTGTCTCCAACAAAGAAGATCCCATCAGATATTCATCAACTTTCCTGGCACATTCGCGTCCTTCTGAAATTGCCCACACAACCAGAGACTGTCCACGACGCATATCCCCAGCGGTAAAGATTTTAGCGATATTGGTATGAAATTCTTTTTCAGATGCTTTTACATTTCCTCTTTGATCAAGTTCAACATCTAGCTGGTTTAATAATCCTTCATGTTGAGGATGTACAAAACCCATTGCCAAAAAGGCACGCTCACAAGGGATTTCTCTTTCACTTCCTGGCACTTCTGCAAATTGCGCAGGTTTTTCTTCTTCTGTAAATTTCCACTGAAGATCTACTATTTTCAAGGCTCTCAGATTACCATTTTCATCTCCTAAAAATTCTTTAGTAGCGATGGCCCAACTTCGGTTAGCACCTTCTTCATGTGAACTGGTTTTTTTTAAAATCATCGGGTAAGTTGGCCAGGGCATAAAAGGAGTTCGGCTTTTGGGGGGCATTGGCATCAATTCAAATTGTGTTATTGATAATGCCTTTTGCCGGTTAGAAGTACCCACACAATCGCTCCCGGTATCTCCACCGCCAATTACAACCACATTTTTCCCGGTTGCTAAAATATTTTCTTCCTGCACTTTTTTCCCTGCAACTCTTTTGTTTTGTTGTTTTAAAAAATCCATTGCAAAATGAACCCCTTTCAACTCTCTTCCGGTAATTTCCAAATCCCGTGGAATGGTAGATCCACCAGCAAGAATAATTGCATGATATTCTCTCAGTAAATCATGAATACTTATATTAACTCCTATGTTGGCATTGCATTTAACTTCTACTCCTTCCTCCTTCATTAAATTAATTCTTCTCTCTACTACCCATTTCTCCAGTTTAAAATCGGGTATTCCATAACGTAACAATCCTCCCGGTTCATCGTCCCTTTCGAAAAGAGTAACGCTATGACCAGCAGAATTTAATTGAGTAGCCGCAGCCATTCCTGCAGGCCCTGAACCAATAATTGCAATTTTTTTTCCTGTTCTTACATTCGGAATTCTAGGTTGAATATAGCCGCTTTCAAAAGCAATTTCTATAATGTGTTTTTCAATTTCTTCAATTGTAATGGCAGGCTGATTAATTCCCAACACACATGCCGTCTCACAAGGAGCAGGGCAAATTCTTCCTGTGAACTCCGGAAAGTTATTTGTAGATGAAAGTATTTCATAAGCTTCTTTATAGCTTTTGCGATAAATGGCATCGTTAAATTCAGGGATAAGATTCCCAACCGGGCAACCTTCATGACAAAACGGAGTACCACAATCCATACATCTTGCAGCTTGTTCGTTTAATTTTTGCTCAGAATATCGCTCGATAAATTCTTTATAATCGTTCACTCTCTCGGAAACCGGGCGCTTTTTGGGAAGTTCCCTGGTAAATTCTAAAAAACCAGTTATTTTAGCCATTTTTTTTCATTTAATGCTATCATAAATTACATACAACTTCAATTTTCTGTAACTTACTATTCAAGTTCATATTATCCTTTATCCGTGGAAACTTTTTCTATTTTTACCACCTTTTTTTCAGCCAAAACCCTTTTATAATCCTGTGGAAATACTTTTACAAAATTTTTCATCTGATTTTCAAAATCATTTAAAATAAATTTGGCTACTGCGCTTCCTGTATATTGAAACTGTTTTTTGATCATTTCCTTTAAAAACTTTTCATCTCCTTCTTCTAACGGATCAAGATCCACCATTTCTTTATTACATAATGCGTCAAAATTATGTTGTACATCATAAACGTAAGCAACTCCCCCACTCATCCCTGCGGCAAAATTTCTCCCTGTCTTACCAAGAATAACAACATTCCCTCCGGTCATGTATTCACAACCATGATCGCCGACACCTTCTACTACTACATTTGCGCCCGAATTTCGAACACAAAAACGCTCTCCTGCTTTCCCGCGAATAAATGCTTCACCCGAAGTTGCACCATAAAAAGCAACATTGCCGATAATAATATTTTCTTCAGGGATAAAGCCTGCATTCTTTGACGGATAGGCGATTATTTTAGCACCACTCAATCCTTTACCAAAATAATCATTGGCATCCCCTTCCAGTTCCATAGTTATGCCTTTCGCAGTAAAGGCCGCAAAACTCTGTCCGGCGGTACCTGTAAATTTGAAATGAATTGTATTATCAGGTAAACCCTTGTCTTTATATTTCTTTGAAATTTCATTTGACAATAATGAACCTGTTGTCCTGTCTGTATTCAAAATGTCGAAAGATGCATTTACTTTTTCCAGGTTTTCCAGCGCAGGCTGTGCAATTTTTAATAATTTTCTGTCAAGGATATCGTCTAATCCATGATTTTGATCTTCCATTTTATATAAACCTACAGATTTTGGTGCAGGCTCTTTGTATAATATAGGTGAAAGATCCAGCTTGTTAAATTTCCAATGGTTCACGTTTTCTCTTTTTTCCAGATAATCGGCCTGACCTACCATTTCGTTGATGGTACGGAATCCCAATTCAGCCATGATCTCTCTCAATTCCTCTGTTAAAAATTTAAACAGATTTACTACATGATCAGCCTCTCCCGTAAAGCGTTTCCGTAATACTGGGTTTTGTGTGGCAACTCCTACAGGGCATGTATTCAAATGACATTTACGCATCATAATGCAACCTTCCACAATTAATGCAGCGGTTGCTACTCCCCATTCTTCAGCGCCAAGTAAAGTGGCAATCGCAATATCTCTTCCTGTTTTTAATTGCCCGTCTGTTTGAACCACCACGCGACTACGCAATTTATTTTTTACCAAAGTCTGATGTGTTTCGGCAAGACCTAATTCCCATGGTAGTCCTGCATGCTTTATAGAACTCATCGGCGATGCGCCTGTTCCACCGTCATGACCAGAAATTAAAACTACATCTGCTTTTGCTTTGGTAACACCTGCAGCAATGGTTCCTACGCCTGCTTTTGAAACCAATTTCACATTGATTCTCGCATTTCTGTTGGCGTTTTTTAAATCAAAAATTAATTGTGCCAGATCTTCTATCGAATAAATATCATGATGTGGTGGAGGTGAAATCAATCCCACACCCGGTGTAGCATGTCTCACCCTACCAATCCAATCATCTACTTTATAACCTGGCAACTGTCCGCCCTCACCAGGTTTTGCACCTTGGGCCATCTTAATTTGCAATTCGTCTGCTTCACTTAAATACCAACTTGTAACTCCAAATCTTGCAGATGCGACTTGTTTGATAGCACTTCGCATAGAATCTCCGTTTGATAATTTTTCATAACGAATCTCATCTTCGCCACCTTCTCCGGTATTGCTTTTGCCACCAAGACGGTTCATGGCAATAGCAAGCGTAGTGTGTGCTTCCCACGAAATAGAACCAAACGACATAGCGCCGGTTGCAAATCTTTTATAAATATTTTCTGCAGGCTCTACTTCATCAATTGAAATGGAAGGGCGGAGTTTTTTGAATTGAAACAGGCTCCTCAATGTTACCGATTTTTCACTTTGATCGTTTACAGCCTTAGAATATTTTTTAAATATTTTATAATCATTCATCCGGGTAGAATGTTGCAGCAAATGAATGGTTGTCGGATTAAATAAGTGTTTTTCTCCTTTACGTTTCCATTTATACAATCCACCAACAGTAAGACGATCAACAGGTATATCTTTTTTACTAAACGCAAAAGCATGTTTTACTAAAGTTTCTTTTGCAATTTCATCAAGCCCCATTCCTTCAATACGCGAAGTAGCTCCAATAAAATATTTATCAATTACTGACTTATTAATTCCGAGAATCTCAAAAATTTGTGCTCCCTGGTAAGATTGAAAAGTAGAAATTCCCATCTTTGAAAACACTTTCAACAAACCATCATTAATAGCTTTTTTATAATTTTTCTTGAGTGCATTTGAATCCAGTTCATTTCCCAATTTTCCCTGAATTCGCAAATCGCGTATAGTAGAGAGCGCCAGATAAGGATTAATAGCAGTAGCGCCAAAACCAATGAGGCAAGCAAAATGATGCGTTTCCCATACATCCCCGGCTTCGATAATCAAACCAACTTTTCCGCGCAATCCTTTTTTAATAAGATGATGATGAACTGCAGAAGTTGCCAGTAATGAAGGAATTGCAGCATGTTCTGAATCAATAGCCCTGTCAGATAAAATCAATACTTCAAAACCGTCTTCCACTGCTTCGACAGCATAGCGACACAAGCGTTCAATTCCCCTTTGCAGAGAACCCGGTTTGCCATCGGCCATAAAATAGGTTTGTAAAGTATGTGCCTGGAAAATACCGGTATCAATACTTCTTATTTTTTCTAATTCTGTATTGGAAAGTACCGGATGCCTAAGTGCCACTGTGTGACATGATAAAGGATCGTCTTCCAATAAATTTCCATTATTACCAACAAAGGTAGCCAGGGACATTACAAGCCTTTCCCTGATTGGGTCTATGGGGGGATTCGTCACCTGGGCAAAAAGTTGTTTAAAATAACTGCTTAAATGTTGTGGCTCATCGCTTAAAATGGCCAGTGGCACATCATTCCCCATAGAACCTACCGGTTCTTTTCCGTTGAGTGCCATTGGTGATATTAAAAGTTCCAGATCTTCAGTTGAATATCCAAATGCTTTTTGATACTTGAATATCTGGTCATGCTCCAGGTGAGTAAACATCACTCTTGGAGCCGGTAATTCTTCTAAACGAATTTTATATTTATTCAACCATTCGGCATAAGGTTTTGTTGAGCAAATTTTTTCTTTTATTTCATCATCACTTATAATTCTTCCTTCTTCCATGTCCACAACAAACATTTTACCGGGCTGCAATCTTCCTTTTTCCTTAATCATTTTCGGATCTACAGGAAGTACGCCGGTTTCAGAAGCCATGATTACTCTATCGTCTGTTGTAACGCAATATCTTGATGGTCGCAATCCATTTCTATCCAAAGTAGCGCCAATTAGTTTTCCATCCGTAAAAGAAATGGATGCAGGACCGTCCCATGGCTCCATAAAGGAAGCATGAAATTCGTAAAAAGCTTTTTTTACCGGATCCATTTGTTCGTTTCCGTCCCAGGCTTCCGGTATCAGCATCATCATTACATGAGGAAGAGAACGACCGCACAAATGAAGCAGTTCTATCATATTGTCCAAACATGCAGAATCTGATTGCCCTTTGTCAACCACAGGAAGGATCATTTCCATTTCTTCTTTAGTAAAGTATTGGGAAACAAAACTTTTTTCACTTGTACGCAGCCAGTTCAAATTTCCTTGCAAAGTATTGATCTCGCCATTGTGTGCGATATAGCGAAACGGCTGAGCTAATTTCCATGAAGGAAAAGTATTAGTTGCAAACCGAGAGTGAATCAATCCAAAAGCAGATACAATTTTTTTATTGCTCAGATCGGGAAAATAGTTTCGAAGCTGAAGACTTGTGAGCTGGCCTTTATAAATAATAGTTTTATAAGAAAGCGAGGCTACATAAAAACCAATAGCGTCTTTTTTAACTGTATTATTAATGGTTTGGGTTGAATAATTTCTTAGAACAAATAATTTTCTTTCAAAATCATCAAGGTTAGCAATATGATCAGGGCAGGCAATAAAAACCTGTTCCATCTCAGGTTCAACAGAAAGTGCGGATGAACCCAATCCTTCCGTATTTACCGGCACCCTGCGATAACCCATTATTTCCAATCCCAGCGTTTCTGCACAACGGTTAAATATATCGCGGCATTCTTCCTTTAGGCGAATATCCTTTGGAAAAAACAAAACGCCCACTCCGTATCTACCATACGAAGGCAGGTGAATATCCAGTTTCAGGCACTCATCAAAGAAAAATTCATGAGGAATCTGAATGAGAATTCCGGCGCCATCCCCGGTATTTATTTCACATCCACTTGCTCCACGATGCTCCATATTTTCAAGAATGGTTAATGCATCGGAGATAATACGGTGGCTTTTATTGCTTTTGATGTTTGCTACAAAACCGATACCGCATGAGTCATGTTCAAATTCCGGAGAGTATAACCCTTTGTTTTCCATAATTATTTACGTTAAAATTCAATACTATTAAACCCACCTTAAATCTCTACTTAAAAACATGCAAAGATACATATCCTTACAGATTTACTTAAATGTGATCCTATTGAAATTATCATTAAAATAGTCGGAAATAAAATTAATTATGCCTTGATTCTACTATCGGTAAATTAGTTTATAAATTATAAAATGCAGTATAGTAAAGGTTTTAGAGAAAATATGATTACGGTTTCCAAAGAAAGAAGGCTTAAATATGTCAGTTTTTATCTACATATTTAAATTATATATAAACTATTTATACAAAACTGAAATTCAATGTATTTGCTATTTTTCAAAATATGAAATCGGAAAAATTTATCTTAAAACTTAATTTAAATGTAATAAAATAAACATTATTTTACGCTTCAACCTGCTGCACTCTTTGTGATTTTTTCCTCTCATCCTCGTTAAGGATCACTTTGCGCATACGTATAAATTTTGGTGTTACTTCTATACACTCATCCTGCTGTATGTATTCCATGCATTCTTCTAAAGTCATCAACGTTTTTGGAGCTATCCGTGAAGCATCATCCGCGCCACTTGCGCGGTGGTTGGTCAGTTTTTTAGGCTCTGTCGCGTTAACAATTAAATCTCCAGGTTTAATATGTTCGGCAATAATTTGACCTACATAAACTTCTTCTCCGGGATCCACAAAAAATCTTCCACGATCCTGTAATTTATCAATAGAATACCCTGTTGTTTTCTCCTGGTTTTTAGAAATTAAAACACCATTACTTCTTCCAGGGATATATCCTTTCCAGGGTTTGTATTCCAGGAAACGATGTGCCATTACAGCTTCGCCGGCAGTGTTGGTTAGCATATTGGAACGCAACCCGATCAACCCTCGCGAAGGAATTTCAAATTCAAGATGTTGTATTTCGCCTTTACTTTCCATGATCAGCATTTCGCCTTTGCGTTGTGTTACCAGGTCAATTACGCGTCCACTATATTCGGCAGGGACATCCACTACCAGGTTTTCAAAAGGCTCGCATTTTTGTCCATCTATTTCTTTAACTATCACTTGCGGTTGACCAACTGTCAATTCGTAACCTTCTCTGCGCATAGTTTCTACCAGGATACTCAAATGCAAAATCCCGCGACCATACACCATAAAGCTATCAGCACTACCGGTAGGATTTACACGCAAAGCAAGATTCTTTTCCAGTTCTTTTTCTAACCTGTCTTTTAAATGACGTGAGGTTACATACTTTCCATCTCTACCATAAAAAGGAGAATTATTAATACTGAACTGCATGTTCATGGTTGGTTCATCAATATTGATTACCGGCAATGCTTCCGGATTTTCAAAATCAGCAAGTGTTTCACCAATATTAAATCCTTCAATACCCACAACAGCGCAAATGTCGCCGGCAGCCACTTCGGTCACTTTCTTTTTCCCAAGACCTTCAAAGACATACAACTCTTTAACACGTGTTTTTTGAATAGTTCCATCTAACTTCATTAAAGAAAGAGGTTGGTTGTCTTTAATAATTCCACGCGCTACTTTTCCTACTGCAATCCTTCCCAAAAATGAAGAATAATCTAAGGATGTAATTTGCATTTGTAAAGTACCTTCTTCATGAGATGGAGGTGGCACTTTTTCGAGAATGGTATCTAATAAAGGGAAAATATTATCGGTTGGCTCCAGAGAAGTATTCATCCATCCTTGTTTACTCGAGCCAAAGATTATCGGGAAATCCAACTGCTCTTCAGTAGCATCCAGATTAAAAAATAATTCAAATACCGCATCGTGAACTTCATCGGGACGACAATTGGGTTTATCTACTTTATTAATAACAACTATCGGATGTAGCCCTAACTGTAAAGCTTTTTGCAGTACAAAACGGGTTTGGGGCATAGGTCCTTCAAAGGCATCTACTAAAAGCAAAACGCCATCTGCCATTTTTAATACACGCTCCACTTCACCACCAAAGTCACTGTGGCCGGGCGTATCAATAACATTTATTTTTACGCCTTTATAAGTTACTGAAACATTTTTACTAAAAATAGTAATGCCTCTTTCTCTTTCCAGATCATTGCTGTCCATTATCAGTTCACCTGTTTCCTGGTTATCCCGGAAAATATTGGTACTGTGTAAAATCTTATCCACCAGAGTGGTTTTACCATGATCAACGTGAGCTATTATTGCAATGTTTCTAATATCCATATTCTTTTTTGGCATTAAATGCCTGAAATTTTTGAGGCGGCAAAGGTAAGCTAAAACAGCTTCTAAACAATGGAAAACAGAAAGTTAAAGGACTAAGGGAATTAAAACTGTAAGGTATTTTCAAATATTCCTTCAGATTTCGAAATTGTTTTGCTAAAAAAAATTTTTAGAAATAGAATTAATATCTTAATTTTTATTTCCAAACCTGTTTCTTTATGAAATAATTATATTACAATTTTCAAAAAAACTCCCCATCTTATAAAAGACGGGGAGTAAATTTTTTATAAACCAAATAGAAGATCAGTTATAAAATATCTTTCTATTACTCTTACTTTATTTTTTTATCAATTTACCAAAATAATGCACAGTACGTACTAATTGAGATACATAACTCATTTCATTATCATACCATGCAACTGTTTTTACTAACTGATGATCACCTACGGTCAATACTTTAGTTTGTGTAGCGTCAAATAAAGAACCATAACGCATTCCAATAATATCTGAACTTACTATTTCATCTACGTTATAACCATAACTCTCATTTGAAGCGGCTTTCATACTTGCATTCACTTCATCAACAGTTACTTTTTTATTTAAAATACAGGTAAGATCTACCAGTGATCCGGCAATTACAGGAACTCTTTGTGCTACGCCATCTAGCTTCCCGTTTATTTCAGGAAGCACCAGGCCGATAGCTTTTGCAGCACCAGTACTGTTAGGTACAATGTTGGCCGCTGCAGCTCTCGCTCTTCTTAAATCTCCTTTTGGATGTGGGGCATCCAAGGTATTCTGATCGTTGGTATATGCGTGAATAGTTGTCATAAAACCGGTTGCAATACCAAAACTATTATTCAATACTTGTGCCATAGGAGCAAGGCAGTTGGTAGTGCAAGATGCACAAGAAATAATAGTTTCGCTTCCGTCAAGAATATTATGATTTACATTAAAAACAACGGTTTTCACGCCGCCGGTTGCAGGCGCTGAAATCAAAACTCTTTTTGCGCCTGCCGTAATGTGAGCCTGCGCTTTATCTTTATCTGCAAAAAAGCCCGTGCTTTCTATTACCACATCTACATCGTGCTTGCCCCAGGGAATTTGTGCCGGTTCCCTTTGTGCATAAATATTTATTTCTTCCCCATTTACAACTATAGAATTATCCGTATGTTTTACCTCACCTTCAAATCTTCCCTGGGAGCTATCGTATTTTAATAAATGTGCTAATTGTTTAGGACTGGTAAGATCATTGATAGCTACTACGTCTATGCCTTCCATGTTATATATCTGCCTGAATACAAGGCGTCCAATTCTGCCAAACCCATTAATGGCAACTTTTACTGTGCTCATAACTTATATTGTTTTTATTTTAAAATTAAGTTTGCGAAATTAAGCTATGTTGGAGAATTTCCCATTTGGAAATTTATTTTTAATTATACAAGAAAAGATTTGAGAGAAAGATTTGAGAGCATTAAAAAAAATTATTTAACTTAAGATTCTTGCATTTTCTTATAATAGCCCCGGAAATAAACCACCATTAAAAAAATATAATTAACTTGGATGCTGCATACAACTTAACTGTTAAAAAATTCACGCATTGTAATTTTACAAAAGTGATAAAACTACTTTTATCTCCATTGATAATTTTCTGCTTTAGTTCAGGGGCATGGGGGCAGGCATATAGTCCTGGTAAAATAAATATAACCAACAACCTGGAAACATTTTTTTCTCATCATGTATTTGAGAACGCTTATTTACAATTTGATAAACCTTATTACGCTGCCGGCGATACTATTTATTTTAAAGCTTATGTGACCGAAGGTGAGCAACACCAACTTTCTGAAGTAAGCGGTGTTCTGCATGTGGATTTTATCAATACTGAAAACAAAATCGAACAGTCCATAAAATTGCAATTGGACAGAGGTGTAACATGGGGCGACTTTGCATTGTCTGATTCATTGCCTGAAGGTAATTACAGTGTAAGAGCCTATACCCAATTGATGCTTAATAATGGGCAATCAGAATTCTTTGACAGGATCATTCCTGTCGGTTCTATAAAAGAAAATAGCTCATCTTCAAAATTGATCCATCTCCATTTGAAGACAGTAAATAATAAAGTTGATCTTCAGTTTTTCCCAGAAGGAGGTAATCTTGTTACTGGTATCCGGTCAAAAGTTGGATTTAAGGCAATTGGTACAAATGGGTTAGGTGTTAATATAAAGGGCAACATACTTGATAACGACAATAATGAGGTTTGTCCATTTTCAACAACTCACCTTGGAATGGGATATTTTTATCTCAATCCTGAAGAAGGCCAAACGTATCATGCAAGAGTGGATTTTGATGATAGCACGCAAAAAATAATTGATTTACCAAAAGCACAAGAATCCGGAATCACATTATCAGTTGATAACGAATCTACTTCAAAAGTATCATTTATGATACAGGCAAATGATGCCTTTATTCCTTCTAACAGGCATAAAAATTTTCTCCTGCTTATTTATTCCGAAGGGAAAACCATTACTTATCCCTTTAAACTGGAAGCCCAGACAATTACTCTTGATATGCAAAAAAGGCTTCTTA